>DATCPH010000126.1:0-39839 GCA_036570185.1 Candidatus Limnocylindrales bacterium | reverse complement strand
CGGCCCCGACGATGCGCGCGTCGGGGCCGACGCCGGTCGATGCACTGAGGCGCGCTCGGCCGGGAGGGAGCGGCCGTCGGCCCCGTGTTGATTGCGGCCATCGGCCGTGTTCTTTGCCCAGCGGGTCCGGTCGATCGGGATCCAGCGCAGGCCGGTGGGTGTAGAGTCAGCTAGTCGGGGTTGCGGAGTCACGCCGCACCTCCGGCTCGGCCGTCACGGACGTCTCAAGGACCGTGACGGCCTCTTTGCGTGCGGCGTCGACCAGGGCGACGACCAAGCGCCGCTGGGGCGGCGTCAGCTGGTCGAGACGAACGACACGGGGCTCAGAGCCCCAGCGGATATCGGCGCCGATCTTCCCAGCGCGGACCTTGATCGGGTCCTTTGTGGCGGATACCAAAACGCACGATCCTCCGCCGGACCCCTGCCGCTAGAGCGGGGAGGGTCGGCTGGTCGGGCCGTGCGTCGAGCCTTCCGGGTGGTCCCGGCGTTTTCGTCTTCTATAAAGATAGCAGGTCAGCTGTCACCAATGCAAGGACGCCGCACGTCGGACAAGGCCGGCGGAACGGTAGTCCAGGTGGATCGTTTACCGACGACTCATCGTGCCAGAGGTCGGCACGCGCCTCGGTCGGATAGCGCGGATGACTGGTGAACGCCTTCCGTCCTGCCGAGAGTCGGCGCGCTGCCCGCCGTGTCAGGCGCCAGTTACCCGAACCGGGCGGGTCCTCAGCTAGACCGAAGGGGAGTTTTATGTCCTCAGTCATTTGCCCGGGAGCCACGTCGCGGCGGTAACCAGGCGTCCCGTGCGGGCCGGCGGTCTTCCTGATCCTGGCGATCTCGCCGCGACAGCCGCCGTTCGGCGCTGGGCGACCACACAGGATGCGGTTCCCTACCCGACGAGCCGGCCAAGTGGTCACGCCCGCCATTCTGGCACCGTCCATTCCGCGCGCACCGGCCGAAGATCAGGACCGAGCTCGATCCGATGCCAGAGCGCCCGTAGCGCCACGTTGAGGCTCGCCGGGCTCCAAGTCCAGTCGATCCCCGGCGGAAGCGTGGCGACCCGTTCCTGGTCGTCCAGGGCCGTGCGATCCGCGGCGATCGCGTCCATTCGGGCGGCATACTCGGAGGGATCGAGGTCGCCGCGCTCGAACATGGTCATGATGCGATCGCGGCGGGCGTCGATCGCCTTCCGCTCCTCGCGGGACGTCTCCGCGAGCCTGACGCGGTCGATGGGCTGGCCGTCCGCATCCACCGGGCGGAACCGCGTTGCCTCCCGCTCGGCCCACGCTCTGATCTTCGGCTCCGCCACGACGTAGGGCCGAGAGTGGCGCGGATCGGAATGGGCGCGGCGGCAGTAGTAGCCCACAGAGCCGGCCCGTGGCATCGAGGTCAGAACATCGCCGCAGTGGCAGACGAGCAGCCCGGCGAATATCCGCGTGGCGCGTGCCCGCTGACCCTGTCGACCGTGGGCCGGGACGAGCGACGGTTCGGTGCGGCGGATGATCCGGGCGACGGTGCGAACGTTCCAGCCGTTCCCGAGGCGAGACGGGATGCCGGCCGCGGTGAGGGCCTTGCAGGTGCCCAGGAACGACCCTGTCCGGCGGAATGCATCGAGGATCGCACCTACGTCCTCGCCGGGCATCGCCCCGTAGGGCTTGCGCCCCATCCCGGCGTTGGCCGCGAGTCCGGCTGCAAGGTTGCGCTTGCGACGGTTGCCGATCGTGTCGCGAGCCTTCTGCTCCATCGCCTCGAGCGCGTTCTCGTTCATGGCTGCGAACACGTTGAACAGCATCCTCGCGCCGGGGTCGGCCGGCCCGACGGTGCCGGCTGTGGTCGTGATCGGTACACCGGCTCGGCGACAGGCATTGACGAGCCTCGCGCTCCACTCCACGGAGCGCGCCAGCCTGTCAGGTGAATAGGCGAACACGTGCGACACGGCGCCAGCCTCAACGTCCTCAATGAGGCTCAGAAACGCCGTGCGCAGTCCGGTCTTGTCGGTCGATGCGGAGCGTCCCCAGTCACCATCGAGGATGTGGAGGCGATCGGCGTCGGGGCCGGCGAGCTGACGGACTTTGTCGGTCTGGAACTCGCGGGACTGGTCGCCCGGATCGCCCCGGCTGGCGACACTGCGGCGGATGTAGGCGTACGGCTCCGACATTCCCGGCTCCCCTCTCTGCGGTTCCGGGGAATGATACACCTACGCTATACAGTCCTTCTTGGCGCTCATGGTCATGCCGTCGGCGAGGGCGGCCATCTCGCGGACGATGTCCGCGATCGCCTTCGACGTGTAGCCGTCCTCGCGTTCGTGAATGAACCAGGCGTTTTCGGCGAACCGGCAGGCGTCGAGGAACAGTGGCAGCCCGTAGCGATCGCAGACCGCGCGCACGCCGCGGAGGTTCTCGAGGCTGACCGGCTGGCCACCGCCCGAGTTGTTGGTCACGGTCACGAAGACCACGGGCACGTTTCTGGCGCCGCGCTCGCGGATGAGGGCATCGAGCGCGTCGAGGTCCATGTTTCCCTTGAACGGATGCCGCGCCGACGGGACGCGCCCCTCCGAGATCACGAGGTCGACGGCCTCGGCGCCCGTGTACTCCACGTTCGCTCGGGTCGTGTCGAAATGGGTGTTGTTGGGAATGACGTTGCCGGGTCCACCGATGGCGCTGAAGAGGATCTTCTCGGCCGCCCGACCCTGATGCGTCGGGATCACGTGGCGGAAGGGGAACAGCTCCTGGACCGCCTCCAGGAAGCGGTAGAACGACGGCGAGCCGGCGTAGCTCTCGTCGCCGTGCTGGATGGCCGCCCACTGGTCGCGTGACATCGCGCCCGTGCCCGAGTCGGTCAGGAGATCGACAAGCACATCGTCGGCGTGAACGTTGAACAGGTTCCAGCCCGCGGCCTGGAGCGCCTCTTCCCGCTCTTCGCGCGTCGTCATCCGGATCGGTTCGACCGAATGGATCCGGAACGGCTCGATGATCGTCCGCCAGGGATCCATCAGAGCATGCGGCCGGGATTGAGGATCCCCAGCGGATCGAGGGCAGCCTTGATCTTGCGCATGACCGCGACCGCGCCCGCCCCTCGCTGCAGCTCGAGGAAGTCGCGCCGGGCGACGCCGATCCCGTGCTCGGCAGTGATCGTGCCGCCGAGGGCGATCGCCTCGCGGTAGAGGTCGGCCCGGGCCGCTTCGGTGATCTCCTCGGCGCGCGGGTCGTCGCGCTCGAAGACGAAGGTCGGGTGGAGGTTGCCGTCGCCGGCGTGGCCGAACGTCCCGATCCGCACGTGGTGCCGCTCCCCGACCCGCTCGATTGCCCGGATCATTTCGGGGATGCGCGCACGGGGCACGCCGACGTCCTCCATGCGGGCCACGCCGAGGCGCTCGAGGGCGGGGAAGGCGGATCGTCGGCCCTGCCGGAGCCAGTCGGCCTCCTGGGGGTCGGACGAGCGGATGACGTCGGTCGCGCCAGAGTCGGTGCAGGCCGTCGCCGCGCGGTCGAGCTCGTCGGTCGCGGCGACACCGGGCAAGTCGGATTCGATCATCAGCATCGCCGCTGCCGTGCGGTCGAGGCCCAGCGACTGCATGTCGTCGACCGCGGCAATGGTGAAGCGGTCCATCAGCTCGAGCGTCACCGGCGAGAGGCCGGCGGCGGTCACGGCGTTGACCGCCTTCCCGGCGTCGTCGAGGCTCGCGAAGAAGGCCAGCAATGTGGCCCGCGGCGGCGGCATCGGTCGTAGGCGCAGCGTGGCCTCCGTGATCAGCCCAAGCGTGCCGCCGCTGCCGACCAGGAGCTGGGTGAGGGCGTACCCGGCGACGTCCTTGATGTTCTTGCCGCCCGTCCGGATGACGGAGCCGTCGGCCAGGACGACCTCGAGGCCGAGCACGCTCTCGCGCGTCTGGCCGTACTTGATACAGCACAGGCCGCCGGCGTTCGTGGCGAGGTTTCCGCCGATCGAGCACATCTCGAAGCTCGCGGGATCGGGCGCGTAGAAGAGGCCCTCCGCCGCGACGGCGGCCTTCAGGTGCGCATTGATGACCCCCGGCTGGGTGACCACGACGAGGTTGTCCCGGTCGATCTCGAGGATCCGGTTCATTGCGGTGAACGCGACTGTCACCGCGCCTTCGATGCCCGCGGCGCCGCCGGAGAGACCCGTGCCCGCGCCCCGCGGCACGACCGGGACCCGATGCTCCGCGGCGAGCCGGACCAGCTCGGCGACCTCCTCGGTCGACGTCGGCAGGGCCACCGCGGCCGGCAAGCCGGCCTTGAGATAGGCCGTCTCGTCGTAGCGGTACGACTCCCGATCGATGGGATCGGTCAGCAGGCGGAGCTCCGGGAGTCGCTCGCGGATCGCGGCCAGCAACATCCCGGGGTCCACCGCGTTGGTCGAGCCGGCCATCGACGTCGACTGCGCCATCAAGCGCCCCGCGCCGGTGCTGCCGGGAGATTCCTCGGCGGTCCGCTCACAAGCCCTGATCTCTGCTACGGGTGGTCATCGCGCCGGCCCCATTCTTGCGTCCGCCGCGCGCGCCTGCGGCATCCAGCGCAGCGCGGTCGGGATCAAAGGGCGCTGCGCTCGCCATGTGCCAACGAGCCAGCGCGCCACGGCCTGCTGGACGGGTCCCCATTCGAGGCCATAGCCGTCGCGGACACTTGCGGGCAGGAGGCCGACGGCCGGCCAGAGCGTCCAGGCGTATGCGTCAGCCGGGAGGCGGTCGAGGAGAGGTGCAAGCGCGGGTGCCATCGGGCCGAGGGGCGGCCGGAGGATCGAGCATGCAAGCTCGCGGGCCGTCGGCGATACGCGGATCGGGCCTTCCGGCGCGAGCATCGTTGCGAGGTAGCGCTCGAAGGCCGCGAAGTCGGCCGGAAGGATCTCGTCCCGGATGCCGAAGGCCCGTCCCACGGCCCGGGTCTCGTCGTAGAACCCGGCGCGCCGTGCCCGGCTCAACGGCTCGATCCAGGCGTCATGGGCGACGATCGTCGAGTCGACCAGCGTCGCGTGAACCCAAAGCGCGAGCTCGGGGTCGCGCGCGGAATACCGGGGCCCGTGGTCCTGGCGGGCCGCCGCGTCGCGGACCGGGCCGGCGACGTTGCGATGGAGCTCGTCCAGACGGCGGATCTCCGCTCGTGCCGCCCCTGTCGTTCCGTAGACGATCCGGAGATAGCTCCGCAGGGTCGCCCGGAGACGCGCCCACGGATCGGAGCGGAAGTCGGAGTGCTGGTCGACGCCCTCGGCAACCAGCGGGTGCGCGATCTGGAGGAGGAGCGCCCGCGGGCCCGCCCCGAGCAGGATCATCGACTCGCGGTTCAGCCGCCACGCTTCGCTGTCGGGGCCGTAGAGACCTGGATCGGGGGCGCTGGGTACGGGACCGGGGGCCACGTCCGCACGATAGAGCAGCGATCGGTTTCGCGGTCGGAGTCGTGATGTGCCACCGCCAGCTATCACGGCTCATCGCCCCGGATGATGGTATGCACGGATTCAGCGCGAATCGCAGCTGCGGCAGACCCGTGGTGTGCGTAAATCGTGGGCAACAGCTGCGTCGACCGCCACGATCGGCCGCATGCCATCGCCTTGAACGCTACCGCGCGACGATCGCGACAGAGCCCAGGTCGCAAGAGCGCGAGGCAGCACAGTCAGCGGGAGGAGACGGCACCATGGCTCGCTGGGGCGCGGATTTCGACGCCGACCGACTGGCCCGCCTCGAGACGCGGATGTGGATGGCGTACTACCGGCGCCAGCCAGCGCGCCTGTTCGGATTGCTCGTGCTTGCCCTGCGAGCCCAGGCCGGGGCATCGTGGCCTCGCGCCCTTGTTGCGTCGCTCTTATTGACCCGGGCCGCGGCGGGCTTCGCCCGTGCCAGCGGTGACTACGACCGGTTCGCGCCCGACATCGCCCGCGGCTACCAGCTGCTGGGTCTACCACCGAACATTGACGCGATCGAGGTTGCCCGTCGCGAGCTTCGATGGTGGGTCGTGCGGCGGGAGATCGGCCTCGCCGCGGGAACGGCTGCCGGTGAAGCAATCACGCGCCTCTACTCGGCGTTCTACGACGTGCCCGAGGATCAGGTCGCCGAGGCAGGCCGCCTTCGAGGGGTTGCGGCTGAGGTACGTGACCGTGGTGCGATTGCCGATCCCGAAGGACCCAAAGCAGAGGGCCGAGCCTACTGGCCCGACGTCGACCGCCTGCTGCGCGACTCATACAGGAGCCTCAAGACGGCCCTCGCCCGTGTCATCTGAGGCCGGCCGTCGAACGCGAACCGGGCTCGGTCAGCGCTCTCCCGTTCGTCGCCCGACGAACCACCACGCGGCCGGGAACACGGCCGCGGCCAGGGCGACCTTGATTGCATCACCGACCACGAACGGCACGAGCCCGTAGGTGATGCCTTTGCCCAGATCGCCGTGGAACGTCGTCAGTGCGAGCCACGGCACGCCGATCGCGTAGATCGCGACGCTGGCGATCAGCATCGCGCCAACGGAGCCAATCAGCCTGCGATCCCAGCCGAGCTCCGCGAGCCGGCCGACGATCGCGGCGGCGACGATGAACCCCACGAGATAGCCGCCGGTCGATCCCCACAGCACCTCGAGGCCAGTCCTGTTGAGTGCGAAAAACGGCAGACCGACGAGCCCGAGGGCGACGTAGAGGCCGGTCGAGGCAATCCCGCGTCGGAAGCCAAGGGCGCCGCCCGCGACGAGCACACCGAACGTCTGCCCGGTGATGGGAACGGGATTTCCCGGGAGGACGATCGCGATGCGGGCCCCGAGCGCGATCAGGAGAGCGCCGGCTGCGATCAGCGCCACATGGCGCGCCCTCACGGTGAGCCGCTCCCCAATTCGGATCGGGACGAGGAAATCGGCGATCGTGATGCCGCGCTCGGCAACGGGTAGGCGGTTCATCCGGGGAAGGGCGATCGTCACGGGCGGGCAGTCCTCCGACGGTCACACGAGGTCGTTCGACGGCCCGAGTCTAGCAGAGGCCCCGACAGAACCACGCCGGTTTTGTCAGCCCTTTCGCGCTCCCTGTGGAGCACCGGATTCCCCGTCCCTGGCATCGAGCGGGGCGGGCCCGCGGCGGGTCGCCGCGCGGTCGCGGCGAGGTCGCCCAGGCTGGCCGGCGGCTGCTGCGGGGGCTTCGGCCTGGATGACGTGCATCACCGCGTTGATGAGGGCGAGGTGGGTGAACGCTTGCGGGAAATTGCCCAAATGACGGCCCGTTTCGGGATCGATCTCCTCCCCGTATAGGCCGAGCGGGCTGGCGAACGAGAGGAGCTTCTCGCACATCCGCCTGGCGCGGTCCAGCTCTCCAATCTCGACCAGCGCCGAGACCATCCAGAAGGAGCAGATCGTGAAGCTGCCCTCGCGTCCCGAAAGCCCGTCGTCGGTCTCCTCGGTCTTGTAGCGCAGGACGAGGCCGTCGACGGTCAGCTCGTGGGCGATCGCCAGGACCGTCTTCCGGATCCGCTCGTCGTCGGCTGGCAGGAACCTGACCAGCGGCATCAGCAGCAGGGAAGCGTCGAGCGCCGTGCTGCCGTATGCCTGGGTGAAGACGCCGCGACCGTCCAGCCCGTTCGCGCAGATGTCGGCTTGGATCTCGTCCGCGGCCGCCTGCCAGCGGTCGGCCTGCTCGTGGTCCTGGCGCAGTCGCGCCAGGCGCGCCCCGCGATCGCAAGGATGGGCCAGATCTGCTCGTCGAGGTGGTCGCGCGACCGCGTGTGGAGGTAGACGGAGTCCAGGACCGCGCCCCACATGTCGTGCTGCTGCTGGTTGAAGGCCCCATTTCCGATGCGGACCGGACGCGCGCCATCGTAGCCCGACAGGTGGTCGAGGGTCCGCTCCTCGAGGACCTTCTCGCCGCCGATTCCATACATGATCTGGAGGTCGTCGCTGCCGCCCGCCATGTCGGCAACGAAATACAGGAAGTCATTGGCCTCCCAGTCGAAGCCGAGGGTGTAGAGGCCCCATAGCGCGAAGGTCGAATCGCGGATCCATGAGTAGCGGTAGTCCCAGTTGCGCTCGCCGCCCGGGGTCTCGGGGAGAGATGTCGTGGCCGCCGCGATGACGGCGCCGGTCGGGGCGTAGGTCAGGCCCTTGAGGGTCAGGGCCGAGCGCTCGAGATACTGGCGCCAGCGGTGGTCGGGGAAGCGCCCGCGGCCGAGCCAGTGCTGCCAATGGTGGGCGGTCCAGACGAGCCGCCGATAGGCCTCGTCGTGCGTCCGAGGCGGCGGCTGGGCTCCCCAGGACAGGGCGCAGAAGCGGGTCTGGCCCTCCTTGATGAGCGTTCGGGCGATGGCCCGCGGCCCTTCGAAGCCGAGGTTCATGTCGGACGTCAGGGTGAGGTTCAGATCGGTGCCTTCGGCCGTGCAGCTGATCTGGTGGTAGCCGGGCCCCGTGTAGTCCCATGTGCCCGGCACCAGGCCGTAATCGAAGACGGGCTCACAGTCGAGCGCCAGCTGCATCTCGCCGTTGACGCAGCGAACCGTGCGAAGCAGGACGTGATCCGCGTCGTAGTCCGTCGGGGCACGCGTGTGCGTCGCGCCACGCTCACCCTCGTGATGCCAGGGGCCGATCAGGAGCACATCGCGGACGATCACCCACCCCTTGGGCGTGCCCCAGCTCGTCTCCAGGACCATTGTGCCCGGCAGGTAGCGCCGGGCAGCCGGCACGCGAACGTCGGCCGGGCCAAACCGAAACCCGCCGGCATCGCGATCGAGGATCGCCCCGAAGACGCTCGGCGAATCCATCCGCGGCAGGCACAGCCACTCGACGTTGCCGCTGGGGGCGACGAGCGCGGTGACCTCGCAGTCGGACAGGAACGCGTAATCGGCGATCGGCGGAAAGGGCGACGCCGGCGAGAACGAGTTCATCGCCGCGATCGCCCCTGTGGCCGCGGGATCGCGAGACGCCGGATCGCTCGGGGCCGGCTCGCTTGAGGCCGGCATCGAGCCCGTCCGGGTTGGGTTTCCGTCGGTCATTCGGCGTGCCCTCCCGGATATCCGGGGGCGTGCCGGCGGCGTTCAGGCCGCCAGTCGCATGCGCTCAGGCCCCCTGCTCGACCTCGAAGAGCGTGTGGGCCTCGAGGCCGTGAGCCTCGCGATGAACCTTCGTGGCCGTCTCCTTGTCCGGTGCGTCCACGAGGCAGAAGACCTTGCCCTCTTTCTCGTCGACCCAGTAGTGCTTGTAATTGACGCCGTACTTGCCCTGGGTTGCGACGTCGGCCGCATGAGCGCCTGCGGCGTCTGCAGCCTTGACGCCTGGGATGTCGTGCATGTCCATGTAGGTCGGCACCGGGCGGTCCTCCAACTACTGTTTGGGTACTGAAGGTCCATGTTGGCACAATCGTCGATGGATGCCGTGTCGTTCGGGGCGACGTATCGGTTTCCGGGTACACTCCCCTTCGCCCTGGTGGCCTGACAGGCCTCGTGAGCTTCTCGCCCGGGGCACCTCGCGGTGGCCTTAGCTCAACCGGCAGAGCAGCGGATTGTGGTTCCGCAGGTTGCGGGTTCGACCCCCGCAGGCCACCCCACTCCCACCGCCATTCAGCGACCCGGCAGATGGCCCCCGAGGGCGACCAGCCAGTAGAGGTCGCCGGCCGCCACGACGCCCCAGAAACCGATGATCAGCGTCGGCCGGCGCAGCACGCACTTCGACCAGCTCACGCCGAGCGCGATCGAGCGGGCATAGAGCGCGATCGCCACGAGCGAGACGGCGAGGACGAAAATCGCCGGGCTCACCGCCCAGGCGATCAGGCCGGTCGTGCCGAGGCGGCAGAAGGTGAAGGCGAGCCGCTCGTATTTCTCCGGCCCGGACAGCGGCGGCCGCGCGTACGACTGCGGCCCGACAGACGCCGTGGCACTGGAAGGCGTGGCACTCATGCCTGCACCTCCCGGCCACGTCGGAAGTCCCCATCGAGCGAGATCAGCTCGCGTGCCGGCACCATCCCGGCCGACGTGTGGCGCCGCAGGGAGCCGAAGATCTGCCGGGCGCAGAACGGTACGCGCACGGGATTGGCCTCCCCGTCGGTCGATCCGACGTGGACGCAGCATTGCTGGAGCCGCTCGACGTTGAGGGTCCACGGATCCATGAACGTCTTGATCGATACGCGCTTCACGCGGCGGGCGAGATCCTCGACCGGCGCCGCGCCGCGGTTCATCACCCACCGGCCGAGCGTTCGGACGAATCCCGACACGCCAAGGTCGCAGACCTCGCAGATATTGAGGAGGTAATCGATGACCTCCTTGCGGCTGACCATCGCGGTCTCGCTCATGAGGCCCGTCAGCGATTCCCAGAGCGGGTCGTCCGGCGCCAGGCGGTTGCCGATCACCGCCATTCGCTCCTTCAGCACGTCCCGACCGATCATCTGGACCACCGACTTGTAGGTGTCGTCGTCGCCACGGACGAAGTACGTCAGCGACGAGCAGTCCGGGTGGCTGCACGGCAGGGCGATGAAGTCGTCCGGTCCCACGCGCCGACCGGTCTGCTCCCCGAGGCGGCGGATCGTGCCGGTCGTGGTCAGCCGGCGCATCGGGTCGACGTCGTGCGCCCGCCCGGCGGTGAACATCGGCTGGAACGCGACGCCGGCGATGTAGTCGGTCGCAAACGCGAAGTCGACGATCGAACCGACCTCGTCGTCGTTCACGCCGTCGGCCACGGCGACGGCAAGCGTCGTGAAGATGCGCTCGCCCGTCAGGCGGCGAATGGCCTCGGCCTTGACCTCGAGCAGGTCCTGGCCGCGATGGTACAGATGCGTCTCGGGCTTGAACCCGTCGAACTGGAGGTACACCTCGACGCGGCCGCGCAGCTTCGCCAGGCCCGCGACGAAGGCGTCGTCCCGAGAGATCCGGATGCCATTGGTGTTGAGGATCACGCGAGTGACGTTCCGTTCAGTCGCGGCCTCGATGATCTCCAGGATCTCCGGGTGAACGGTCGGCTCGCCCCCCGAGAGCATCAACGCGTCGATCCGGCCACCCTCGCGCTCGATCCCGGTGTCGAGCGAGCGGAGGATGTGCGGCAGCCGGGCGTGGCGATTGATCCCGGGTCCGCTCGCAGCGAAGCAGGTTGGGCACTGCAGGTTGCAATTCTCGGTGACGTCGAGCAGCAGGATGCAGCTGTGCTGGGTCTGGAGATCGCCGAGCCCATCCATGTAGCCCATCGGGATCGGGCGGGTGTTGCCGCGCGTGTCGGGCGTGATCACCCGCGTCGGGATCCGCCACTCCTGGAGGCCCTGCCAGAGGTCGTAGTCCTCCTCGTACAGGCTCATGACCTCTCCGTGGCCACGCCGGCACGTGCGGCGGAGATAGACCGAACCATCCATCGCCACCAGGTTGCCCTGCAGGATGTCGGTCTCGTAGTCGATTTCCCGATCGGGATCTTCGGAGAAGCAATGGCCGCAGATCGTCAGGACCATCCGAAGCGGCGTATAGGGACGCAGGTCGAGCATCGGCGATCTCCTCGTCGAGTAGCTGGGGCCTAGCCTCGCCCCGAGAATGGCAGGCCCGTTGCGACGCACAGCCCGGTGACGACCAGCCACAGGATCGCCGGAAGGGCGATCAACACCGGCAGCGAACCTTCGAGCCGATCGGCACTGATCCGCTTGCGGCGGACCCAGAGACTGCCGACCGCGAAGGCGATGCCAAGGGCGACTGTCAGCACGACCGTCCCGATCCCGCCCCCGCCGTAATTACCGACGTTTGTCAGCATCGCTGCGACCAGCACCGCGTAGCCGACCAGGTACAGGACGATGACGATCCGCCGCGCCCGAGCGCGGATCGGGGCGGTGGCCTGCCCATCGGTCAGCGCCGCGAGCTCGTTTTGGACCGCATCCGCGCTCCAGCCCGCTTTGACTGCTTCGTCGACCAGCACCTCGTCGGTGAACCGACCGCGGTTTGCGGCGAGGTAAGCGCTCAGCCCGCCAGGCCCCGGCTGGCTGGGCGGACCGGGCTCGGCTGGCTCACCAGGTGGAGCCCCCTCCGGCCCCGGTCGCAGCGTCCACTGGGGCGCCCCTCCTGGCTGCCCTCCTGGCTGCTCTCCCGGCTCCGGCTGCGGTTCCCCGTTGGGCGTCCCTGGATCGAGCGGTCCCGAAGTCATGCTCCCACCTCCAGATACGCGGGCGGCGCAAGCGGGACACGCCATGCGCCTCTCCTGGCCTCACGGGCGAAATGGATGAACAGCAAGATCAGCATCGGGATCAGGACCCACTGGGGCGCGGTGAGTCCGAGCGCCTGGGGCGGGCTCGTCCTGACGTACTCCACGAGGAATCGGAAGATCCCGGCCCCCAGCAGGTAGAGCTTCAGAGCGTCGCCGGGACGGGAACCCGTCTCCGAAACCGCCACACAAGCAGCGCTGCCACGACGTTGAAGGCGACCTCGTAGAGCATCGACGGGTGCATCGGGCCGCCGCAGAACGGGCAGACCGCAAGGCCTGCAGCAGCCTTTGGGCTGACGGTCATCCCCCACGGCAGGGCGGTCGGGGTACCCAGTGGCAACTCGGTGAGGAAGCAACCGATGCGACCGATCGCCGTCGCAATCGGGATCGCCAACGCGTAGCAATCGCCCGTCGAGCGCCGATAGCCGAAGGCCCGTTTGGCAACCACGATCGCGAGATAGCCGCCCGCTACCGCCCCGATGATGCTCTTGCCGCTGCGCTCGATCGCCATCGTCAAGGGCATCGTCGCGAACGAGGCCACGACCTCGGGTCGCTCCCACGCGGTGATGAGGCGCGCGCCGACCGCGGCCGCCAGGATCGCGGCCAACGAGATCCAGACGATCGTGGCGTTAAGCCAGCGGCGGCGGCGCAACTCCCGGTAGTAGATCGCCAGCCCGACGAGGATGGCGACGACGGAGAACGCGTCGTGCGTATAGACCGTGATCGGACCCGATTGGAGAAGGATCGGGAACAGCGCTTTCAACCTCCGCGCGATTTCGCGCAGTCTGACGGACCTGCGCGCCGCGGCGCAAGGCGACACGGGCTGGTTTCAGGTGCCCATCGCCCGCCCCATCGCCAAGCCGCGATGCCCGCCCGACGGGACGGGCCCCGGTCAGTGCTCGCCGATACCCGGAGTCAGCTTCTCCCCGGCTTCGACCCGGATCGGCAGGCGGTTCTCCTCGGGAGTGAGCGGGCAGGAGAATCGCGGCGAGAAGACGCATGTGGGGTGGTAGGCGAGGTTGAAGTCGAGCGTGTACGTGCCGTCGTCGTCGGGGGTCAGGTCCAGGTACCGGCCGGCGCCGTAGGTCTCGTTCCCGGAGGTCAGGTCGAGAAACGGCACGAAGAGGTCGCCGTCATCCATCCCGGCGAACCTGTAGCCATGGAGGCTCATCTCTCGATCTTCGAGCACGAACCTCAGGCGTCCGACTCGGTTCGCCTCCCTGAGTCGGCCGTCCGACGTCGGGATCTGCAGGGTCCGCTCTTCGCCGGCATCGGCCGGCTCGAGGGCGAGTCCGCCGACCGCGAAGGCCCGATTCGGCGGGAAGTACGCGATGGCGGTGAACAGCTCGTGATCCTCGGGTGCCAGCGGCGAACCGGGATCCTCCTTGAAGAACTCGTCCTTCTCGGCGCGGAAGGCTTCGATCGCCGCCTCGTAGTCAAGGGGGGCGTGGTGGTGGTGATGCTCATGCTCGTGCTCGTGCTCGTGCTCGCGAGCTTGTTCGTGATCGTGCCCGTGGTCGTGGTCGGTCATCGACGTCAGGCTCCCGCAGGCACGGCGTCGCCGAGCTCGAGCCCGGCCGCGCGGGCGTCGTCGGCGAAGCTGGGCAGTGCCTCATCGCTCGTCGTGGAGTCCCTGAGGAGCTCGATGACTCGCGACACGCCCAGCTCCTCGTAGCGGGCGAGGATGTCCACCCGCTCCTGCCCTGGTCGCGGCGCGCTCCCCCACCAGAGGTGAACGCTGACGCGGAGGGTCGCCGGATCGCGCCCGATCTCTTCGCAGCGCGAACGGATGATCGGCAGGGATTCCGCGACTTCGTCGGGCGACATGCCGTCGACGTTGAGCTCATCGGCATGCTTCGCGGCCAGCCGCCAGGTGACGTTCGGACCATTCCCACCGACCATGATCGGCACGCGGGGCTGTTGAATGGGCTTGGGCACGTTGATCGCGTCTTCGACCGAGGCCAATCGCCCCCGGAACGTTGCGTGGGTGGTGCGACCGGGGGCCAGCATCCTCGTGATGACCTCGAGGCCATCGGCAAGGCCCGCGAGCCGCTCCCTGGCCTCCGGAAAGCCGTAGCCGTAGGCGACCCATTCGTCACGTTTCCAGCCGGCGCCGATTCCAAGCTCCATCCGGCCGCCGCTGATGACATCCATGGTCGAGATCATCTTGGCCGTGAGGGCGGGGTTGCGGTAGCCGTTGCAGATGACGATGTGCCCGAGCCTGACGCGACTGGTCAACGCTGCCAATGCGCTCAGCGACGTGAACGACTCGAACGTCAACTCGTCGGTGGGCCTGGGGACGGTGTGGAAATGGTCGAAGAGCCAGATCGATTCGAAGCCGATCTGGTCCGCCTGCCGGGCGACTTCGACACTGCGCGCCCACGCGCGGGACGGATCCCACCCGTTGTAGTCGCCGGTCCAACCCTGGGGAACGATGATGCCTGCTTTCATGGGCTCAGCGTAGCCGGACGCGGACGATCTCGTCCCTGAGGGCCTGGCGCGACCGCGACCGCCCGCCGACCAGGCCTGAGAGGCCTCAATCGACGTCCCCTCGATCCATTCCCGCCGCCCATTCTGGGCGAAGGATGCCCCATGCTCGAAGCATCGGGCCGTACCATCGCCAGATGTTCCTGACCGGAACGCTCCTGAACACCGTGGCGATCGTGCTGGGCACGACCGTCGGCCTCCTCGCCGCGTCGCGGATGCCGCCCCGGATCCAGGGCAGCCTCATGACGGGCATCGGCTTCTTCGTGACGATCCTTGCCGTTTCGATGGGACTTCGCATCTTCGAGGATCCGGCGAGCCGGGTTGGTGATTCGCTGGCGGTCCTCGCGGGACTGCTGGTCGGCGTCGTCACCGGCGAGTTGCTGGGGATCCACGACCGCCTCGAGGCGCTGGGGGCTTGGTTCCAGCGCCGCCTCGCGCGCGGTGAAGAACCTTCACGAATCGCCGAGGCCTTCGTGAGTGCAAGCCTCGTGTTCTGCGTCGGACCGCTCACGATTCTCGGTTCACTCGACAACGGCCTGCGCGGTGACGCGACCCTCCTGGCAACCAAGTCCCTGCTCGACGGGCTTGCCAGCGTCGCCTTCGCGGCTGCCCTTGGTCCCGGGGTCTACCTCGCCGCGATCACGGTGCTCGTGATCCAGGGCGCCATCGCTGCCACGGCGTTCCTCCTCCGAGATGTGCTCGATGCCAGGACGGTCCTCGCCATGACGGCTGTCGGGGGGATGATCATCCTCGGCATCGCGCTCCGGCTGCTCGACCTCAAGGCCGTTCGCGTCGCGAACTTCCTGCCCGGCCTCATTTTCGCTCCCCTCTTCATCCACCTCGCCGACTGGATTCGCGCCGCCGTCCCCTGATCCGAGGCTCCCGAACGGCGAGCCGCGGCCCCGGTCCGCGTCGACCATCCGACGCACGCTCACCATTTCTTCGTGCAGCGACGGTTAGACACAGAGTCGCGCCCAAATCGTCGTCTAACGGCGATTTGACGACAGCGCGGCCGTCCGCCACGAACGACGACTCGCCGGCCACCTGACAACAACTCCCTAACCATCGTGTCGCGACGATTTGGGAACGCGCGCGGGCAGTGGGGCCACGGCGGCAGCCGCGGACAACGAGTACACCCTCTTGCACCGGCGCGCGCGGGTGCCTACGATGAATGGACACCCCGCGCCAGTGACTCGTACGGGGCCCGTCTACGTCTGCCCGTCGCTTGCGATGGAGCAGCAGGATGCAAGGGCCCGCGATGATCCAGATGCCCGGGGCTGGAGGAACGCCGAATGGCGACGGTCACATTCGATCACGTCATCAAGGACTTTGGTGATGTCAAGGTGGTCAAGGACTTCAACCTCGACATCCAGGACGGCGAGTTCATGGTCCTCGTCGGCCCGTCGGGCTGCGGCAAGACAACCGCTCTGCGGATGGTCGCCGGCCTCGAGGACGTCACGGGCGGCACCCTCAAGATCGGCGACCGCGTCGTGAACGACGTCCCCCCCAAGGATCGCGACATCGCGATGGTCTTCCAGAGCTACGCGCTGTATCCCCACATGACCGTCCGCGACAACCTCGCCTTCGGCCTCAAGCTCCGCAAGTTTGCCAAGGCCGACATCGACAAGCGCGTCGCCGAGGCCGCTCGAATCATCCAGATCGACAAGCTCCTGGAGCGCAAGCCAAAGGAGCTGTCCGGTGGCCAGCGGCAGCGCGTCGCCCTTGGGCGGGCGATCGTCCGCGAGCCGTCGGTGTTCCTCATGGACGAGCCGCTTTCGAACCTCGACGCAAAGCTGCGCGTCCAGACCCGCGCAGAGATCGCCCGCCTGCACCAGCGACTCGGGACGACGACGATCTACGTCACGCACGACCAGGTCGAGGCGATGACGATGGGCATGCGGATCGCCGTCATGAACGAGGGCATCCTCCAGCAGGTCGGGACGCCACAGGTGCTCTACGACCACCCCGTGAACCGTTTCGTCGCGGGCTTCATCGGCAGCCCGTCGATGAACTTCGTCGAGGTCAGCTTCAGCGGCTCCGGGGACACGTCGGCGCTGGCCGGAGGCGGCGGCTTCACGCTCGCGGTACCCCCGCGCTTGCGCGAAGCGGTCGGGGACACGGCCGGCCGCAAGCTGATAGCCGGCTTCCGTCCCGAGCATCTCGACGTCGGCGACGCCGGGTCGGGCGCAACCACGTTCCGCGCGAAGGCCGACGTCGTCGAGTACCTCGGAAACGAGGAGCTGCTCCACGTGTCGGCCGCCGATGGCATGGACATCGTCGCGATCGTTTCGTCGTCGCACCGGATCACGCCCGGAGACGTCCTCGAGCTGAGGGTTCCCCTCGACAAGCTCCACCTCTTCGACGGCGAGACGGGCGTCTCGCTCGCATCGCGCGACATGGCGGTGGCGGCCGCATAGGCGAACGCCGCCGCATCGTCGACCGCGTGTCTGACGGGCGGGACACGGAGACCGATCTCACCGAGACGGTCGTCGGGTCCCGCCTCGTCCATCGGGGTCACTACATCGATCTTCGCGTCGACGAGATCGAGCGCGCCGACGGGTCGCGGGCGACGCGCGAGGTCATCGACCATCCCGGCGCCGTCGCGATCGTTGCCGTCGACGCCGACGACCAGATCCTCCTCGTTCGTCAATGGCGGACTCCGGCCGGCCGCGCCCTGCTGGAGATCCCGGCCGGAACGCTGGATCGCGATCCGATCACGCGGATCACGGAGGATCCGGACCTCGCCGCCGTCCGCGAGCTCGAGGAGGAAACCGGCTACCGAGCGGCGACCTGGCAGCTCCTCGGTCGGTTCTGGACGGCGCCCGGATTTGCCACGGAGCTCATGCATCTCTACCTGGCGACCGAGCTGCGCCCGGCCGATGCGGAGGGCCGGCTCGGACCGGACGAGGACGAGCGCCTCGAGCTCGAGCGCGTCCCCGTGGTCGAGGCCCTCGCGCTCGCCGATCGGGGCGAAATTGCCGACGCCAAATCGTTGGTCGGCCTCCTTTGGCTGGCCCGACTCCGAACGACCGAAGCCAGCGTCGAGGGATAGGCGAGGCGGTCGCTAGGCGAGGCGGTCGAGGGCCGACTGGTAGAGCCGCGAGCCAGGGCTGAGGGCGACCGCCAGCCGCAGATGCGTCCGCGCCTCGCGCAGGTGCCTCAGCTGCTTCAAGCTCTGGCCCAGGGCGAAGTGCGCGTAGTGACCCGAGGGATCGACCTCGAGCAGGGCTTCGAACGTCTCACGGGCCCGATCGTGCTGGCCGCTGTTGTAGTAGGCCCTGCCCAGCGCCTCGAGGATCGAGCCCTTGCCCGGTTCGCGGCGTGCCGCCCGCTCCAGCACGACGGCCGCCTGGGCATGGTGGCGACCCCGCAGCAGCTCGTGGCCACGGTGCAGCAGCCAGTACGTGCTCTCGTCGGGGGCATCGCCGGCCTCGGGCTGATCGACCGGTTCGGCCTCCCCCCACTGCGACTCCATGGATCGATGGTCGCACGCGTCGACGCATCTGTCAGGAGCGGACCGGAGACGGATTCAGCGTCGGGCCGAGACGGAATCAGCCTCCGCGCCAGGCACCGAGATCAACCATCTTCAATCGCGGGCTGGGCGTGAGGCCGGGGATCCGGCCACGCTTGGCGATGATGCGGCCGTCGATCTCCTTGATGTCACCGGTGAAGTCGACCGGGGTCGCCCCGCTGATGTGGGATCCGACCGCATAGGAGTCGACCGGTGCCGCGGCGTCTTTGAAATGGCGAATCCGCTCCGGAGTCAGGCCGCCAGAAACGACGATCCGAACATGACCGTAGCCCTCCTGGTCGAGGCGGGCACGGATCTCGTGGACGAGGTCGGCGGTCACCCGGCCGCGCTCGACCGGGGTGTCGAGTCGGATGCCGTACAGCCGGTCGCCGAGGGCATGGGCAACGCGGAGCGCCTCCTCCGCTTCGTCGCGGAAGGTGTCGACGAGGACGATCCGCGGCACCTCGGGCCCGAGGTCGCGGTCGAACGCGATCGCGGCTTCGACCGTGTCACCGAAGATGAGTACCAGCGAGTGCGGCATCGTGCCGGTCGGCGAAAGGCCGGCAAGGCGGGCCCCGGCGGGGGTCGACGCGCCGACGCATCCGCCGACGATCGCGGCGTAGTCGAGGACGTCGGTGATATCCGGATGAACGTGGCGGGCGCCGAAGCTGATCACCGGCTCCGGCGCGGCGGCCTCGACGCACTCGCGGGCGGCGGTGGCCCAACCGGTCGATTGCGCCAGCATGCCGAGGAGGGCGGTCTCGTACAGGCCGAATCGCCGATAACGGGCGTGGATCCGGAGGACGATCTCCTTGGGCGCGATCCGATCTCCATCGTCGAGGGCCTCGACGCGCGTCTCGTCCGGGTCGGCATCGGCGAAGACGTGGCCAAGAAGGTTCTTGGCCTCATCGATTCCGCAGAGAACCGCTTCCTGCCGGCCGAAGATCTCCATCGTGACGACGGGATCGAGGCCTTCGCGCTCGAGAATGCTTTCGGCGCGTGCGAAATAGACGTCGGCCGAATCGCCCGACAGGATTTCGACGGACGGCCGTGTCCGGACGACGCTCATCGGCGTCGGTTCACGTCCGTGGCGCCACGTCCGTTTCGGTCACGACTCCATCGCCCCCTCGATCCGTCCCCGGTTGCGGTGCCTCGAGGCGCCCCTCCAGGCGCCGAGCGGCTCCGCGCGGTTGGTCGCGGAGTGTAGCGTACGGCGACCCCCAGCCTGGGGCCAGGCGGCGCCGGCCCAGCCGGTGGGCCATCGCGCGCTTGCTGGGCCGTAACCCGGCCACGATCAGGCTCACGGCGATCAACGCGGCGAGTGTGAGCAGCCCGCTGCTGACGAGGCGGCTCCGGCCGATCTCAGCGGCACCCAGCCAGGTCGCCCGTGCGGCGTCGGCCCTGCGGACCGCGTCGGTGAGGCGGCCATCGGCGAAGGCCGAGCCGGCCGCGGACAGATCGGCCGCCGGCGTCGTCCCAAGGAGCCCGACCGCCTCGACAATGCCTGGGTGGGCGGGGCGCGTCGCCGTCGCCCGGTCGATCGCGGCGATCGTCTCCAGCTCGGCCGTCCCTTCGGCGTCGGCGGCGGCGAAGCCGCCGGTGCCTTCGAACGCGGTCCGGAGCGTGTTCGGCGCGTGCAGGCCGGCCGTTGCTGCATCGCGATCGATCTTGGCTCGTTCATCGAGGACGCTGCTGGCCTGACTCAGCAGTCGTTGGGCGTCCGCGAATTGCCACGTCCGCATCGCGTCACGCACAGGCCGCGGCAGGCGCCAGTCGCCGGCCGTCGACACCACCTGGTCGTACTCGGAGCGGGCGGCGGACCGCGCGTCCAGCAGCGCGGCCTGGTCGACCTGGACGACCCACGTTCGCCACAGGTCGTCGAAGGCCGTGCCAGTCTGAGCTTCCAGAAGGTCCAGCAGGCTGCGCCAGTCCGGCGCTGCATCGACGGTCTCGACCGCTCCACCGACCGGCTGGTACGCGCCGGTGCGACTCGACGCCGCCGCCCAAGTCGCCTGAAGACCGTCGGCTCCCGCTCGGGTCGCGATCAGGTTGGCGAGGCCCAGCGCCGCGGCGTACGCGTAATCCTCGGTTGCCGGCTGATCTGCCCCGACTGGACCCCAGGCATTGAGGGGGATGCGCGATGCCTTCAGCTTGTCGGTGAGAACCTCGCCGGTCGCGGTGACCTTGAGGTTTTTCGCCGCCGCCAGCGCGTAGTAGCTGGCGAACGCCTCGTTTGCCCAGCGGTCGGCGAGCAGGCGGCCGTTGAACCAGGCGTGGGCGGCCTCATGGAGGATGACGTACGGCTGAGCGTAGTAGGCCACCTCGACCTGCCCGGTCGACGGATCGAACAGGCCGGCGTAGCCGCTCGACGTACGACTGACCGCCTCCTTCACGACGAGCGGATCGGTCCATTCCCACGGCAACCCGATGGCGGTGCCAAGAACCGGCAGGCCGCCCTTGAAGAGGCCGCCAACGCGGGTCGCCCAGGCTGGGTCATCCGACCAGGCGCGAATCGCCAGCTGGGCCGTCGACCCGCCGACCGGCGTGCTGAGCTTCGTCTCGGTGTACGCCCCGGCTTTGCTGCCGACTGCGTAGGCGAAGAACGAAAGCGGCGAGCTGAGTCGTCCGCTCACCCAGACCTGGGTCCCGTCCGAGGCGATGGAGGGGCCGGCGAGGGACCCCGCATCGAACGTCACGGCGTACCCCTTGGGGAACGCCAGCGTGACCGAGCTTCCGGGCGTTGAATCCGAGGCAAACGCCCAGAGTGGGAATGTGATCAGGGTCGCTCCGACGCGGACGGACCGTGTCGCCGATCCGCCGGGATCGGGCAGCAGGAACCGCAGTCGGAATGTTGCCGTCTTGCCGCCTCCGAGCCGCGCACCGAAGTTCAGGCGGAGGACGGTGTAGGTCGAATTCCGGGAACTGACGGCGACCGATGGGGTCGTCGAGGGCGACGACGTGGAGGCGAACTTGAACCCGCTCGTACCCGGCAGGACGGCCATGGATGCGTGATCGAAGTAGTAGGTCGTGGTCGTGGTGTCACGGAGGTGATTGGTCGCGGTGATGTCGACCGTGATCACGACGCGAGCCTGGTCAGGCTGGACGTCGTAGCGGGCGGCGGTCACCAGCGTCAGGTCCGGGGTTGCGGCCCGGACTTCCGGAGGCTGGAGGCCGGGAATTCCAAGCGCGGCACCCAGGCCCGCGAAGGCCGCCAGGAGGACGACCTGGGCGAGGGCGACCGCCGTCAGCCGCCGCAGCGTGATCACTCGGCGGGCTCGGCGGGCTCGGCGGGCTCGGTGGGCTCGGTGGGATCGGTGGGCTCGGTGGGATCGGCTGGCGTGGCGGGCTCGGCTGGCGTGCCGAACAGCTCCGGCAGCCGGTCCGAGTAGCGCGCGATCAGGGCTTCGTTCCGCCCGACCCGGTCCTTGTACCGCTCAGGGATCCGGCCACCGATCCACAGCCAGGGTGCGGTCTCGTCGAGCAGCTGGTCGGCGATCCCAATGAGGCGGGAAAGGGCAAGGCCCACTTCGTCCTGGTCGAGGCGAGCGGCAGCAAGCTCCGCGGCGAGGATCGGGCGGCCGTCCTCTGCGACCGAGAACTTGGCGAAGGGGTATTCGTCGTTCCAGCGCAAGAGCGTCCGGTACGCCTTGCGCAGGCCGTCGCCGATCGGTGGCGCCAGGTGGGCCCAGCAGATCAGCCCGACCGCCGGGTCGAGGATCAGCGTCGTCCGCAGGTCGAAGCGACGTCGACCGTCGAGGTCCAGGTCCCAGGACGTGGCGCCCTCGTGATCGATCCGCTGGATGGGACTGAGGTCGAGCTCGGCGAGCCAGCGCTCGACGTCGGCCGGACTCGCCGGCCGCGCCCGTACAGGTGAAGACACGCGCGGCAGTCTACGACGGGAATGCGCCCCCGGCACCGACGGCCTCGCCCGACGATCAGCCGACTCGGCTGTCTTCAGCCTCCAGATCGTCGGACCTGGCCGCCACCCTGCGCTTTCGCGCGACGGGGTCGACCGACGATCCGGTCCGCACGATCCGCGACGGAAAATCGCCGGCACGCACCGCCCCGCCGATCTTCACGTTCCGGCCGATGCGAGTCCCACGAGGAATCACCGACCGCTTGCCGACGACCGTGATCCCGGTCGAGAGCCTCCCCGGCTCCTGGCGGTTCGGGGTGTCGAAGTCAGGCCCGAATCCGACGATCGCGCCCTGGCCGACGACGACCTCCTTGTCGAGGATGGCCCGGTCGACGACGGCGCCGGGCCGGATCACGCAGTCGAACATGACGATCGAATCCCGGACGACCGCACCGACATCGACCCGCACGCCGGGCGACAGGACCGAGTTGACGACCGTGCCGGCGATCCGGCAACCGTGGCTGATCAGGCTGCGGTGGACCTGGGCGGTGGACCCCACATGGGCGGGTGCCCGCTCCTCGGACCTGGTATGGATCAGCCACTCCTTGTCGTTCAGGTCGAGCTCAGGCTCGTCCTCGAGGAGGGCCATGTTGGCCTCCCAGTAGGACTGGATCGTGCCGACGTCCTGCCAGTAGCCATCGAACCGGTAGCCGAATACACGGGCGCCACCGTCGAGCATCGCCGGGATGACGTTTGCGCCGAAGTCGATGCGGTCCTCGGACAGCCAGCGCCGCAACGCGCCCTTGGAGAAGACGTAGACGCCCATCGAGGCGAGGTCGCTCTTGGGCTGCTTGGGCTTCTCCTGCCACTCGGTGACGCGATTCGTCTCGTCGAGCGCGAGGATGCCCATCCGCGAGGCTTCGGCGATCGGCACACGTCGGACGGCGATGGTCACGTCGGCCCGGTGACGCCGGTGGGCCTGGACGAATGGCGCGTAGTCCATCTTGTAGACGTGGTCCCCTGCAAGCACGAGGATCGTGTCCGAGGAGTTGTGCTCCACGTCGCTCAGGTTGCGGAGGACCGCGTCGGCGGTCCCGCGGTACCACTCGGCGACGCGACCGCGGGCGATGTACGGCTGCAGGAGCTTGACCCCGCCCGTGTTGCGGTCGAGATCCCATGGGCGGCCGAGCCCGATGTGGTCGTTGAGGGAGCGCGGGTTGTACTGCGTCAGGACGATGACGTCGTCGATCTGCGAGTTGACGCAGTTCGAGAGGCTGAAGTCGATGATCCGGTACTTGCCGCCAAAGGGGACCGCGGGCTTGGCCCGGACCGAGGAGAGGATCGACAGCCGCTCACCTTCGCCACCGGCGAGGATCACTGCCATCGTCCGTTTCACCGGCGTTCGCTCCTCGCGGCTGGCGGTTCGCGGCTACCCTCGCCGACCCTACAGGAAGAGCCTCGGGTTGACCCAGTTGCTGTTCAACATTACCGCCCAATGGAGATGCGGGCCGGTCGTGTGTCCAGTCATGCCCTCGTAGGCCACGATCTGGCCCTGGCTGACGTGCTCGCCGGCCCAGACCGGGGGCGGATGGGCCGAGTTGTCGACGTGGGCATACCACGTCTCCAGGTTCGCTGAGTGGGCAATGATGACGATCCAGGCTTTCGGGTAGGAGTCGTAGGGGTTCGCTCCGGCGAAAACGACGACACCCGCCGCAGCCGCCCGGATGGGCGTGTACATGCTGTTGGCGATGTCGATCCCCGTGTGGAAATGCGCACAGCTACCGAGGGGCGGCTCCCAGGCGAAGCCCGTGCAGCCGAATTCCTGGGTGATCGTGCCCCGCATCGGCCAGATGAATGTGCCGTTGTACGAGGACGGGATGCTTCCGCTCTGGGCTTGGGCCGCCACGAGATCGGAGATCTTTGCAGCGAGAGACTTCTGGGCCGCGAGCTCCTGGGAGATGAGTGTCGCGAGGTTGCTCTTGCTGGCCGCCATCTTGGCGTAGGCCGCCTGCTGGGCGGCCAGGATCTTGGCGGTCTTGATCTCGAGCGCCTTGAGCTTCGCCTGGGCGGCCTTGAGGGCTGCGAGGTCGGCGTCGAGCTGGACCTTCTGCTGGGCGGTTACCTGACGGAGCGCCTCGGTTTGCTGGCGCGCCGTGATCACGCTCTGGTGGAGCTGGACCAGGACCGCCTGGTCCTCGGCGATCTGCTGGGCGAGGACTTTCTGCTGCTGGCCGACGTCGAGGTTGTAGCTCACCTCGGAGAGAACGTCAGTGAAGGTCCCGCCGGAGAGAAGGGTCTCGAGGATGGAGGTCCGGTCGCCGTCGTAGGCGTTCCGGATCCGGTCGGCAAGCAGGCCCTGGCGCTCCTTGAGCTGGGCGAGCTTGTCGGATTCCTGTGCCTCGACCTGGACCAGCTGGGCATCGAGGCTCGCCAGCTGGCTGACCAGGCTGTTGTAGTTGGCCTTGACCTTGGCGATCTGGGAGACCATGCCGCCGACCTGCGCCTTGACCGTCGTCAGGTTCGCATTGACCGAATCGAGTGCCGTTTTCGTAGAGGCGAGCTGGGTCGAGAGCGTGGTCTGCTGGGCGGTCAGCTGGGCGATCTGGTTCTTCTGCTGGGTGACCGCTGCCGCAATGGCCTTCTGCTTGGCGATCGCGTCCGAAAGCTCATCGCCGGAAACCCGGCTGGGCGGGGTGGACACGAACAGCCCTCCCAGGAGCGGGAGGATGCAGAGGGCGAGTAGGAGCCGCCGGCCGGGTCTACGGTGGGCCGAGGTGGCCCAACCGCGATGATTCAGCTGGTGGCGCATCGTGCAGGCGTCATCGTGCAGGCCGATCTCCGAGGCGCGTGGCAGCGCGTTCTTGGTTTCGCCTGCCGGTAGATGTCCGCCCCTCCGCGGACACAGCATCAGGACGCCCACCGGCTGGCGGGATCATACAACTCCCGGCTAGTCTCGTCGCAAGTGCACATCGGAGAAAGGACCCGATGGTCCTGCGGACCCCGGCGCGATCACGACCCGTCGCGTGGGACCCGCAAACGATGCCTGCGCAGCAGGTCTCGGGCAGCGGCCGGCCGTGCCCAGCGGCCGGCCGCGGACGGCCGTGGCCCAGCGGCCGGCCGCGGCCCGCCCCCTTCGGATCGGCCAAATTCTCACCTGGTGACCCTTGGGCCAGGATTGCGACCATCGTCCGTGCCCGAACCGGCTTGCAACGCGCCCGAAGCGATCAATTGACTGCGGATCGTGCACGGCCGAACGCATCCGCACTGGTGCTCCCTGCCCCCGACTGGGTCGGCTGGGCCCAACGGTCTCCCCGTGACCATTTGGCCAAACTCGGAGCGGCCCCTCCCTTGAGGCGTGGGGCCTGGGGCGTGGGGCCTGAGGCCTGGGCCTGGGCTGCGCCTGGGGCCTGGGGCCCCGCAGGATCTGGGGCCCGTTCCGGCGCACCGGGGACAGCAGTCCCTCAGCTCGGCAGGACGGCACCCCAGATCGCGCCCACGATCAAGAACGGCCCGAACGGGATGTACGAGCGCCGCGCTAGCCGACCCGAGGCAACGAGGGCGAGCACGACGACGGACAGGCTCACGGCCGCGCCCGTCAGCCCGTAGATCTCTCGCGGAAAGCCGAGGGTCAGCCCGATCCCGATGAGCAATTTCAGGTCCCCCAGGCCAATCGCTCCCGGCCCGAACGGCAGCGATGCCGCGTAGAGCACCGCCGGCACCGCGACCGCCATGATCGCCGGACCGAGCATCGCCGACGGTCCCGCGGCTCCCAGCAGGGGGTTCAAACCCAGAAGCCCGACGATTGCCGCGTAGGCGGCCAGCGGCAGCGTGATCAGGTCGGGCAGAAGGCGCTGGTCGAGATCGACGGCCAGCAGGAGAACCAAGGGGATGGCGACCAGGGCGAGGACGAGCAGATCGCGAGTCGCCCCGAAGACGTAGCCGAGCACGCCCAGGGAGGCGGCCCCGAAGATGATGACCACGGCGGTCCGCCAGTCGGGGTGGCGGCCCGCGACAAACGGGGCCTCGTGATCAGGCCAGCGGGTGCTGATCCGGTCGCACGCGAGACCCCACGCGGCGCCGAGAACGATCAGGACGGCCACGAGCGCGTTCACGAGTCTCGAGTCGAAGGGTGGCTCAGGCGCCGGTGGCGGACCCCGCGGCGGCCCCGCAGGTCCCTGGCGTAGAGGCCCGCGCCCCGCGTCACGCCCGCGCCCCGCGTTACCCCCGCGCCCCGCGTTACGCCCGCGCTCCCGCCAGGGCCAGCTCGACGAGCGTGGCATGGGTGACCCCCGTGGCACCCCGCGGCGCCCACGGCATGGGGCGGCGGAAATAGCCGGTTCCGCCGATATCGAGATGGACCCAGGGCCGCGTCACGAATTCGCGCAGGAACAGCCCACTCTTCACGAGGCCGCCTTCCGGAGCGTGGGTCGAGTTGACGATGTCGCCGTACCAGCTATCGAGGTCGAACCGGTATTCCTCGACCAGCGGGAGCTGCCAGAACCGTTCGCCGGACAGGGCGGCCGCGCCCATGACTTCGTCGTACCAGGTCTGCGGCTGGCCGAAGCCACCCGTCACGAGGTACCCGAGCGCGCGCGAAACGGCACCAGTGAGAGTCGCGACGTCGACGATGTGGCTCGCCCCGAGCCGCTCCGCGTAGGTCATGGCGTCACCCAGGATCAGGCGCCCTTCCGCGTCCGTATTGGTGATGTCCACGCGCATGCCGTTGAGCGCTGTGACAATGTCGCCCGGCCGGGTCGAATGGGGACCGGGCATGTTCTCGACGGCCGGGGCCACGGCGAGGAGCGGCGTGCCGGGAGCGATCCGGGCGACCGTCGCGATCGCCGAGATGACCGCGCAGGCGCCGGCCTTGTCCATCTTCATCTCTTCCATCCGGTCGGCCTGCTTGATGCTGATACCGCCCGAATCGAAGCAGACACCCTTGCCGACGAGCGCCAGGTGGCGACCCCGGGCGTCCTTCTCACCCTCGTCGCCGGAGCGCATCACGATCAGCTTGGCTGGGTTGTCGGAGCCTTTGCCGACCGCCGTGAACATGCCCATGCCGAGCTCTGCCGCACGGTCGGCATCGATCACGTCGATCCAGAGGCCGTGGCGCTCGGCGAGCGCCCGCGCCTCGTCGGCGAGGACCGCCGGACTGACGTCGTTGGCGCTCCGATTCGAGAGTGTCCGGGCATCGTTCGTGCCCTCGCCGATGATCGCGCCTCGCTCAGCCTCGCGGGTCAGGGCCGCAGCATCGGCGCCGGGCGCAACGATGAGGAGCTCGTCGAGAACGGGCGGCGCCGACGGCACCGACTCGCGGTAGATCAGCCGCGGATCGTAGCAGCCCTCGACGACGCCACGGGCCATGAGTCCGGCCACCGCGGCAGCGCCGCCCTCGAGGTGGTCGGCCAACGGCCCGATCCAGATCGCGATGGACCTGACAGTGCGGCCGGCAAGCGATCGCTCTGCCGTGGCACCCAGGCGGACGACTGCTTCGCGATCGAGCTCGTTTGCCGGTCCTCCCGACAGGACCAGCGCCCGGCCGGCGGACAACTCTCCAGCCGCGGCCAGTGTCGCCCGGTAGCGCTTTGGCGAGATCGAACCGAACGCAGCGAGCGCACGCAGCTCGCCGCCGGTCCGACGGTCGATCTCGTCCAGCGGGCCCGAGAACTCCAGCTCGCCCAGGATCGGCACGACGAGCACGTCGGCGCGCACGTCCCACGGCTGGGCGGTCGAGACGCGAATCTGCATGTTGGTTCCTCTTCGATGGTCCCGGGCGACCGGAACGGTCCTGGACGGGCAGCCGCGAGACCGCGCCGTGGCAGGCGGCTGGGACGTCAGGAGGCTGTCGGGCTGGCCACCGGGATTGGACTGGGAGCGGCGCCCGACGGCAAGGGTAGCGTGGCCAGGGCCCCGTTGAGGCGCGCCCGCGCCTGCTCGATGGAGATTGCGGCCTGGTTGAGGCCGCCCTGGCCGACGTCCGCGACGATGATGACGAGGCCGCGCGTGTCGGGTGGGAGCTGCGCTCGCGCCACCGCCTCGGCCGCGGAAGCCTTCGTGACCGCAGCGGTGACCACCCCGTGGGACGCCTCGAGGGTCGCGTAGAGCGCCTTGAGCGCCGCGTCGTAGCTCCGGTTCGCGGCGATCCAGCGGTCGAGGGTCGTGACGTCGGAGGTATTGGCCAGTTGATCCCGGAGCATGGCGGCCTCGTCGAGGATCACCTGCGCCCCAGCGACCGTGGCCAGCGCCCTGGTGTACGCGGCGGAGGTGCCCTGGTGGGCAGCGTCGGCCATCACTGCGTCGTGGCTGGTCAGCAGCGTGGTCAGCTGGTTGGCCGCGAGTGCGCCGCCGCTCACTCGAGCCCACGAGCTGGCGAGGCCGGAGGTCGTGTCGAGGGCGGCCAGCATGGCGTCGCGGCGGGCGATGGATTCAGGCGAGACCCGGAGCGTCTGGTCGGGGCCGAAACCGGGCAGGGCGTCGAGCCGGTTGCGGATCACGCCTGCCTCGGACTCGACCCGGCCGGCGAGGTCGCGACCCTCGGCGAGGGTCGTCGACAGGGTCGCCGTGTCGCGGGCAGCCATTGCGGCGATCGCGCCCCGGGCGAGGGTCGCCAGCCGATCGACGTCCTGCGACATCGCCAGAAGGTTGCCTGTCGCGAGGTCCATCCCGGGCCGGATCGCCTCGTCGTTGGCCCACGTCAGCTCGGGGCGGGCCAGGGTTCCGGGGGGATGGTCGACACCGGCCAAGATCCCCGCCGAGCCGAACGACAGGACCGCAACTCCGATCAAAGTGACGATCGGCAAGAGGATGCCGACAGCGCGGTCGATCACGATGAGGTGGCTGGCATTCGGATGGCTCCCGGTCCGCTGTTGGCCGGCCGGCATCGTAGCATCCGACCTGAATGCCTCTCGATCCGCCCCAGTTCGACTTGCTGCTGGCCATGCCCAAGGCCGAGCTCCATCTCCATCTCGACGGCTCGATCCGGATCGGGACCGCCCTCGATCTCGCGCGATCGCGAGGCGTCGACGCGCCCTCCGACGCCCCGGCGATGGCAGCGGCCCTGATCGCGCCGGAGCGCGGCGCGGACCAGGCTGAGCTCCTGCGGGCGTTCGAGCTGCCGATCGCCCTCCTCCAGGACGCGGAGGCGCTCGCGCGGGTCGCCGCCGAGCTCGTCGAAGACAAGGCCACCGACGGGGTCCGCTATCTCGAGATCCGCTGGGGGCCGAATCTCCATACCCGCGAGGGGCTCTCGCTTGCCGAGGGTATCGAGGCCGTCTGCTCGGGTGCGCTCGACGCCGGCCAGCGGACCGGGGTCGAGGTCCGGCTGATCTGCACCGCGATCCGATCCCACGAACCGATCGAGAACGTGAGGCTGGCCGAGGCTGCCGGGAAGTTCCGCGATCGCGGCCTGACCGGCTGGGATCTCGCCGGCCCCGAGGTCGCGTACCCCGATCCGATGCTTCACGCGGACGCCTTCCAGGCCGCGCGCGACGGCGGGCTCCGGATTACCGTCCATGCCGGGGAGATTGGGGGGTCGGATCCCTCGACCGGGCGCAGTGCCGGTGCCGGGCTGAGTGCCGGTTCCGCCCAGGTGCGCCGGGCGCTCGCCGTCGTGCCGGAACGAATCGCGCACGGTCCGGGCGCGATCGATGACCTTGACCTGTGTCGGGAGCTCATCGAGCGGGGGATCGCCCTCGATCTCTGTCCGACCTCCAACGTCCAGGCCGGCGTCGTCCCATCGCTCGAGGCCCATCCCCTTGCGCGCCTCCATCGCGCGGGCGTGCCGGTCACGCTGTCGACCGACGACTCGACGGTCTCGGACATCACGCTCTCGGAGGAGTACCGACGCGCCGTCGAACGGATCGGGCTCACCCTGCCCGAGCTCTGGACGATCGCCCGCGGGGCCCTCGACCATGCTTTCGCCGACGGGCCGACGATCGAGCGGCTCGGTTCGGTGTTCGACGCGTGGGCCGCCGGGCGGCCCGAAATCGTGGCCTGAGGGAGGGCGGTCCTGGCGCCCAGCCGGAGCCGCGTCAGTGGGATAGTCGCGCGAGTGCCTCGGCCAGATCGTCGGCGTTCTCGGCGACCGCGGCCGGCCGCTCAGAGTCCGGCAGTGCCTCGAGCTGCGAGCGCGTTGTCACGCCAGTCAGCATCAGGATGCAGCGGGCACCCACGACGTTCGCGGCAGCGAGATCGGTCGTGAGGCCGTCGCCGATCATCACGGCGTCGCGCGCCTCCCCGCCGGCGGCGTGCGCCGCGATCTCGAGCAGCAGCGGGGCCGGCTTGCCGATCGAGACAGGAATGACGCCCGTCGTCGCTTCGAGCGCGGCGACGCCCGCGCCGGCGCCCGGTCGCAACCCGCGTTCGGTGGGATAGACCGGGTCCCGGTTCGTGGCGATGAAGCGGGCACCGGCCCGAATGCAGTCGGCCGCAACCGCCAGGCGGAGGTACGTCAACTGCGGATCCAGCCCGACGACCACCGTGTCGGGCCCTTCCGCCGCGACCATCCCGTCGACCCCTTCCTGGGCCATGCGAGTCGCGGCGTGGCCCGCGGTCACGATCTGGAATCCGACGTCGGCCAGCTCCCGCTCGAGGCCACCGGCCCCGACGACCAGCACCCGCCGGACGGGCGGCTCCAGGTCCCGGAGATGGAGCGCGGTCGCCCGCGACGAGCTGACGACCCGATCGGGCTCGACCGGCGCCCCCATCGAGGTCAGCCGGGTTACGTAGTCGGCCCGGTAGTGCATCGAGTTATTCGTGACGTACACGACGTCATCGCCAGCCGCGGCGCGCGCGGCCAGGACCGCGGCAACCCCGGGCACCGGGTCCGCGCCCCGATAGACAACGCCGTCGAGATCGACCAGCAGGAGCATCGCGCCCGATGCTAGCGGGTAGCATGGCTTGCCATGCCACGACACACGCCTCGCCGGGTTGCTGGCGCCTCGGCGGCGGCGTCCCCGGCACCGACGGCTTCGGCGGCGTCCTCGGCGACGGCGGCCGGGGCCTGAGCGGCCTCGGGATGCCAGAGCGATCGACCGACCCGCTCGCCGGGATCGACCGCCTCGTCGTCGACGGCACGAACCTCCTCTTCGCCCTGCGCCGCGGGGCCGGCACGGGACCGGCCGGCACTCCCCTCCCCGCCGCGGCACTGGTCGGACGGCTGCGCGGGGCGATCCAGGCGGGCGTTGCGATCGAGCTCGTGCTCGACGGACCGCCCGACCGCGGCCTCCGAGGGGTGCGGATCGCGTCGGGCTTGACGGTCCGCTACGCGGCCCCGCTATCGGCCGACGCGGCGATCGGGCTGCTCGCCGGTCGGCTCGACGGCCCAGCCCGGAGTCGGCTGCTCGTGGTCACCGACGATCGGGAGCTTCGCCAGTCGCTGTCGATGCGTGGCGTGAGGACAGCCGGCGCGAAGTGGCTCATCGGCCGCCTGGAGCGCGCCAGGCTGTCGGCACCGACATCGGGCAATCCGCGCCCGCCCGCCCCGCCACCGCGCTCGGCGGGCGACTCGAACGACGAGGACTCTGTCGGGGGCCGAGGCTGGCATCCGGGTCGTGGCGCGACCACCAAGCGCGGCAATCCCAAGCGCCAAAAACGGGCCCGCGGCCCGGGCTGAGCGGCCCTGCTAGCATGCGCGCGTGATCGAATCGCTCCAGAACCTGTGGCACTCGATCCTGGCGATCCTCGGCATTTTCCTCATTCCCGACTGGACGGCGCTGGTCAACCTGCTGCCGATCTTCCTGTTCTTCGGGGTTGTGGCGCCGATCCTCACCATCATCGTTCTGGCGTGGTTCATCTATGTCGTTCGGGCGCCCCGACCGAAGGTCGTGTTCGAGGAAGGTCCCCGTCCCGCGCCGCTCGACGAGGACGGTCGGCCGGTCTTTCCACCGGGCGAGCCGTACTGCGTGCGCGACAGCCTGATCTACGAGCCCGGCGCAACCCGCTGCCAGGTCTGCCACGATGAACTCCTCGTGATCTGTCCCAAGTGCGGTGTCGGTCGAGTGGCATCCGTGTCGACGTGCGGGAATTGCGGCCTCGTTCTGAAGATCGAACCGCGGCTTCGTGCGCTCCGGCCGGCCGGTCCGCGGCCCGGTGGCGCCGCAATCGCATAGCCAGCGCCTTTAACGAGTCCCGAGGAAAGTCTCCAACGAGGTAGCCATGGCGTCGTTCTACCAGCCGCTCTTCATCCTCGGAACCACCCTCCTCGCGTTTGCCTTCGCCGCTCACGTCGGCCATTCCGTGCTGCTCGCCAACGGCCGCCGCTGGATCCTCGCGACCGCGCCTGCGCAACCGGCCTTCGCCGGAGTCGCGACGGGCTCGTTCGTGACCGCGGCGCAGACAGGCTCCTCTCGCGCGCACCCGAGCACTGCCTCGAGCCCGCTCTCGGGGACGGCGCTGTGGCTCACCGTTGCGGCGTGGGCGGTGCTCGCCACGGCGCTCATCCTTCGGGCGATCCTCGTCGGTCGAGGCCCGTGGGGAAACCTCTTCGAGTTCAGCGTGGCCTTTGCCTTCTCGATCGTGACCGGCTATCTGGCGATCGGCCGCCGCTACCCGATCCGCTCGATCGGCTTCATCCCGCTGGGAGTCGCGCTGGGGCTCCTGATCTACGCGACGTCGCTTCCGAGCCAGATCGAGCCGCTCGTCCCGGCGCTCCAGAACCCGCCGCTGATCACGATCCACGTCGGCCTGGCGGTCCTGAGCTACGGCATCTTCGCTACGAGCTTCGCAGCCGGCGTCGGTTACCTCATCCAGGGGCAGACCGACCGCTTTGCCTGGCTGCCGTCCCACCGGACGCTTGACGAGGTCGCCTATCGCGCGGTCGTCGTCGGGTTTCCGATCTTCGCGACCATGATCGTGCTCGGCGCATGGTGGGCCTCGATCGCCTGGTCGCGCTACTGGGGCTGGGATCCGAAGGAGACGTCGGCGCTCGTCACCTGGCTGACCTACGCGATCTACCTCCACGCTCGAAATCAACGATCCTGGGCCGGCCGGCCGGCGGCGCTGCTGCTGGTCGTCGGCTTCGCGATGGTCCTCGTGACCTACTCGGGCAGCCTCTGGTTCAGCGGCCTTCACGCGTACAGCGGTCTCTAGAGGGTTTGGCAACGGCCAACAAGGCACCCGCCTCCGACGCCAGCCCGCCGGCACACTCGACCACCTCGCCGGAGATCCACCCGCCGCCTGCCTCCGAGGCGCCGCCTGCCTCCGAGGCGCCGCCTGCCTCCGATCGCCCGCCGACCTCCGAGGTCGCACCGACCCCCGAGGCCCCATCGAACTCCGAGGCGCCGCCCTGGCCCGAGGCCCCGCCGAACTCCGAGGCCCCATCGACCCCCGAGGCCCCGCCGAACTCCGAGGCACCGCCCACTTTTGAGACCCCGACCAGGCCCGACTTCCTGGCTCGCCTCGCCGCGAGCGAGTCTGGCCGGATCTACCGGCGGCTCGTCGACCTCGCTCTCGCGCCCGCGTACGCCCTCTACACCAGGCGTTTGCGGGCGGCGGTGCTCGCCCGCCCACGGCCCAATCACGTGGCGGTGATCATGGATGGCAACCGCCGTTGGGCAGCCGCCGAGGGCCACGCCGATCCTGGGGTCGGGCACCGAGCAGGCGCCGAGAAGGCTCTTCAGCTCATCGACTGGTGCGCGGAACTCGGCATCGGCGAGGTCACGCTGTGGGCCCTCTCGATCGAGAACCTCGATCGCTCGACCGACGAGGTGGCAACGATCGCGGACGTGGCGTCGGACGCCATCGACGCACTGTCCGAGGGGCGGCGGCGGACCCGGGTGCCGGTGGAGTTGCGGATCATCGGCCGACGCGACCTGCTGCCCGAGGGCCTCTCCGAAACCGTGGAACGCTCCGGCGCGCTGTCGAGTGCCGGCGCCCCGATCCGGGTCACGATCGCCCTTGCCTACAGCGGCCGCGACGAGCTGCTCGAGGCGTTCCGCGCCACGGTCCGCGACGCGGTCGTCGCCGGCGTTCCGCCGGAGCAACTGCCCGAGGCGCTCACCGCCGACGCACTCGCGGCCCACCTGTACACCCACGGCTCATCCGATCCGGACCTCATCATCCGGACCTCCGGGGAGCTTCGGCTCTCCGGCTTCCTGCCCTGGCAAAGCGTCTACAGCGAGTACCACTTCGCCGAGGCCTACTGGCCGGCCTTCCGCGAGATCGATTTCCTGCGAGCGATTCGCACCTACCAGCAACGCGGCCGCCGCTTCGGCCGTTGAGGGGCCATCGAAGGCGCCGCTTCGGCCGCTAGTCTGCCGGATCGCACGCCGGCGAAGGCGCCGCTTCGGCTGCTGGTTCGGCCCTGGACGGCTCCGCCAAGGTCGTTCCTTCGCAATCGCGGCCAAACGGTCCCCGGATGACCGCTAACCCCGCAGCGGGACCGAAACATGGCCAGACTGTTACGGGATGACCGTTAGGCCGATCTTGGGCTGTGAGGGTCGAGTCCAGCCGCACGATCGCTGATCGGTCACGCACGAGGCGAGGGCACCGCTGGCCTCCGCACCCGGCGTACCGGGGCCAACCGCGGCCGAACGGTCACTCCGTGAGAATCTGGCCAAGTTCGCAGCGCCTTCACCGGAGTGGTCGGGTCGGTCAGCCAGCCTCGGAGAAGCGTACCGCCGTGTGGCAACGCCGCTCGCAAGGTCGCTTCATGCGCCTGGATCCTCCGCCGGTTCGTCCGACTGTCGGCAACGATCAGGCACACCGACACGGTGGCGACATCGGTCCAGCCCTGCTCTTGGGCGATCTTGCGCGCGAGCCGCTGCTTCCGACTGAGCGTGCCGAGGAGCTCGCCGACATCAACGATCTCGGTCTTCAGTTCGATCACGACCAAAGCCCGGCGCTCGGGGTGCCACGCCAGGAGATCGATGACGCCACGTTCCCCGTAGATCGAAAACGACACTTCCGGCCGGACGACCCACCCATCGAAGCCCCCAAGCCACCCCACGACCTCATTGGCGAGCGACGAATGGCGCGCGCTCAGCAGGCGGTCAAGCTCACCGCCGCGCCAGCGTGGAAGCACTTCGAGCCGGATGTCGAGCGCGCCGGCCAGCTTCCGTAGAGCGTCCAGCGAGCAGGTACCGATGCGGCCACGTTCGGCTCGCGACACGAACGACGGGGAAAGGCCCGCCAGCGCGGCCACGTCCCTTTGGCGGAGGCGCTTCTTCAGCCGCACCGCTCGAAACACGACGCCGACGCGCTGATCGTCCATCGCGCAGAGTCTGGATCGGGTCGCTTCACGCCCACTTATCCGCCCGACGCGCCAACCGGCTTTTGGCTGGTAGAATAGAACAGACGTTCGCCACGTGGCTTGTGCGCACCACCGGTCCCGAGGCCCGACCGCCGGGCGGCCGCCTTCCGGATCGGCCTCGCGAAACGACTCATCCACCGCGCGTCCACACGCCGGTCGGGGTCCTCCACAGCCCCCGGCCGGTTCTCCACGCCTCTGTCCACAGACCCAACATGTAGCGGTAGGGACTGGGAGGCAACCACAACATCTTGTGGTTTAGGGCTTGACTGACCCGGACCCGAGGCGTATTGTTCTCAAGTCGTTCGATTGCGTTCTGCCGTTCTCCCGAGCCCCCAGAAGCGATGCTCCGAGGGCATTCGCGACGGCACCAGGAGAGGCCACTCGATCGGAAGATCGGTCAGAGCTCGCAGCTACATCGCAGAGCGCGCGATCGGCGACCGAAAGTCGGAAGACGAAGGCCCAGAACCCCGGCGAGGCATCCAGCGGCGGCCCGCGATCCGGCACCGCGCGGTCCCGAGCCAGGGGCAGGGTCGAGGGATGCGGATCCCCGTCCCGCAGACGCGGACGGGAGAAGGCGAAGCCGAGGAGAGGACGAAATGGCCCGAGGCACCGGTGACGCGGCCCACGTGACCGAACGAGAAGAGAAGATCGGTCGCAAGAGCCCAACAAAGACCGCGACCGCCGCAGCCACGGCAACCGCCGCCGGGACCCCCGCCGCAGCCACGGCAACCGCCGCCGCAGCCACGGCAACCACCGCCGGGACCCCCGCCGCAGCCACAGCAACCACCGCCGGGACCACGGCCGCCCGAACCCTGTCCGGCCCCTGGGGCGCCAGCTTCGACGGCGCGACCCGCGACGGCGACGGCACCGGCACCCCTACCCGCGGCATCACCTTTGAGCGCCGTTGGACCCAGCCCGGCGTCCATCCCTACGACGAGATCGAGTGGGAGCTCCGGACCGCGGCCATCGCCAGCGAGACCGGCAAGACCGTCTTCGAGCAGAAGGACGTCGAGGTCCCGAAGTTCTGGAGCCAGCTGGCCACCAACGTCGTCGTCAGCAAGTACTTCCGCGGCCATGTCGGGACGCTGGAGCGGGAGCGGAGCGTCAAGCAGCTGATCGATCGCGTCGTGAACACGATCGCGGCCTGGGCGGAGACCCAGCGCTACTTCGCGACCGACGAGGACCTCAAGGCATTCCAGGCCGAGCTGACACACCTGCTCGTCCACCAGAAGATGGCATTCAATTCGCCGGTCTGGTTCAACGTCGGCATCGAGCCCAAGCCGCAGTGCTCGGCCTGCTTCATCAACTCGGTCCAGGACAACATGGGCTCGATCATGGACCTCGCCAAGACCGAAGCGATGCTGTTCAAGTTCGGCTCGGGCGCCGGCTCCAACCTGTCCCCGATCCGCAGCTCGCGGGAGCGGATGTCGGGCGGCGGCGTCGCCTCCGGCCCGGTCAGTTTCATGAAGGGCTACGACGCCTTCGCCGGCGTCATCAAGTCGGGCGGCAAGACCCGCCGCGCGGCGAAGATGGTCATCCTCGATGCCGACCATCCCGACGTCGTCGACTTCATCGACTCCAAGATGCTCGAGGAGAAGAAGGCCTGGGCCCTCATCGAGCAGGGCTACGACCCGTCGTTCACCGGCGAGGCGTACGGCAGCGTCTACTTCCAGAACGCCAACCATTCCGTCCGGGTGACCGACGAGTTCATGCGCGCGGTCGTCGACGATCGCGAGTGGACGACGCACTCGGTCACGACCGGCGAGCGCATCGATACCTACCGAGCCCGCGAGCTCTTCCGGAGGATGGCCGACGCGGCCTGGATCTGCGGCGACCCGGGGATCCAGTACGACACCACGATCAACGACTGGCACACGTCGGCAAACACGGACCGCATCTACGCGAGCAACCCGTGCGTCACTGGCGACACTTTGGTGGCGACCGACGAGGGTTGGCGATCCATCGATTCCATGGTTGGTGAAACGGCAAACGTCATCGGAGCCGATGGCGAGCCGCATCCTGTGAGCCAGATCTTCCCAACAGGCACCAAGCCAGTCTTCGAGTTGAAGACGAAGTCGGGGTACCGCGTTCGAATCACCGCCGACCACAAGGTGGCAACGACGCGAGGTGATGTATCGGTACGTGACCTGAAGATCGACGACGAGATCCTCCTCGAAGGACCAAACTTCGGGACCGTCTCCCTTGACGACGATCTCGCTCAGGCGATTGGGTTGGCCGTTGGCGATGGCTGCCTCACCTGGTCGACCATTCGCGGCAACGAGCAGCCGATCGTCCAGATCACGATGCACCGAGACGAGGCGCGTGTTCTCGAAGTCGCGGCGAGCGCAGTCAATGGCCAGAAGCAACTTCTGAAGGCTGCTGGATCGGTCGGTCGCAACGACGGCGTGCACGTGTCGTTTACTTCGACGGGATCGAGGCTTGCGTTCGCGTCACGCCCGGTTGTGGAGCTCTTCATGCAGTACGCGGTGCTGGATGAGGGCGCCGACCTCAAGCGCTTCAAGCCCGCCGTGTACGGCCTCGACCGTTCGTCGGTAGCGGCGCTACTGCGCGGCCTCTTCACGGCCGACGGGACTATTGGAAACACGCCGGGCAAGGGCAGCTATGTGAGCCTGGACTCGAGCTCGCTTGAGCTAGTCGTCCAGGTTCAGCGCATGCTGCTCGCCTTCGGAATCAAGTCGAAGATCTATGAGAACCGCAGGGGCGGCCGGTTTGAGTCCTTGCTCCCCGACGGCAAAGGGGGCCTGAAGGCCTACCCCGTAAAGGAAATGCATTCGCTGCGGGTAAGCCGGGATTCGCGCGTCACCTTTGAGCGCGAAATCGGCTTCGCGCCCGAGAGCGCGAAGGCGGCGCGGTTGGCTGCTACAAGTGCCTCAACTGCGGTCTACCGGGACCGAATGACGGACTCGGTTGGCTCGATTACTCCAATCGGCGAAGAGCCCGTCTTCGATTTGACTGAACATTCAACAAGTCATTTTGTCGCAAATGGCCTTGTTATTCACAACTGCAGTGAATACATGTTTTTGAATGATACGGCCTGCAACCTGGCGAGCCTCAACCTCATGAAGTTCGTCCGCGACGACGGCGAATTCGACGTCGACGCCTATCGATACGCGGCACGCCTGACGATCACCGCCCAGGAGATCCTCGTCGACAACGCCTCGTACCCGACCCCGCGGATCGAGGAGAACTCCCACAAGTTCCGGCCCCTCGGCCTTGGCTACGCCAACCTCGGCGCCCTGCTCATGTCACGCGGCCTTGCCTACGACTCCGACGAGGGGCGCAACTACGCGGCGGCCCTGACCGCGATCATGCACGGCGAGGCCTACCGCCAGTCGAGCGTCATCGCCCGCGACCATGGCGGCCCGTTCCTGAAGTACGACGAGAACCGCGATCCGTTCCTGCGCGTCATCGCGAAGCATCGCGACGCCGCGTACCAACTCCAGACGGAGGCTGTCCCGGCTGACATGCTCGAGGCGTCCCGCGTCGTCTTCGACGAGGCCCTCGAGCTCGGCCGGGAGCACGGCTACCGGAACGCCCAGGTCACGGTCCTCGCTCCCACCGGCACGATCGCGTTCATGATGGATTGCGACACGACCGGCATCGAGCCCGACATCGCCCTCATCAAGTACAAGAAGCTCGTCGGTGAGGGCTTCATCAAGATCGTGAACCAGACCGTCCCGGCGGCCCTCCGCAAGCTCGGCTACGACGCCGAGCAGGTCGATGGAATCCTGGCGTACGTCAACGAGCACGAGACGATCGAGGGCGCGCCCGACCTTGCGACCGAGCACCTGTCGGTCTTCGACTGTGCGTTCAAACCCGTCAACGGGCAGCGTTCGATCCACTACATGGGCCACGTCCGGATGATGGGCGCCGTCCAGCCGTTCATCAGCGGCGCGATCAGCAAGACCGTGAACATGCCCGAGGCGGCCACGGCCGAGGAGATCGAGCAGGTCTATCTCGAGGGCTGGAAGCGCGGCCTGAAGGCCATCGCGATCTATCGCGACGGCTCGAAGCGGAGCCAGCCGCTCAGCACCGGCAAGAAGAAGGACCCCGACGCGGTCGCCGAGAGCGAAGCCGTGGAGAAGCTCCGAAGGCAGCTCGCCGCGGCCCAGGCCGAAGCGGTCAAGCCGCACCGACGCCGTCTCCCCGCTGAGCGGGCCGCGATCACCCACAAGTTCGATATCGCCGGCCACGAGGGCTACATCACCGTCGGGCTCTATCCCGACGGCCAGCCCGGCGAGATCTTCCTGAAGATGGCCAAGGAAGGCTCGACCGTGTCGGGCCTCATGGACACGTTCGCGACGACCGTGTCGGTGGCGCTCCAGTACGGCGTGCCGCTGCGCGACCTCGTCAACAAGTTCGCCCATGTCCGGTTCGAGCCGTCCGGCTTCACCGGCAACCAGGAGATCCCGATCGCGAAGTCGATCGTGGACTACATCTTCCGCTGGCTTGGCTCGCGCTTCCTCGACCCCGACGACAAGGCTGCGCTCGGTTTGATCGATCGTTCCGCTCTCGTCGACGAGCCGCCGGTGGGCACGCTGCCAAGCGGTCTTACTGGCGGCTCCGGCGGCTCGTCGGCCACCTCTGCGG
>DATCPH010000125.1:0-6472 GCA_036570185.1 Candidatus Limnocylindrales bacterium | reverse complement strand
CACGGCCGGCCCGCAAGTCAGGGCGGCGGGGGCACCTGAAACGAAAGCCACGAAGGCAACCACCATGAGGAGCCACCCGCCGCCGAGACCGCACCTTCCCACAGCCGGGCAAGGCCTGATAGACGTTACGCACACCCCATGCACCGAATCGGCGCCATTTCGACTCGGACGGGCGCCCCCGCCTCCAACGTGTGCATGGGATGAAACGGGGCGGACGCACGCGGCGAAAATCAGTCCCCGAAGCCCAGTCCCAGCCTTGACGACTAGAACAGATGTTCTATTATTCTCGGACCGATGACTGCTTCCCCGGACGTCACTGCCGCCATTGCGAGACTCCAGTCTCGATGGGGGGCGGCAGCTCCCCGGCGGCTGGGGACGCAGATCGGCAACCCCATCGGGGATGGTGTCGCCACGCTCGATGACACGCATCGCAAAGCCCTCGACGTCGGCGCTGTCGGTGAGGTTGTCGGGGCGCTCGCCACGGTTCCCCTGGAGGTATCGCTCGACGGACCTCTCGAGGCGCCGTCGGGGGTCCCATTTGGCCGCCCAGTCCTTCCGGGTTTAATCCGACCCGGGCCTACCCCGTACTGGGATGGCGTCGTCTCGACTGGCTTTCCGGCTCTCGACGCGATCCTGGGGCCGGGCGGCTTGCCCCGCTCAGCCAGTGTCGCATTCGGTGGGGAGGCTTCGAGCGGAAAGACCACGATCGCCCTCCGCCTCGTTGCGGAAGCCCAGGCCGCAGGGTCCATCGTTGCCTGGCTCGATCTGGCCCGGAGCTTCGACCCAGTCGAGGCACTCGCCCGAGGGGTCCGGCCGGAGTGGCTCGTCGTGGTCACCCCCGAGACGTTGGACGAGGGCCTGGCGATCGGTGGCGCGCTCCTGTCGGGCCGGGCGGTCGATCTCCTCCTCATCGACCTGCCAGCGCATCCGCCGCGCTCGAACCCGGCCGGCCATCCGCCCGGGAGCGCCGCTCATCAACCCGGCGGTGTCCGCTCACCCGGCGTCGCCCGCCCGCCCAGCGGGGTCCGCCCGCCTAGCGTCGCCCGGCCGCCCACCGGGGTTCGCCCAGCCAGCGTCGGCGATCGGCTGGGCCGGCTGGCGGCTCTCGCCCGACGTTCGGAAGCGCTGCTGGTCGTTCTCGAGCCGCCCGGTCTCGGTTCCAGGCTGACGGCGGCCATCGCCGAATCGACCGGCCTCCGCCTCGAGCTTGCCCGGCGATCCTGGATCCATCTGGGCCGGGACGTCGTCGGGCAGCGAACGGAGGTGACCGTCGCGCGGAACCGTTTCGGCCCGCCGGGGAGGCGGGCGGAGCTTCGGATCCTCTACGCGAACGGTGGCGAACGCGACGCGTGCCTCAATTGGGATGGGCTGCTCTCCGACGAGCGCCTCTCCGACGAGCGCCTCTCCGCCGAGCGCCTCTCCGGCGAGCGTCTCTCAATCGATGCCCCCACGTACCCAGTGCCCGGGAACCGTGACCACCATGCGACTGCTCCACCTCTACTGGCCGCACCTCCTCCTCGAACTCACACGGCGCCGCTCCGACTCGTTCCCGCCAGGACCGATCGTCATCGGCGGCCGGCCATGGACGGCCGGCCTGGTTCTCGACGCAGACCCGGCGGCACGCGAATTGGGCGTCCGACGGGGGATGCCTCTTGGGTCGGCGCACCGGCTGGCACCCGAGGCGACCTTCGTCGATCCGGCTCCCGAAGCTGACCGGGCGGCGGTCGAGGCTGCCTTCGAGGCACTCGCCGCCTACAGCCCGGGACTGGCCGGAACGTCCGATCCGGCCGATCCGGCGTTCGGGCTGCTCGAGGTCCAGGTCGATGGCCTCGAGGCCCTGTGGGGCCCTGAATCCGTTCTCGTCGAGCGGATCGTCGCCGTCCTTGCCCCGCTTCTTCCCGGGCCACCGAAGGCGGGGATTGCCGGGACCCGTTTCGCGGCGACCATTGCGGCCGGTCAGGCTCGACCCGGTGGCCTCGTGGCCATTCCCCCCGGTGGCGAGGCGGACGCCCTGGCGCCACTCCCGGCTGCCCTTCTGACGCCCGACCCCGACGTCCGAGCCCGCCTCACCCGGTTTGGCCTTCGCCAGGTCGGCGCCGTCGCCGCGCTTGCTCGCTCGGCGCTCATTGCCCGCTTCGGCGAGGAGGGTGCTCGCCTCCACGCCCGCGCTCGGGGCGAAGAGATCAGCCCATTCCGGCCGCGGCGCACCGTGGAGCGGTTGGCGCTGGCCCTGCCGATCGACCCGCCGGTGACCGAGCTCGAGGCGGTTCGGTTCGTCCTCCGTCGGCTGGTGAACGCCCTTGCCGGACAGCTCCAGGGACGCGGCATGGCGGCGACCCGTGCCCGCCTCCGCCTGGAGCTCGACCTGACCTTCGCGCCGCGTGACGCCTCCGGACGCTCGATTGCGCTGGAGGTGATCGCCGAGCAGCGCTTTCCGGAGCCGACGGCCGAGGCCGAGGCGATCGAGCGCCTCCTCTTCGCCCGACTCGAGCGAACCCCACCTGCCGCACCGATCGAGCGCCTGGAGCTCGAGCTGGCGGGCGTCGAGCCGGCGGCCGGCCAGCAGCTCCAGCTCTTCGTCCCCCAGGCCGCGCGCAATGCCCGTCTTGGCTGGCAGCTGGCCCGTCTCGCCCTGACCTTTGGCGAGGACCGAATTCGTACGATCGAGCTGACCGATCCCGAGGCGTCCCTTCCGGAGCGACGCTGGAGGTGGCGCACGATCGCCACCGGTTCGCCCGAAATGACCGGCCGATGACCCGGCTCCTGCGGGAGCACCCTGCGATCGATGCGGAGCTCGACGACGCCGGGCACCTTGTCGCCATCCGCTGGGCGGGCCAGCGCGAACCGGTCGAGGTCTGCAACCGCTGGCGCGTCGAGGAGGATTGGTGGCGCGGACCCATTGCCCGCGACTACTTCAAGGTTGTCGGGCGGCGCTGGCTGGCCCTCGTCTACCTCGACCGCGTCGACGGGACGTGGCACCTCGAGCGCCTCTACGACTAGGCGCAGGTCGCCGGGATGGGCGCCAACCCCCCGCGAGAGCGGTCAGCCCGCAGTCCGCCAGGCCATCGTGAACACGATCACGACCAGGGCCACCAGGACGATGAAGAGCGTCCCGGCACCGATCCAATCGCGCAGGCGGGGTTCCACGCGCTCATCGTAGCCGGACATGACGAGACCCCGCCGCCCCCAGATGCGACGGGGTCCCGTCGGCCGAGGCCTGATGACCAGGCCATCGGCTTGGTCGACGCCGGCGCTGAAACCGGTGTCGCCGAGTGTCTCGTGCCCCCAGGCCGAGACCGTGTAAATCGATGATTGCGGGCGTATGACGCCGAAGGGCCGTCAGATGTTGCGCCGCGAGATGCGATCGGAAGCCGGCTCTCCGAGGTGATGATCGTATCGAACAAATGTTCTATCATCAATGCCCTGGCCCCCGCCTCACCGCCCGCCGCCGCGTGGATGTTCCATGGCAATTCCTCCGTACGCCGAGCTTCACTGTCACTCGAACTTTTCGTTCCTCGATGGGGCGTCGGCGCCCGATGAGCTCGTCGAGCGGGCAGTCGAGCTCGGGCTTTCCGGACTCGCGGTCACCGACCACGGTGGCCTGTATGGGGTGGTGCGATTCGTCACGGCGGCCGAGGAGGCGGGACTTCACCCGGTGATCGGTGTGGAGCTGGAGCTGGTCGATGCCGCGGCGCCGGACCCGGCGAGTGTCGTGGTCCCCGCTCGGCGGCCCGTCAGGCGCGGGCCCAAGGGGGACTGGGGCGTCGGCTCAGGCGTCGAGTCGATGCGGCTCGGGTCGGTCGATTCGACGCCGCTCGTGCCGGTCGCGTGGGAGGGTCGTCCCGCCAGGCTCCGTCCGGCTCGTGCCCGCCTCCCCGGCCATCGCGGCACGGTCAAGGAGGACCTGCGTGGAGTGGGGGAGCGGCAACGCGGGCCGCATCTCACCCTGCTTGCTCGAGACAGCACCGGTTATCGCAGCCTGTGCCGGCTCATTTCGCGGGCCAACCTCGCCGGAACCAAGCGCGTTCCCCGGGTCACCCAGGCGCTCCTCGCCGACAACGTCGAGGGCCTGGTCGCGTTGTCCGGCTGCCGCGAAAGCGAGATTGTCCGCCGGTTGCGGATCGGCGATCGGGCCGGTGCGCGGGCAGTTGCCGAGCGATACGCGGGGCTGTTCGGGAGAGGCGTCGGACGCGACGGGGGCGACGGTCGGGCTGCCGGCGGCCGTGAAGGGCCCTGCGGCCGAGGTGCCGGTAACCGCGGCCGAGGCGGCGCCAACCGTAGGGGCGGCGACGGCCCCGCGACGAGTGGCTTCTTCCTCGAGCTGTCGCATCACCTCCTGCCCGACGACGACTGGCTGGTCGCCGAGACGGCGGCGCTCGCCGAGGAGCTCGGACTGCCGTGCGTGGTCACGAACGACGTCCACTACGCCCGGTCCGAGGACCGTGAGCTGCACGACGTCGTGACCGCGATCTTCCACGGCCGGACGCTCGATACCCTCGCCGACCTGCGCCGGCCCGACGGCGAGTCGTACCTGAAGTCGGCGGCCGACATGGCGGCGCTGCCGCCGGGTGACCCCGCGTTCGCTCGTTCCGAGCCGCGCGCCGCGCGCGCCTGGACGGAGGGCCTGGCCGTCGCCGGGGAGCTGGCGGCGTCGTGCTCGGTCGATCTCGGGTTCGAGCGCTACCGGTTTCCCGGTTTCGACGTGCCCAAGGGTGAGACGGCCTTCAGCTACCTCGTCGAGCTCTGCCAGTCGGGCGCCCGGCGTCGCTACCACCCGCTGACTCCATCGGTCGTTCGCCAACTCGCTCACGAGCTCGACGTCATCGAACGGACCGGCCTGGCCGAATTCTTCCTGATCTGCTGGGACCTGATGCGCTTCGCCCGCGATCGGGGGATCCCGGCCCAGGGCAGGGGAAGCGCCGCCGACTCGATCGTGGCCTATGTCCTTGGCATCACTCGAGTCGACCCGATCCGCCACAACCTCCTTTTCGAGCGGTTCATCAACGAGGGCCGGACGACGTATCCCGACGTCGACATCGACTTCTCATCCGAGCGCCGTGAGGAGGTCATCCAATACGTCTACGAGCGCTACGGACCGGAGCACACGGGCATGGTCTGCAACCTCGTCACGTACCGGGCTCGATCGGCCGTTCGCGAGGTCGGCTATGCCCTCGGCTTCCCGCGGCCGCTCGTCGATCGGGTGGCAAAAGCGCTCGAGACCTACGACTCGGTGATGGTCCGGCGGGACCTCGAGGCCGACGGCGGCTTTGCGGAATTTTTCCGTCGGCCCGGCGGCGATCGTCTGTCAGGCGAGGACGAAGCGCCCGAAGCGCGGGCAGCGGTGATGGCCGGCCAGCGCGGCCTGACCGACCGGATGGGCCAGCTGGCGCACACGCGCGGCGGCAGGTTCGCGGCGAGCGGGGCGGGCGCGGCGGGCAGAGACACAGGTGCGGACGCGCCTGCAGGCGCCAGCGGCCCCGATTTTCGCCAGATATCGCCCCCCGTGGTACTAAGCGACGAAACGAAGCCCGCCGCCACCTCGTCAGGCGAGGATCGTGCTCGGCCGATCGCGGATGAGCCGCACCTCGACCCCTTTTCCGGCCCCGCTGGTGCCTGCGCGTCGCATACCACGACCCCCAGCGCTAAATGGCAACAACCGGAAGCGGCCGGCGTCGTCACGGGTCCAGACCTCCGTGCCGCCGCGAGGCCAGAGCCCCCCGCCACCGCCGCGAGCCCAGAGCCTCCCGCCACCGCCGCGAGCCCGAAACTTGGCCAAATTCTCACCACACGAACGTTAGGCGAGATAAATCGAGCCTCCGCCCCGTCGTCGGCGGGCGACCAGGTCGAATTCATCCCGACCCAAGCGTGGGCGGGGATGGATTCCGTCGAGGACGAGGCTGGGGATGCCTCATCGGGCGTCGCGTCCGCGCCTAACGGTCACCTGGTGGGAATTTGGCAAGGAAGCGGCGGCGAAACGACGGCAAAGCCCGGCACCACCATGGGTCCCGGGCCCGGCAACGCCCTTGGTCCCGGGCCGGGCAATGGAATATGGGCCGCTCCCACTGGTCCTGGGCCGGGCCACGCCATCGGCCCCGGGCCGGGCAACGGGACATGGGCCGCCTCGGCGGGATCGGCGCCGTCGATCCGGGCCGGGGGACGTGGGGACGATGAGGGCGGCCCCGGCGACACGCCGGCGAGCGTCGCCTGGCTGCGGGCGGGCCGAGGCACTGGCTACACGGAGCAGCGTGAAGGGGGCCGAGGCACTGGCTACACGGAAGAGCGCGAACGGATGCTGCCGCCTGGGCTCGTCGCCGGTCGCGCGATCGACCCCGAGAGTGGAATGCCGGAGCCGCCGGCCCGGCAGACGGATCGCCTCGGTCGGCCGAATCGATGGGATCCGCCGGCGCCCCCGGCACAGTCGATGGGGCGCGGCGGGCGCGGCGCCAGTCCCGGCTCGGGCGCCAGCTCGAGC
>DATCPH010000124.1:0-19963 GCA_036570185.1 Candidatus Limnocylindrales bacterium | reverse complement strand
CGATCCGAGCGTCGACGAAGCTACGGTCGTCGATCGCGTCAAGAGCGACCACCCCGCCACGTTCGCCGAGGCCCTCGAAGCGTACCGCCAGGCGATGACGCGGGCTCGGCAGTACCTCATCGACCACCGCATCGCCACGGTGCCCGAGGACGAACAGATCATCGTCCGGGAAACGCCACGCTATCTCCGACACGTGATCCCGTTCGCCGCCTACTTCGAGGCTCCGAAATTCGATCTCAATCCGACCGGGCTGTACATCGTGACGTCGGCCGTCCACGACGACCCGGATGCCCTGCGCGAGCATTACCGGGCGTCGATCAGCAACACCAGCGTCCACGAGGCCTACCCGGGCCACCACCTCCAGTTCGCGGTCGGGAACGGCCATCCCTCACTGAGCCGGCTCATGACCGACGCGCCGGAATTCGTCGAAGGATGGGCGATGTACACCGAGCAGATGATGCGCGAGGAGGGCTTCGACGACGCGCCGGAGTTCCAGGTGGCGGTCGCGACCGACGCGATCTGGCGAGCCTGCCGGATCATCCTCGACGTCCGGATGCATCGCGGCGAGCTGTCGGTCGCGGAGGCCACCGATTTCCTGGTCGAGCACACCGGGTTCGTCCGGGACAACGCCGCGGCGGAGATCGACCGCTACACCTTCACGCCGACCTACCAGTTCTCGTACCTGCTCGGGAAGGTCCTGATCCAGCAGCTGCGGGCGGATGAGGAACGCCGGCTGGGTGCCGCGTTCGACCTTCGAGCGTTCCACGACGCCCTGCTCCGCAACGGCTCCATCCCGATCAGCTTCCACCGGCGGTTGCTGACGGCGGGCGTGTAGCCGGCCCCCAGGCGGTCGTCCCCGGCGCCGTGCAGGTCATCCCAGCCATCGACCTCGAGAACGGCCGGTCCAGGGTCGTGTACTGGCCCGGCGCAGCGAGCGGCGAAGGCGCACCGACCGATCGACCGGAGCGAATTGCCGCGTCCTTCATGGAGCTCGGCGCGCCGTTGATCCATCTCGTGGACTTCGATGGCGCCCGCGCCGGCTCACCGGTCAACCTCGAGGCCGTCGGCGCGATCGCGGCGCGGATCGCAACACCGATCCAGGTCGCCGGCGGGCTGGAAGGCGCCGACCGGATCCGGCTGGCGTTCGCGGCCGGGGCGACGCGCATCGTGGTCGGGATGAGCGTGGTCGAGGAGCCCGCCGTCCTGCGTGAGTGCCTCGGGGTGGCGGGCGACTGGCTGGCGGTCGGACTCGATCCGCGGCCCGAGCGGTTCGCCGCGTTTCCCTGGCGCCGTCCCACGGTTCCGACCCTTCGCGAACTCGTCGACGAGCTGATCGGCGCAGGGGTCCGGAGGTTCGTCCTCGCCCACGGCGGCGCCGAGCCCGAGGTCGACGTCCTCGCCCGCCTCGCCCGGGAGGTCGACGCCGACCTGCTGGTGGCCGGCGGCGTGCGGGGTATCGACGGCATCCGCCGCCTGCGGGATGCGGGCGTCGCAGGCATCATCCTCGGGGAGGCGCTCCTCTCGGGAGCACTCGACTATCGCCAAGCTGGAGAGGCCGCCGCATGATCCACGACTCGCCCGCGAAACGCACCCGGCCGGTGTTTGCCGGCGCCGTATTCGTGGCCGTGCTCGCGTTCATGCCGGCCGCCTGCGGCGCGGCATCCCCAGCGACTCCGAACGCCGGCTCCACCACTGCGGTCGGGAGTGGTAGGTGCCCGACGGCCGCGCCAGCGGCCCTTCCCGCCGGTGAGACCCGAACCGTGACGATCAAGACGGCCAAGGGGTCGATCGTGATCAAGGTGGAGGCCAACCTCGGGCCGCGCGCTGCGGGCAACTTCGCCGCGCTCACCACCTGCGGTTTCTATGACAAGCTCGTCTTCCATCGTCTCGTCGCGGGATTTGTCATCCAGGGCGGCGACCCGACGGGCACCGGCGGCGGCGGTCCCGGTTACACCTTCCCGGACGATCCGGTGACCGTGCCCTACGCTCGCGGAGTCGTCGCGATGGCAAATGCCGGGCCGAACACCAACGGCTCGCAGTTCTTCATCGTGCTGGCTCAGAGTTCGCTCGCCCCCAGCTACTCGGTCTTCGGCCGGGTCGTATCGGGGATGGACGCCGTCGACCTCATCGCTTCCGGCCAGACCACCGGGCCGAACAAGGACAAAGCTGTCGACCCCGTCGCGATGGACAGCGTCACCGTCGCCAATCCCTAGAGGAGGTCCTGCATGACCCGAGCAACCATCGCCACCGACCTGGGCGACATCGACGTGGAGCTGTACACGGATAGCGCCCCGAAGGCGAGCCAGAACTTCGTCGACCTTGCCCGGAAGGGTTTCTACGACGACGTGATCTTCCACCGTGTCATTCCCGGCTTCGTGGTCCAGGCCGGCGACGGGCAGTACGGCAAGAAGTCCGCCCTCGACAAGGGTCGGGTGGGCACGGGCGGACCGGGCTACAAGTTCGAAGACGAGCCCGTCAAGGGCAACTACGTCCGCGGCTCGCTGGCGATGGCCAACGCCGGGCCCAACACCAACGGCTCGCAGTTCTTCATCTGCACTGACGACCTGACGGGCCGCTTGCCGAAGAACTACACGCTGTTCGGCCTCGTCACCAGGGGAATGGACGTCGTCGAAAAGATCGTCGCGGCGCCCCGCAACGCCCGTGACCTGCCCGATCAGCCGGTCGCGATGAAGACGGTGACGATCCACGACGAGGAGTGAGCTGCCGATTCCCGGGTCCTGGGCGGCGTGAACAAGATTAAGGAATTTACATCGTACGTGGCGTCGAAACCCTTGGAATCCGATATCCGAGCGCGTAGACTGTGTATCGCTGCTAGCGCAGCCATCGCTGCCCCAGCGACAAGGTCATGGGTAGGTAGGGTCAGGGTAGTCGGTACAGCCGACGTGATAGATGCCCTTGACGCGCGGCAGAAGTGTCCGTTTCGGCGGGCTCCTTCACCGGGACAGCAACGGAGCGGCTCCTTCGGGAGCCGCTCCGATCTTTATTCCGACGAATTGCCACGGCCGCGGGGCCGCCTTCAGACTACGGCCAACGGCATCGACACGAGGTGTGATGAGCAGGCTCCAGCGGAAGCGATTCACCGAGCCGAAGGAGACGCGCGAGTTTTCGCACGGTCGCGTCGACATCGTCGAGCTCGACGACTATGTCATCGGCCGGATGTGGTACGAGCCCGGCTGGCGCTGGTCGATCGATGTCAAGCCGAGCGCCGGAACCGAGCGCTGCCAATACCACCACATCGGGCTGACCCTGCAGGGACGACTGCGAGTCGAGATGCCGGACGGTACCGAGCTCGAGGTCGGGCCCGGGGACGTGTTCGAGATCCCGCCCGGACACGATGCCTGGGTCGTCGGCGACGGGCCCTGGGTTTCGGTCGACTTCGAGGCAATGCGGACCTACGGAAGGTCGCTCGAACAGCGTGGCGACCGGGTCCTCGCGTCGCTGCTGTTCACCGACATCGTCGACTCGACGGCGCGCGCTGAATCGCTCGGCGACCGTGCGTGGCACGAGCTGCTGGCCCAACACAACCAGGTGGCCGAGCGTGTCATCGATCGGATGAGTGGCCGTCTCGTCAAGACGACGGGCGACGGCTTGCTCGCCGTATTCGACGGCGCAGAGCGAGCGGATCGGGCGGCACTGGCGATCCGCGGCGCGCTCGCGTCTCTGGACCTTCGGATCCGGGCCGGCGTCCACAGCGGAGAGATCGAGTTGGTGGGCGACGACGTTCGCGGACTCGCCGTCCATGCCGCCGCTCGGGTGATGGCGCTGGCGCAGGGAGACGAGATTCTCGTGTCCGGAACGGTTCGGGACCTCCTCGACGGGTCCAATCTTCAATTCGAGGATCGCGGCAGCCACCCGTTGAAGGGGCTGTCCGGAGCGCGACCGATCTTTGCGGTCGTCGAACCGGGAACGGCCGGCGGATGAGTGCGTTGGCGATGTGTCCGAATTGGAGGTTCGCAATGCCAGCGCAAGATCGCCCTCGATCGGGCGACGCCAGCTGCCCGGCGGAACGCGCAGAGTACGGCCATGGCAGGTAGGCGCCCTCGATCTCGGCGCCCGGCAGAACCCCAGCCCCCCACGCCACCGGATCGCCGCGCGGAGGTCGACCCCGACGTTGCCGCCCTCCTCGGGCTGAGGCCGGCCGACGCCGACTCGCTACCGACCGTTGACGAGCTCGACGATACCGGCGAGATGACCGACACCGGTATCTACGAAGGCGAGCTCGAGGCTCGCGCGATCGGCAGCGACCAGCCCGACGAAGCGCCGGAGGAGAACATCGAGTCCCTGACGATGAGTGAAGCCCGGTCGGAGGAGACCGACGATCCATACGAGGCTGCGGAAGAGGGCCTGACCTGGATCCCGCCGATCGACCCGCCGGTTCGTCCCGGCGAGGGAGGCGAACCGGAGATCGCTGCAGGGTTCGGATCGAGCGCCGACGACGAGCCGTTCGACGCCGATCACCACGGCGAAGCCCTGTACCCCTCGGATGAGCGGGTCGCGCGCGTCGAGGAGGCCCTCCGCGCGGACGCCCAGACCTCGGAGTTGGTCGATCAGCTGGACATCGACGCCGACGGCGGTCGCGTCGTGATCGCGGGTACGGTGCCCGACATGGACGACGAGGACGCCGTGATTGCCGTCGTCGAGGCGGTCCCCGGCGTCACCGAGGTGGAGAGCCGCATCGTCGTCACGAGTCTCGAAGCCGGAGACGACAGCCGCCGTTGAGCTCGCCGATGCCACGGCCGACCCGCACGTGTCAGCCGGGCAGCCTCCGAACGATCGATCCCTGTTTCACCACGAGGGCAAGGCTGTCAGGCTCGGTGACCGCCTCGATCCGCTCGAGGACGTGGCCGCGGAACAGGACGAGGTCCGCATCTTTGCCGGCCTCGACCGTCCCGATGCGGTCGGCCAGGCCGAAGAGTTCCGCGTTCGTCCGTGTCGCGCTCACGATTGCCCCCATCGCACCCAGTTCGCGCGCCTTCTCGACGAGCTCCCAGGCTCGACCGCGCTGGTCGGTCCCGGTCAGGTCCGATCCGGATCCCAGCGGGATCCCGAAGGAGTGGGCGAGCCCGAGGCTCGACCGTGTCGCCGCGCGGACGACCTCCGCCTTGGCGGCCATCGCCGGACTCAGTGACGACATCCGATGACGCCAGGCGGGCGGCGGACTGAGGACGAGGAGCGTCGGGACGATGAATGCGCCGGCCTGCTTGACCGCCCGCGCCGTCGGTTCGTCGAGGATCGAGGCGTGCTCGATGGATCGGACGCCCGCCGCGATGGCGTTGGCGATCGCCGGTGACGTGTGGGCGTGCGTCAGGACGTAGGTGCCCCACGAACGAGCGACCTCCACGGCCGCGCGGATCTCTTCCACGGTGAACTGCACCGACTCGAGGGGATCGACCGGCGAGGACACGCCACCCGAGACCATCAGCTTGATCTGGGTGGCACCCCGGCGGAGCTGCTCGCGGGCGGCGCGGCGGACCGCATCCGCCCCGTCCACGATCTCCGTCGCGGCCAGGAGTCCGGGGATGGAGATCACGCCATGGGCGGCCTCGTGCGAGAGCCGCATGTCCCCGTGGCCGCCGGTCTGGCTGATGAACGCGCCGGACGGCAGGATCCGCGGGCCCTGGACCCGGCCCTCTTCGACCAGCCTGGCCCAGATCGGTTCGAGGCCGCCAGCGTCGCGAACCGTGGTGAAGCCCTCCTGGAGGGTCTGCTCAATTGTGTCCCGGACACCGAGGACGTATTCGGTCAGAGCGGCCTTGCCGAAGAGGTCGGGTGGGGTGCCCTGGACGCCGAAATGAACGTGAGCGTCCGTGAGGCCTGGCAGGAGGCTGTGGCCCTCGCCGTCGATGTTCTCGTCGGCGCGGACGGCAGCGCCGCTCGGGCGGACCTCGTCGATCCGCGCGTCTTCGACGATGACGTCCTGGCGCTCGAGAGGATCCCGACCGGTTCCGTCGATGACGGTGACGTTGCGGATGACGAGGCGCATCAGGTCACTCCCGACGATCGTTGGGTGGGTCGGACGAGTGTCAGGAGGTCGCGTGCCTCGCGCAGGTCGGCCGTCGCGAATCCTTCGGTGAACGTCTGGTACAGGACGGCCAGTTGGGTGGTCCGGCTCTGGAGCTCAGCGTCGTTCTGGCCCTCCGTGGCGAGGGCGACAATCCGGGTCGCAGACCGGAGCTGCGGCAGGCGTTGCCCAAGCGACCCGGCGAGGTCGAAGGCCTGCTGGAACCACGTCTCCGGGCTCTCCTCGCTCCCCGTCTGGGCCAGCATGTCGCCCCTGAGAAGCAGGAACTCCGGGGCTAGCGTGAGTTCGGCACGGCCTGCCGCCAGCTCCATCGCGGCGTCGACGACGGCGAGAGCCTCGTCGGCCCTTCCCGCGTAGCCGAGAGCCCGAGCCTGCAGCGAGAGCAGCATCGGCCAGAAGACAGGCGGCGTCGACATCGCTCGATAGCGGTCGATGTTTTCATCGATCATCGCCAGGGCAGAGGCGTCACCGAGCGCGGTCTTTGCCGCTCCCAGCAGCACCGCTCCGAGTGCGCGCCACAGCGGGAAGTCGTGCTCCTCGGCGACGTTGATGACCGCTAATGCCCGCTCTTGGGTCAGCTCCGGTTCACGTCGCCAGACGTGCAGGAAGCCGCCGTGGAAGAGGGCATATGCCACGGAATACATGTGGCCGATCCGGCGAGCCTCGGCCGCCGCGCGGTCCATTCGCTCGACCGCGCGATCCGGGTAGCCGAGCAGCCACAGGAAAAAGCCCGATGTGGTGAAGCAGGCGACCGCTGGGTCGTTGCCGGCCCGGAACCGCGCCGGCCGCAGGCCGCGCGCTTCGGCCAACGCGATCCCCCGTTCGAGGTACCCGAGCCCCCGCTGCAGTTCGTTGCGGAAACCGACGATCGAGCCCATCACGACACTGCCATCGACGAGCATGGCGGGATCGTTCTTCTCCTCGGCAAGCCGAACGATTTCGCCCGCGACTTCGAGGGCTTTCCCCGTCTCGCCCCGGAACTGGTAGAAGGTCGAGAGGGAGCGAAGGATCGGGTAATCGGGACGAACATCCGGCTCGGATGCCACGAGGGCGAGGACGGCGTCGTAGGCTGCCTCCGACTCGGGGCCATAGCCCTTCGATGCAAGCGTCGCGCGGGCGAGGCCGGCGCGCAGCGCCATCTCCTGCTGTCGATGCTCGGGAGTCGCCGGAGCATGCGCGAGGACCCCCAGCAACTCGTCGCCAAGGTCGATGACCGCAGCGTACCAACCGTTGGCCTCGTACAGGAGCCAGAGGCTGTCGGCGAGCTGGGTCAAGCGCCCCAGGTCCCCCTGGCCCAGCCAGTACGCCCACGCGGTCCGCAGGTTTTCGGTCTCGGGCGACATTCCGGCACGGACGGCGTCGTGCCCGGCGCCGCTGAGGGCCTCCCACTGTCGCCTCGCCCAGGCCGCGAACCACTCCCCGTGGGCACGACGGCCCCCAGCCGCGGCATCCGGCCGGTCGGCCAGCCGCTCCGCGGCGAACTCCCGAATGGTTTCGAGCATGACGATGCGGGTTGTGTCCGCACCCGCGCGACGGACCAGGCTCTTGTCGACCAGCGATCCGAGGCCGTCGATAGGGTCGATGCCGGTCTCGAGCACCCGCGGCACGCCATTGGCCACGGCGTCGAACGCCTCGAACGAAGCCCCGGAGAACAGTGAGAGCAGCTCGAGCAGCCGTTGCTCGCCGGGATCGAGGAGCTGGAAGCTCCAGTCAATCGTCGCGCGCAGCGTCTGCTGACGAGCCGGGAGGTCTCTGGCCGTCCCGCCCAGCCTCAGTCGACTCTGGAGGCGCTGCCGCAGCGCATCTGGCGTGAACAGGTTCAGCCGAGCGGTGGCAAGCTCGATCGCGAGCGGCAGGCCGTCGAGCCGACGGCAGATGTCCACCACGGCCGACGCGTTCTCGTCCGTGAGACGGAAGTCGGGTTGCACTGCACGTGCGCGTTCGACGAAGAGCTGGATCGCCTCGAATCGCGTCAGCTCGTCGATCGTGTCAATGCCCCCCGGCAACGACAGCGGCTGGACCTCGAAGAGCTGCTCGCCGCGCAGCCGCAACGCTTCGCGGCTGGTCACGAGCAACTTGACCCGCGGGCACTCGTTCAGCAGCTCCGCCAGGACCGGGCCGCTGTCGATGACCTGCTCGAAGTTGTCCAGGACGAGCAGAACGCTGCGCTCGCTGAGGTACCGCTTGAGCCCGTCGAGAAGGGTGCCGCTGCGGGTTTCTGCGAACCCGACGGCGCTGGCGATCAGGGCAACAATCGCCTCCGCGCCGGTCGCCGCGGACAAGTCGACGAAGAACACTCCATCGTCGAAACGATCGATCGCCTCCGCGGCGGCCCGGAGGGCAAGCCGCGTCTTGCCGGTACCGCCCGGCCCGGTCAGCGTGATCAGGCGCGTCGAGTCGTCGCGGATCAGCTGCCCCAGCTCGGCCAGCTCCCGCTCGCGCCCGACGAAGCCGGAGGTCTGGGTTGGCAGGTTGTTCGGTCGCCTCGTGAGGGTCACGAGCGGCGGGAATTCAGCGACGAGGTCGGGATGCGTCAACTGGAACAGGGACTCGGGCAGCTCGAGGTCCTTGAGACGATGCTCGCCAAGATCCTGGACCGACGCCTCGGCTGGCAGCGCGCCCGCGAGGGACCGTGCAACTGCGCCAGACAGAAGCACCTGTCCGCCGTGGCCGGCCGCCATGATCCGCGCGACCCGGTTGACGGTCGGCCCGAAATAGTCACCACCGCGCTCATCGGCGGGCCCGCTGTGGAGGGCCATCCGGACCCGCAGCGGACCCGTTTCGGGCCATGTTTCGTGGGCCAGGCGACGCTGCGCCTCGAGCGCGGCTTCCACCCCCGCGGCGGGCCGGTCGAAGACGGCCATGAAGCCGTCGCCTGTCGTTTTCACGATGCGGCCGCCCGTGGCCGCCACCGCCTCCTCGACGATGGCGTCGTGACGCTCCAGGGCGCGCTTCATTGCCTCGGGCTGCTGCTCCCAGAGCCGCGTGCTGCCCTCGACGTCGGTGAACAGAAAGGTGGGCAGATCCTGCCCGACGATCGATGAAGGAGTCGATGTCGCCATTGGTCCGAGAAGAGTAGCCCGAGAACCAGTTCGGCGGCCCACCCCGTCCTCCGCCCACTCCGTCCTCCGCTCCCCCAGGTCCCCGGTTCCCCAGGTCCGGTGTTCTCCAGATCCAGCGCTCCACCAATCGTTCCGACGGTTGGTGATACGTGAGCCGAGAAGCCATCGCGGGCAGGAATCGCCGGGCATCTTCCGCCATCCACCGTCCATAGGGTGGCATCGGTGATGAAAGCCGCCGTTGTCACCCGACGATGCGGCTTTGAACCGCGCATCACCGCGATCTGGAACGATTGGCAGGTGGTGCCGGCGTGAAGTGGGCGGCTGGTCGATACTCTCTCGACGATGACAGACGCAATAGCGACCGGACCTACGACGGCCACGGCGGACGAACCAGTAGCGGACCAAGCGCCCGGCCCGACGACCCATCGGCTCCCGGCGATCTACCTCGGACACGGCGCGCCGCCTCTTCTCGAGGACGCGAAGTGGATGGGCGAGCTCGGCGACTGGGCCGCGGCGATGCCCCGCCCCAAGGCGATCCTCATCGTCAGCGCCCACTGGCAGACCGCACCCATGGCCCTCAGCTCGACGCATCGGGTTCCGCTGGTCTACGACTTCTACGGCTTCCCCGAGTACTACTACGCGATGACGTACGACTCGCCCGGCGCGCCCGACCTCGCAGCGAAGGTCAAGGGCCTCATGCCGGCCACCGAGCCCGTCATCGAGCGCGAGATGCGCGGCCTCGACCACGGCGCGTGGGTTCCCCTCATGGCGATGTATCCCGCGGCCGACATCCCGGTTCTGCAGATGTCGATGCCCGACCTCGACCCGCAGCACCTCTTCGACGTCGGTCGCCGTCTGGCGCCGCTCCGCGACGAGGGCGTCCTGATCGTGGGCAGCGGCTTCATGACCCACGGCCTGCCGTTCGTACACGAGTACTTCATGGGCAAACCCGGCGCGCCGCAATGGTCGATCGACTTCGACCAGTGGGCCGCCGAAGCGCTCAATCGGGGCGACGTCGACGAGCTGTTCGCTTTCCGAGAGAAGGCGCCCGGGATGCCGTTCGCCCACCCCACCGTCGAACACTTCGCGCCGCTGTTCGTGACCCTCGGCGCGTCGGCCAAACCCGATGACCAGCCCAATTACACCATCGAGGGCTTCTTCTACGGCCTCTCCAAGCGATCCTTCGAAGCTCGCTGAGCGGCACAATCGGGCGGGCTTTAGCCTGGTGTCGTCGAGCGTAAGATCGAGATCCTGGCCCGCTTGCCGCCTTGAAACACGGCGACGCCAGCACATGCGAGCTCGGGAGAGGACCCCTCGTGATCGAGGAAGTGCAGGGCAAAGGGTCGCGAAGCGCCGACCAGCCAGGGGGGAGCAATGAGCCAACGAGGCGCAGCGTCCTCGTCGGGCGAGAGCGGGAACTGGCCGTCCTCCGCCACGCGTTTGAGCGCGCTCGTTCGGGCGAAGGTTCGCTGGTGCTTTTCGTTGGTGAGGCGGGCATCGGCAAGACGCGGCTCGCCGAGGCGCTGGGAGCGGAGGCGCGGAGTCTGGACGGTCGGGTCGTTTGGGGCCGGTCCTGGGAAGCGGGCGGCGCGCCGGCCTACTGGCCGTGGCTCCAGGCGATCCGCGCGTGCTTCCGCGACATGTCGCCCGCGTCGCTGAGGCAGGCCCTCGGCACTGGTGCTCCCGACGTAGCCAGGATCCTGCCGGAGCTCAGGGACTTACTTCCCGATCTCCCGGAGGAACCGTATGCCGAAAGCGATGAGGGGCGGTTCAAGATCTACGAAGCGACGACAAATCTCCTGCGGAACCTCGGGGCGGAGCGGCCGCTTCTGCTGATCCTCGAAGATCTGCACGCGGCTGACGAGCCGTCGTTGCGGCTCCTCTTGTTTCTTGCCAGCGACATGGCGCTCAGCCACCTGTTGGTTGTCGCCACATACCGTTCGGAGGAGCTCGGCGACGCAGACCCGCGGCGTGGACTGCTCGCGGAGCTCGATCGCTTGCCAGCGGTTCAGCGGCTGTCCCTCGGCGGCCTGACGGAACGCGAGATCTCGAGCTACGTCGAGCTTGTCGCGGGCCGGGCGCCGCCGCCCGGACTCGCCGAGACGGTTCATCTGAAAACGGAGGGCAACCCCCTGTTCGTCGGGGAACTGGTGAGGCTCCTTGCCGACGAGGGCCGCCTCGAGCGGGCCTCGGACGGCATCGAGCATCCGTTCGCGATCCCGGAGGGAGTTCGCGCTGTGATCGGCCGGCGTTTGGCCCGCCTGTCGAGGCGATGTCACGATCTGCTCTCTACGGCATCCGTGATCGGGGTGGAAGTTCCGGTCGACCTCTTGGTTCGGCTCGAAAGTCAGCCGCCGGAGACATTCATCGAGTTGCTCCATGAGGCCGCTGCCGTCCGCATTCTTGATCCACCGCTCGTCCCCGGCCGTCGATGGCGCTTCAGCCACGCACTCATTCGCGACGTCCTCTACGCGGATTTGGCGCCGCTGACCCGGATGCGGCTTCACGGACTGGTCGGCGAGGCCCTCGAGACTCTCTCAGGCAATGGGGACCCGCCGCTCGCGGAGCTGGCCAAGCACTTCGTCGAGGCCGGCAATGCCACCAAGGCGATCGAATACGCTGGGAGGGCCGCCGAGCAGGCGATGCGGATCTACGCGTACGAGGAAGCGGCCCGTCTCTATCGACTCGCGCTCGACGTGGGGGAGGCGAACGAGTCTGAACGGTGCAGGCTCCTGCTCGGATTGGGCCAGGCAGCGATGCGCGGCGGCGACCAGCTCACAATGCGTGCGGCCTTCCTCGAGGCCGCGGCGCTCGCTGAACGCCTGGGTCGGCCCGAAGACCTTGCCCGCGCCGCGATCGGCTATGGCGGCCAACTCGTGCATCGTCGCGCGGGCGATGACCCTCGACTCATCCCGCTGCTCGAGCATGCGCTCGACGGGCTCCCTCGGGCCGACAGCGCGTTGCGCGCTCGGCTTATGGCCCGGCTTGCTGGTGCCCTCCGTGACGAACCAAGTCTCGATCGGCGAGCGAATCTGAGTGCCGAAGCGATGGCGATGGCGAGACGGCTCGATGATCCGATCGCGCTTGGGTTCGCCCTCCAGGCCCGCTCTGCCGCGATCTGGGGCCCTGATTCGCTGTCCGAGATGAGCGATCTCGTGGACGAGATCGAGCGTCTCGCGAGGATCGCCGGAGACCGAGAGCGGGTCGCGGAAAACCACTGGATGCGTACGGTGCTCCTTCACGCAATCGGAGTCGACGTCGGGCGGTTTCGAGCCGAAACCGACGCCGGCATGCGGCTGGCAGCTGAGCTCCGTCAGCCGGCGCTGATCTGGTACGGCATCCAGTGGACCGCCACCGTAGCGCTGAACGAGGCCCGAATCGCCGACGCGGAGGCGTTGATCGCAAATGTGCAACAGGCCGGTGACCGGGCCGTGCCCTGGGACGCCGCCTTCAGTGTTCGCGTTGGGCTCATCGCGCTGCGTCGGGAACAAGGGCGGCTCGAGGAGGTCATCGACCACGTTCGCGAGGCCGTCGTGGACTTCCCTGGCTACCGCCTGCTGTCGTGCCTGACGGCCTACGTCGAAGCCGCGACGGGGCACGCTGCGGTCGCCCGCCGGGCGCTGGAGGAGATCGCGGCCGATGACTACGGGTATCTCCCGCGAGACCTGGGATGGCCCTTCGGGATGATGTTCCTCGGCGAGACGGCGCTCATTCTCGGGGACGATGAACGAGCGGCCGAGATTCTGACAGCCCTTCGTCCGTACGCCGACCTCTTTGCGACGGCATCGGGCGTCATCCCGGCGGGTCCCGTCGGACGCCTGGTCGGCGTGCTCGCAGGAAAGCTCGGGAATATCGAGGACGGACTCGGTTACCTCGAGCGGGCCGCTCGAGCATGTGAGCGGACGGGCGCCCGACTCTGGGCCATCCGGATAGCCGTCGATGAAGCGGGCCTCCTCATTCGCCGCGGTTTGGACGCAGACCTAGGTCGGGCCCGTCTCCTTCTGCTCGAAGCGACCGAAACATGCGATTCCCTTGGTCTCGTCGCCATCGGGCGCCAGGCCCAGAGTCTGTCGGCCGAACTTGCCTCGGCCGCCCCGGCGGTAGCAGGATCTGATGTGGGACCCCATACGCAGGTACCGGCGCACGAAATCAGAACCGCGCGCGCGCCGAGTCCCGAACCGACATTCCGGCGCGAGGGCGACTACTGGGCGATTGACTTCGGCTCGCTCTTCCGCCTCCGCAATGCGAGGGGTTTGCAGTACCTGGCGGTGCTCCTGGCAAACCCCGGTCACGAGTTTCACGCACTCGACCTCGTGTCGCGGATCGACCAGTGGGCCGAGCCATCGACGAAGACCGGCAAGGCGGCTGCCCTCGGACTCAGGATGGCCCATGGACAGGACCAGTTGGCTCGCATCGACGAAGAGGCGCGTGCGGCCTATCGGAAGAGGCTCCGCGACCTCCAGGTCGAGCTGGAGGAGGCCCAATCATTCAACGATCCGGTCCGTCTCGATCGTGCTCAGGCGGAGATTGACGCTCTCGAAGCTGAACTGTCCGCCGCGTTCGGCCTCGGCGGCAAGGCTCGAGCGGTCGGGTCCTCGGCCGAGCGGGCCAGGCAGAGCGTGACGAAGGCTATCGGCGAAGCCCGTCGACGCATCTCTCTGCAGGATGCTCGGCTGGGCGACCATCTGGCCAGATCCGTCCACACGGGTCAGTTCTGCGTGTACGACCCGGATCCCGGCGCGACACCGACTTGGAGGACCTGAAAGGGAGCGAATCGCCAGGCCGTGCCTACCTCGGCGGGATGGCCATCGCGTTGTGACCGAAAACGTCACATATGGGCACCCGCGCCTCGTGGCCCACTTCACCGGCGTGAACCACGACGTCACGCCTTCCTGATAGGACCTCGCAACTGAGCGGGGCGGAGACAGGAAGGATCGGTAGACGGACATGACGGATAACGCGATCGTCAACGAGCGTTCCACGCTCACGGGCTCCGGGGCGGCGACCAGACTGGGAGATCGACCTCTTCGGGCCGCGTTCATCATTGTCGTCATCTTCAGTGTCGGCCTGATGTCCGGCCTCGCCGTTTCGCAGGCGGTTCGGATCATCGGCCAGCCCGCCACCCCCACGGCGGGCGCGGCGAGCAGCGAGGCAGCGGCGCAGGCCCATCTCTCCTGGCTGATCGACGAACACAACCCGTACCCGGCCGCCGAGAGTGTCAGCGCGCAGCAGGCCCATCTCTCCTGGCTCATCGACGAACACAACTCGTACCCGCCCGCCGAGAGTGTCAGCGCCCGAGAATGGCAGGCCTATCGAGACTTCCGATTGAGCGAGGAGGGCTACACGCGCTGAGGCGGTTGATTGAGCTCGCGGTCCCAACACACTGCGATCGGGCTCTCTCTTGCCCAGCGGGAGAGCCCGGTCGTGATTCATCGGCCACTCCTCCGGGATCGTGCGCGGCCGTCCGCGGAGGATCGTCCGTGGGGACCGCCCTCGCTCGCGGTCGGCCTCGCGGTACACCGACCGCACCAGGACTCGATGCAGCCAGGGTGACATTCGAGCCATCTTCGTCGCGGCCTGGCGGTCGCGAGCAGCTCGAATCAGGCCTCGCTGACGTGACCCCGTGCCGGACGTCCAGTGTTAACGATGTGTCCCTTGCCGGACCGGCGCGCGCGTGTTGTGATTCAGGTTCACGCCCAGTGGGACGAGGGGACGGATCCCACGTAACCGTGCACCAGGTCGGTGCGCGGCTTCCGGCGGCCGAGGACCCGATGAGCCTGTCCGTTTTGCCACCCACCCTGCGATGACCCTCAATCCGCGACGGATCGCGGCAGTTGCCTTGGCGGTGATCCTCATCGTCGGCGTTGGCTATGGGATCGTGAACTCCGCACGGAGCGCTCTCGCGCCGACCGGGGTGAGCCTGCATGGGCTCATTGGCTCGGAGAAGGATCCGTTCTTCAAGGACCAGCACGTCATCGCCGCGCTCAAACGGGGCGGCTTCACGGTGTCGGTCACAACGGCCGGCTCGCGCCAGATCGCCCTGGCCGACCTGTCGAAACAGGACTTTGCGTTTCCAGCCGGCGTTCCGGCGGCCGAGAAGATCCGTCGCGACCACACCGGCTCGAAGGCGTTCGTCCCGTTCTACACGCCGATGGCGATCGCCACCTGGAAGCCGATCGTCGACCTGCTCACGGCTGCCGGGGTGGTCCACGCGTCGGGCAATCTCACGACCCTCGATGTGGCCGCCTACATGAAGCTGGTCGACACCAACACCCGCTGGAAGGACCTGCCCGGCAACGCGACATACGCAGTCAACAAGAGCATCCTCGTCACCACGACTGACGTCCGCAAATCCAACTCGGCGGCGATGTACCTGGCGCTGACCTCCTATATCGCCACCGGAGACAACATCGTCGAGAACGACGCCCAGGCCGCGAGCGTTGTCGATCGCCTGGCCCCCCTCTTTCTGCGCCAGGGATTCGTCGCCAGCAGCACCGAGGAGCCGTTCGACGACTACCTGGTGCAGGGCATGGGCAAGAGTCCGATGGTCATGATCTACGAGAGCCAGTTTGTCCAGCGGGCCGCGGCCGCGGATGGCAGCATCACCCCAGAGATGGCGCTCATCTACCCGGATCCAACCATCTTTTCGAAGCACACGTTCGTCGGCCTGACGGCGGACGGAATCCGGCTCGGGGACTTCCTCACCAACGACCCCGAGATGCGAAGCCTCGCCACGCAGTACGGCTTCCGGACGACCGACGTCGCCGCATTCACGAAGTTCGTGTCGGATCACAAGCTCCCGGTGCCGCCCAGCCTGATCAACGTGATCGACCCACCAACCTACGAGACGCTCGAGGCGATGATCACCCGCCTCGAGGCTGCCTACGCCGGCCAGGGCCTGCCGACGGCCGTTCCCGACCAGTCAGTCGCCCCGCGGGCATCCGCACTCCCGGGGTTTTCGATCGAGGCGCAGCCGTCGAGCGCCGGACAACCATCGCCCCATCCTTCCTGAGCCGCCGAACGTTTGGAGGAGCGCCAAGATGACCGACCCATCACTCGAGATCCCCGCGCAGTCGCGCACCGAGACGGCCCCTGACGTGGCGGCCCATGCCGCTGCGGGCGAGGCACCGTCGCCGACCGCGACTTCGACCCTGGTCCTGGAGGCTCCGGCCCCCGTGACCGCCGTGGGGCCATCCCAGGCGGTCGGCGCCGTGCCGATCAGCGCGGCCGATCGCGCCAAGCTCGACGGGATGGTCGCCAGCTACCTGGACGCGGTTTCCTCGCTCGACACCCACAGCCAGGCCTTCAGCGACAAGGTCAAGGACATCAGCAAGCTTGGTGACGACGACATCCGGGCATCGGCGGCAGTTTCCAATCGGCTCCTCGACAAGCCGCTTGCCGCGATGCAGAACGGCGGTCTGACCGAGACGTCGGCGGTCAGCAAGTCACTCCTGAGCCTCCGTCGCGAGGTCGAGGACCTCGATCCATCCAAGCAGGGGGACCTGCTCAGCCCCCACAAGCTTCTCGGGCTCCTGCCGTTCGGCGTCGGCGACAAGTTGCGCGACTACTTCGAGAAGTACCGCTCCAGCCAGCACGAGCTCGACGCCATCATCAACGCGCTCTACCACGGCCAGGATGAGCTCCAGCGCGACAACGCCGCGATCGAGCAGGAGAAGGTCAACCTGTGGGCCGTGATGGGCCGGCTCCGCCAGTACTCCTACCTCGCCCAGAGCCTGGACGCCGCACTGTCCGCGAGGATCGACTCGATCGAGCCGGCGGACCCTGACCGGGCCAAAGTCCTCAAGGAAGACATGCTGTTCTCGGTCCGTCAGAAGAACCAGGATCTGCTGACCCAGCTGGCGGTGAGCGTCCAGGGCTACCTCGCCCTCGACGTCATCCGGCGCAACAACGTGGAGCTCATCAAGGGTGTCCAGCGGGCAACGACCACCACGATCTCGGCCCTCCGGACCGCCGTGATCGTCGCCCAGGCGCTGGCCGACCAGAAGTTGGTGCTCGATCAGATCACCGCGCTCAACACGACGACGTCGAACCTCATCCAATCGACCTCCGAGCTGCTCCATTCGCAGTCGGGCGCGATCAATGAGCAGGCCGCGTCGGCGACGGTCGACCTGGCCAAGCTCCAGGCGGCGTTCACCAACATCTACGCGACGATGGACGAGATCGACACCTTCAAGGTGGCGGCCCTCGACACGATGCAGAAGACAGTGACGGCGCTCTCGGCCGAGATCGGCAAATCCCAGGCCTACCTCGATCGCGTCCGGGCGAACGAAGGTCCCGGCACCGGCACGGACGTCCTGGGGACCGGCGCACGGTGACCCGGCGGCCCCCGCTCGTGACCCGCGCCGCCCTGGTTGCGCTCCTCGCGACAGGGCTCCTGGCGGGTTGCGGCGGGAACGCCACCGACACGAACCCCAACACGACGCTGGCGGTGGTCGCCGGCTCCGAGGTGAAGGACCTCGAGCCGTTCCTGCCGGCCATCCGTCAGGCGACTGGCGTGACCCTGACGATGAAGTACATGGGCACCCTCGAAGGCGCCGAGTCACTGGCAGGAGGGGCGCCGGCCGACGTCGCCTGGTTCGCCAACGGCCATTACCTGTCCCTGCTGCCGGGTGCCGGCAGCCGCGTCGTGGCCCAGCAGAAGATCATGCTCAGCCCCGTCATCATCGGGGTGAAGAAGAGCGTCGCCGATCGGTTCGGCTGGTCGAACAACCCCAACGTCACCTGGAAAGACGTCCAGGCCAAGTCGGCCGACGGCTCGTTCCGCTTCGCCATGACCAACCCAGCCGCATCGAACAGCGGACTGACTGCCCTCATCGGTGTCGCGTCGGCGCTATCTGGCAGCTCGGATTCGATCGACGCGGGCACGATCGACAAGGTCGCGCTGCGGGCGTTCTTCAAGGGTCAGGCGCTGACGGCGGGCAGTTCCGGGTTTCTCGCGGACTCCTACCTTCGCGACCAGGACACGGTCGACGGGATCGTCAACTATGAGTCGGTGCTGCTCAGCCTGAATGCCGGCGGCAAGCTGCACGAGCCCCTCGTCCTCGTCTACCCCAAGGAAGGGATCGTCACCGCGGACTATCCGTTCATGCTCCTGACCGCGGCCAAGCGCGACGCGTACGACAAGGTCACGGCGTACCTGCGGACCGTCGACGTCCAGAAGCGGGTCATGACCGACACGCTCCGCCGCCCGGCAATCCCGGGCGTCCCACTCGACCCGCGCTTCACGAGCCAGACACTCATCGAGCTCCCCTATCCGGCCAAGCTGGACACCATCAATGCGCTCATTGCCACCTACCTCGACGAGATCCGAAAGCCAGCCTCCGCCGTGTTCGTCCTCGACGTGTCGGGGTCGATGGCAGGGGCCCGGCTGGAGAACCTCAAGGCCGCCATGAAGGCGCTGACCGGCACCGATACGACCCTCACGGGCCAGTTCTCGCGGTTCCGCGCCCACGAACAGGTGACGATCGTGACCTTCGCCGGCCAGGTCGAGGCGGTACAGGAGTTCACGATCGACGACACGAGCCCTAACGGAAGTGACATGAGCGCGATCCGGAGCTACGTCGACGGCCTCCAGACCGATGGCGGCACGGCGATCTACTCGGGCCTCGAGGAGGCCTATCTGGACGTCGCGAAGGCCCAGGCGGCCGACCCGAATCGCCTGTATTCGATCGTTCTCATGACCGACGGCGAGAACAACTCAGGTGTCAACCCAGCCCAGTTCAACAAGGACTATGCGGCACTCGCCGCCCCGGTTAAGGCCGTCCACGTGTATCCGGTCCTGTTTGGCGAAGGCAGCAAGAACGCCATGGGTGAGATCGCTTCGCTGACCGGTGGGACGGTATTCGACGCGACCTCGACGTCGCTGCTGACGATCTTCAAGCAGATCCGGGGCTACCAGTAGTGATGCGCCGGTTCGAGGCATTCCTGTACTCGCGACGCAACATCGTGGGGTCTGTCCTCGCCCTCGCCGGGCTGGCACTGCACTTCGTGGGCCTGCTGGCCGGCCTCGAGTGGCTGCCGATCACGCTCGGGCTCTACCTCATTGGCGCACTCCTGGTGCCTGCAGAGCGTGGCCTGGAATTCCAACTCGGAGCGGCCGAGGACCTCACGGAGGTCCGCGAAGGCCTCGACAGGGTGATGCGTGGCCTGCGCGGGAAGGTCGCCGATGACCTGATCGCCGAAGTCGCGGCGATCCGAGCATCGATCCTGGCGACGCTCCAGATCGAGGGGTCGACCGGCGACGCCGCGGATCCCAACGTCTACCTGATCCGGCAGACGGCACTGACCTACCTGCCCGAGGCCTTCTCCGTGTACCTGCGGCTGCCGCGAATCATGGCCGAGCGCCGCGCAATTGCCGGGGGCCGCACGCCGCACGATGCGCTCCTTGAACAGCTCCAGTTGATGAATCGGCGGCTGGCCGACGTCGCCGACGACATGGCTCGGCACGACTCCGACAAGCTGCTGGCGAACGGCCGCTTCCTGGCCGAGAAATTCGGCGTCAGCTCACTCGAGCTCGCAGATACGCTCACCGGCGGGGCTTCCCCGCCCGCGAGCGACAGAGCGGCTGCCGCCGTGCCGGTCGCTGCCGACACGGAAGCTGCCGGCCGCGAAGCGAAGGTGCCGGCAGCCGAAGAGGTCGTCGAGCGCGAGCGCGTCCACTGATGGGCGACGACCCGGCGCCACCTCCGGGGCTCGATCTCAAGTTCACGTGGCTCCAGCGCAGCCTCGACCAGCTGACAGAGGCCTCGAGGAGGACCGCCGAGCTGGCGAAGGCCCCGATTCTGACCCTGCCCCCACTCGAAGAGCCGGCGCATGCGCCGGCGGATCGGCCGGCCTC
>DATCPH010000123.1:0-6204 GCA_036570185.1 Candidatus Limnocylindrales bacterium | reverse complement strand
CTGGCTCCCCGGGCTGGCCGTCGCCAACATCGTGCTGGGCACCGGTCATCTCCTGTCGGTCGTCAGCGAGCAGGCCGTCGTCGCCAATCGCGCGGATGACCGACACTTCGATGCTGTCTTTGGTCGGTATACGTTCGCAGCGGCGGTCGGCCAGACCGCCGGGCCGGCGCTGCTCGTCATTGCCGGAGGCGGTCGGGAATATCCTGATGCGACGTTGGCGTTCGGCCTCGCCCTCGCGATCTCCGGCGGGCTGTTCCTGTCGACCCTGGCGATCCGCAGCCGACGGCGTTTCGACGCCGCGACGAGCACGAGCCCGCACGGGTCGATCGGATCCATCCTGCGTCTGCCAGGGATCCCGCGGGCCGTGATCGCCAGCTCCGTGACTTTGTCCGCTGTCGACATCCTGACCGTCTATCTCCCGGCCCTTGGTCTGCAAGTCGGGATGTCGGCCGGCGTGGTCGGTGCGCTGCTCGCGATTCGATCGGGCGCATCGATGTTGTCACGGTTCTTCGTCGGAGCGCTGGCCGTCCGTCTGGGTCGACGCCGGCTGCTGCTTGCCAGCGTCCTCGGAGCGGCCATCACGATGTTCGCGCTCGTGCTCCCAGCACCGGCCGTCGCGATCGCCGTCGTGGTCGGAGCGGCTGGATTCGCCCTTGGCCTCGCCCAGCCACTGGCGATGGCTTGGCTCGCCGACGTATCGCCGCTCGGAATGCGAGGCACCGCGATGTCGCTGCGGCTGGCCGGGAATCGCCTCGGCCAGACCGTTGTGCCGATGTCGATCGGCTTCGTCGCGGCCGCTACCGGCGTGGCCGGGGTCCTGGCGGTGACCGGCGCCGTGCTCGTCGCGGCCGGGGTTGCCGTGCGCGGCGCGACGGACGGCTAGAAAGATTGACGGGTCGGGCGGTTGTTGCGCATTCGACTTCTCAGGGCCGATTCCCCGACGAACACTCGAAAGCGGTGGTCACCGGCACATCGGTGGAATCCTCTTCCGGATCAGGAGGGCCTGTGCAAATGAGGGTTTCGATTCTGGACGATTACTTCGACACTCTGCGGACCTTGCCCTGCTTCGCTCTGCTGGCTAGCCATGACGTCACCGTCTGGAACGACCATGTGGAGGACACCGAGGTGCTGGCGGAACGGTTGCGCCGCTGCGAGGCACTCGTGCTGATCCGTGAGCGAACGGCGATCCGCGCGCCGCTGCTGGAGCGACTGCCCGCGCTCAAGCTGATCAGCCAGCGCAGCGGTTACCCGCACATCGATATCGACACCTGCACGAGACTTGGAATCGTCGTCTCGTCGAACCTGCACGTCGACGCGCCGTCGTACGCGGCGGCCGAGCTGACGTGGGGCCTCGTCATCGCAGCGATGCGCCAGATCCCGCAACAGGTGGCGTCGATGAAGGCCGGCCTCTGGCAGATGGGGGTGGGCAATTCGCTACGCGGCCGGACGCTCGGCATCTTTGGCTATGGCCGGATCGGCAGGGTCGTCGCGGAGTATGGCCGAACGTTCGGTATGGAAGTCCTCGTTTGGGCGCGGGAACCGTCGCGAGCACGCGCCCACTCGGACGGCTTCACGGTGGCCGCGTCGAAGGAACAGTTCTTCGAATCGAGCGACGTGCTGTCTCTGCACATGCGTCTCGTCGATGCGACGATGGGGATCGTCGCCACGGACGACCTCGCGCGGATGAAGTCGACGGCGCTGCTCGTCAACACCAGCCGCGCTGGTCTCATCCAGCCCGGTGCGCTCCTGTCAGCACTGGCCGCCGGGAGACCCGGCATGGCCGCGCTCGATGTGTTCGAGAACGAGCCGGTCTTCGACACCAGCGATCCCTTGCTGAACCTGGGCAACGTGATCTGCACGCCGCACATCGGCTACGTGTCTCGGGACGAATGGGAGTTGCAGTTTGCAGATGTGTTCGAACAGGTCAACGCGTTTGAGGCGGGAGCACCGATCAACGTCGTGAATCCGGAGGTGCTGGGTCGTCGGCGCGAGGCAGCAGCCAACTTCGCCTGACTGACTGGCCAGGGCGCCGCTCGCATAAGTCTGCCGGGATTGTTCGCCTGACTCTCCCGGATTCAGACGGCGCGAGGCGCCGGGTTGAGTGCGAAGATCGGCTGGCAAACCCGATCCATGTCGTCTGACTCTCGATCAGGCACCCTCGGCCATGAGGGCGAGATCTGCTCCCTCGATCGGGATGCGGATATTTATGGGCGGCAGTCGCCGTGTCGGGGTGGAGCGCCACCTCGAGCGGGCGCGCCCTGGTCCTGGGCAGCGGAGGCTTTACCGGCATCGCCTGGGAGGTCGGTGTCCTGCAGGGGCTGCGGCACGCAGGGTTCAACGTGACCGACTGGGATCTCGTCGTGGGAACGTCCGCTGGATCGTTCGTCGGGGCACACCTGCTCGGTGAGGGGACGCTCGACATGCAATTCGCCGCGCAGGTCCACGGCGACGTGTCAGCCGACGAGGCGCTGATCATCCCGGTCACCGGTGCCGCGATTATCCGGGTGCTGCGACTCGGACGGCGCCTCGGGCTCGCTGGCTGCCGCGCGTCTGGCTCACCCAGGTCGGCGTGTCGGCACTCTTTCGCTTTGCCGCCAGACACGGGCTCCGCGCGGCGCGCGACGTCGGGGCCGCCCTCCGCGCGCGACGGCCTGGGGCTGACACCTCGCCAGCGGTGCTGGCCCGGCTCGGCGCGCTGGCCCTGACGGCCCGGACCTCGGGCGAAGCCACGGAGCTTGCGTTCTGGGAGCACGCGCTTCTGCCGCTCACAGGTTGGCCGCAGACGCGGCTCGTCGTGGTCGCCATCGACGCGGTAGATGGCTCCCGAGCGGGCCTAGATCGCACGGCGGACGTCCCGCTCGGCCGGGCCGTGGCTGCCAGCGCCGCCCTACCGATCCTGCTCGCTCCGATCACCATCGGCGATCGGCGATACATCGACGGCGGCCTGGGGTCCCAGACGAATGCCGACCTCACTCGGGGTGCCCGAGAGGTCCTGATTGTCGCGCCCGCTGAACGAGGCAGGCTCGCCCGTAAGGTCGAAATGCTCCGTGGCGACGGGACCGAGGTCCGCGTCATCCGTCCCAGCCCGGCCTCGCGCATGGTCCTTGGCCAGGATCTGACGCTCCTTGACCTCGGTCGTCGAGCACGAACGGCGCAGGCCGGCTACGAGGACGGCAAGCGGGCGGGCGAGCTGTTCGCGGGCAAGATCGCCCCAGATGGGTAAGGGATGAGGAACATCCGTCCGCGGCCGGATGTCAGAGCGGCCGCGTTGGCCGGGGAAGATAACGCGCCGGTCGCCCCAGAGGCGCGCAGCGAGCCTTGTCGAATGGGGCATGATCGCCTCGCCAGACCGCCCGGCGCCGGCGCTCGTTGCGCCGAGACCTTCCGTTCGGCGCCGAGCGATGCTCTCGGCGCTGCCGGCCCTCGTCGGGGTCGTGGTCGTAGCTACGGCGGCGCTCGTCGTCGGCGCATACGGCATTCGGCTACGGGCATCTCGATCGCTCGGCCAGGCAGCGGGTTTGCCCGTCAGCTCGGGGAGCGCGACGAGTCCGGGCCCGACGCCTACCAGCAGCGGGGAGCTCGTTGCCAGCGATCGGGGACTCACGTTGGCCGTCGGGCTCGATCGCCTCGAGGTGGCCCCTGGCGCAAGCATTAGGGTCACCGTGACGATTCGCAACGGCCGCTCTGCCCCGGTCACGCTCTCGACCGACCAGAGCGGCGCGGTTCCGACGATGGATGCGGTCCTGCCCCTGCCTCTCGATCCGAGCGGGCGTGTCTGGGACGGGATCGCCGGACAGTTCAAGACCTATGCCCTGACCGAGGGGCATCGCGAGGGTGGTGCTCCGGCTACGTCGCCGCGCGCGGTCCACGCGACCGTGACCCAATCCCAACCGGACGGTGATGGAACGGAGGACTTGACGCTCGCGGCTGGCGCGACGCTGAGTGCAACGCTGACCTAGACGGCCGCGCTCGTTGAGGGCGTTGAGGCCCTGCCCGGCGACGTCGCGTTCAGGGTCCGCGTTGACCATGACCCGAGCGGGGCTCCGCCGAGCTACCCACCGGGCTACAACGGCCCGTTCAGCAGCTGGGTCCAGACGTATGAGCATTTGACCGTGGACGGAACAATCCGCATTTTCGGCACTGCGCCGAGCCTGGTGAGCGAAGGTCAGGCCCTCCATGCGATGCTCGCCGACCCGAGGTTTGCCGCTTGGCTGTCCGAACAGCCCAGCAGCACCTGAAGCAACGCGAACGTGATTCTTTCGAGCTACAGCGTCGCGCAGGGGATCGCGCCAGCAGGTCCGTCGTGAGAGATTGACCTGTTCCGCCAGGAGGCCGTACCACGCAACTGGGCCATCGGTTTCGTTGATCCGTATACCGGCATCCTTCGCAGCCTGACATTCTGCAACGCTCCTTGCGACCGCTGATCGCGGGCGTTCAGAGACTGAGCGGTCTCGGTGTTTGCAAGGCTTTGGCAGCAAGGTCGGCGGACGCTCGGCCGTACCGGCGCCCTGGGACAGCTTCTGGAGGAAGGCATCACCGTTTCTACCCTGCAAGGGCTGGAAAGCAAATGCGTCAGCAGCTCATGGTCCGGAATCTCCGGCGCAACACCGGAAATACCCGCCCGCGACGTTTGCCATGTTCAGGCTCTCGGTCCTGCCCGTGGCCACGCTTCCCGAGATTGTACTGTCATACAACCCCGGCGCGAAGGCCGGCGGAGGACCGAGATGCGGTTCGTGCGCGGGTAGGGGCGAGCGGACCTGTCCTGGGGGGTCGCCTACGCCACGCGCGGTTGGCTTGGCCTCTCGTTACTGGCGCGGCGGAGGGCGGCGGCGGCCCAGGCGGCCGCGACGGCCATGGGGACGGTCGAGGCCTGCTTCGGGGATCGGATGTAAACATATGCTGGACGGATGGTGGACGATAGATAATTGACCGCGCGAGGGACGCTGGATGCCGGGTTGGAACGTCTTGTCCGTCGAGCTGCTCGATCGCTTCCGGCTGGTCTGGGGCGACACCGACATCCCCGTGCCGCGGCAGGGGGCGACCCTCGTCGCGTTCCTCGCCCTGCATGACCGGCCGGTCCATCGATCGACGGTTGCCGGCACGCTCTGGCCCACCCTGCCAGAAGCGGGGGCGCTCACCGCACTCCGGTCGGCGCTGCACCGGATCGACGCCCCGGTCGTGGCGGCGACCGGCGAGCACCTGACGCTCGAGCCCGACGTCCAGATCGACCTCCGCAGGGCGGTTACCCTGGCCCGCGACCTCCTCCACTCGACCGTCGTGCAGACTCGGATCGAACCGATCCTCGACACCCTCAAGCGCGAGCTGCTGCCCGACGACGAGAGCCTCTGGATCGAACCCGAGCGCGAGCACTTTCGCCACCTGCGGCTGGCGGCGCTGGTCGCGCTGGCGACAGGATTGACCGTCCACCGCCGGTACGCAGAGGCGGTTGAGGCAGCACAGCTCGCAACCGCCATCGAGCCGACGAGCGAGGTCGCCGAAAGCGCGCTGATCGGGGCGCTCCTCGAGGAGGGCAACGAGGCCCTCGCGGTCCGGGAGTACGAGGCCTTCCGAAAGCGGCTCTGGCAGGAGTTCAGGATCCGCCCCGTTCACGACCTCGACGGCATGCGGCCGCACCGCGGCCCGGCGCTTGCCCGCAGCCTTCACCCTGTGACGCACCGGTGACGCGCCGGTGACGTGGCGGTCACGCCCCTGTCACGGTCCCGTCCGCGGCGCGCGTCAGGCTCCTCCTTTCGCCTCCGCTTTTCTGGGGGCCTGCACGGAGGTCGCGGCCATGCGTCTGTTCTTCTTCGGTGGCTTCGGTTCCGACGCCGGCGGCTGGTACATCGGCGCGGACGGCAAGATCCACAAGGTGCCCGGCTGGAACCCGGAGCAGGTCGTCGAGCTCGCGCGCCTCGTCAGCGTCCTCGCGCAGGAGACCCATGAGGAGACGAGCCCCACTGGCCGTCCGACGCTGACGACCTGAGCCGGCGCTCTGACCACCATTGCGGCGCAGACGAGCCGTGTATGATGGTCGCCGTCGACAGCGCGACTTCATCCTGCCCTTGTGAACCCCAATGGGGGCGTTAATGAATTGGCGGCAGGGTCCTGGTCGCGGGCGGAAGCCGACCGTGTACTGAATGCGCGCCGGACCGAGGCCACTGAGATCACTCTCCCCCGGGCCAAGCGCTCGCGCGAATGGCTGAC
>DATCPH010000122.1:0-3119 GCA_036570185.1 Candidatus Limnocylindrales bacterium | reverse complement strand
ACAGGGCTCGGACTGTCCCTCGCTCTGGCGTTCGCAGCCCTGGCGTCGTCTCCCGCGCCGGCGGGGGCCCACGCGCTCCCCCAGTCTTCGAGCCCGAGTCCCGGGTCGAATCTCGCCACGCCACCGAGCCGGGTGACGATCACCTTCGGCGAGCGACCGGATCCGAAACTTTCGACCATCAACGTCCTCGACAAAGCGGGTGCACCGGTTGTGGCCGGACCAACTGTCCCATCGGAGGGCGATCCACTGAGCCTGACGGTCCCGCTGAAGCCCCTGCCAACCGGGGTCTACACGGTGGCCTGGCGGACCGTATCGGCTGTCGACGGACACCTCGCCTCCGGATCCTTTGCGTTCGGCGTCGGAGCGGCGCCTTCAGCGGGCGCATCCCAGCCCGCCGGAGGCGGCTCGAGCGTCTCTGGCTCCGGGGGACCATCAATTCTCGAAATCGTCGGGCGGTGGCTCCTCTACCTCGGTCTCCTGGCCATTCTCGGAACGGCATTCTTCGGGATCGTCGTCGGGGCGACGACCCATGCGATTGCACGCTGGATCCTGCCGATCGCATGGTTCGTCGCCGCGGTGGGTACGGCGACGGTGATCGGGGCACAGGTGGCCAGCGCAGGGGTTAGCCCGTCAGAGGTCTTCGGCACGTCGTTCGGGCCGGCGATCATCGGCCGGGTCCTGCCGCTCGCCTTCATCCTGCTCGTGGTTCTCGCCATCTGGCGACAGGGACGCGCTGGTCGTGCGAGCCTGATGCTGGCCGGACTCGGGGCGGCGGCTTGCCTCATGGCCGACGTCGGAACGAGCCACGCCGCCGCGGGTCACAACGTCGTGGTCGACGTCATCCTGCAGGGCGCTCACGTGCTTGCCGTGGGTCTCTGGCTCGGCGGTCTCGTGGCCCTGCTGCTCTGGTCGCGACGGGAGCCAGGCCCGGAAACGGCTCGCGCGGCCCGACTCTTCTCCCGAACTGCAACCGCGGGAATCGCGACGGTCGCAATCACCGGCGTGATCCGCGCAATCGAAGAGGTGGGCAGCGTCGATGCGCTCCTGGGCACCGACTTCGGGCGCCTGATCGTCGCCAAGAGTGCCGTGCTCGTCGTCGTGGCTGCGCTCGGCGCGATCAACCACTTCCAAAATGTGCCTGCCGCCGGACGAAGCCTCACCGGCCTGCGGCGCGCGGGCTCAGTCGAAGTCCTGCTTCTCGCCAGCGCATTGCTTCTGTCGGGCGCCCTGGTCAACATTGCGCCGCCTGCGGCGGCCGGCGGGAATGCGGCTCGAGCCCAGCCCGGTCCCTCTCCCAGCGCCGGGCCGCTCCTCGTTGAGGGTCACGACTTTGGTACCTCGGTCCGCATCCGGCTCGCCATTTCGCCGGGGGCCGCCGGTTTCAACACGTTCAGCGCGACGGTCACCGACTACGACAGCGGAGCTCCGGTCAGCGCGTACGGCATCACGCTTCGGTTCGCCATCCCCGCTCGCGCGGACGTCGGTGGCTCGCGCCTCGACCTGGCGCCGGCGGGCGCCGGTGCCTTCAGCGCGACGGGCAGTAACCTGTCGCTCGACGGCGCATGGCAGGTGACCGCACTCGTGGCTCGAGGCGCGTCATCGGTCGAGGTTCCGCTCGAGCTCATCACCCGAACGCCCGCGCCACAGATCGATGCGAACGCCGTGGCGGGCCTGCCGACGATCTACACAGTCCATCTCTCAGCCGGCCGGACCGTCCAGGTGTACCTGGACCCGGGTGCAGCCGGAGGCAACGAGGTCCATGCGACATTCTTCGATCCCGCTGGAAACGAGCTGCCGGTTCCGAGCGTAGTCATGATCATGGGTCCGATTGGTCGACCGGCGTCGTTGCTCCCATCGCGCCAGCTGGAGCCCGGGCATTTTGTCGCCGACACGACACTCGAAGCGGGCTCGTACACCCTGTCGATCGCGGGGCCGGCACCGAACGGCGACCAGCTGGCGACCCAGCTCGACCTGCCCGTCGCGGCTGCTCCACCATCGCCCGGTTCATCTCCCTCCGCGGCACCCAGCTCATGAGGTTCATGCTGCCAACCCACCGTCGTGCTCGGCTGCTCGTTCTGCCGATGGTGGCCCTCATTCTCAGCGCCTGCAGCAGCACGTCCGGGAGCCCGCCGAACGTGCTCTCAAGCGGCGGACCGGGAAGTATCGGCAGCGCCCCGCCGTCCCCGGCCGGGTCCAGGCCCTCGTCGCCCGCGATCGTCACCATCACGGAGCCGGCACCGAACGCCGTCATCGCGGGCTCGACCGCCCACGTCGTCCTCACCCTCGCGAACGCGACGATCGTTCCGGCGACCTCGACCAACCTGCGGCCCGACCAGGGCCACCTGCATCTGTACGTGGATGGCGTTCTGGTATCCATGAACTACGGACTCGTCCAGGATCTGCCGGTGCATCCGGGGACCTATTCGCTCAAGGCGGAATTCGTCGCGGCCGATCATGCCCCGTTCGATCCTCGCGTCTGGTCGCCGCAGATCGTGTTCACGGTGAAGTGACGTGGTGATGTCGGCGCCCGCGAATCGCGCCCCTGCCGGCAAGGTCCCGATGCGCCTCGCCCTGGCGGCAGCAGTCACGATCATCGCGGCCGTCGCGACGGCATTCGTGGCACGGCCGGCCATGGCGCCCATCCGAGTCGGAGTCGCGCTGCCGATCCAAGGCAATGCCGCGGGTCTCGCCCGCCAGGAGCTGCTGGGAATCCGCCTCGCGGCGGACATGGTCAACGCCGACGGCGGAATCGGCGGCAGCCCGATCGACCTGGACGTTCGCGACCTCGAGAGCTCGGCGCAGGCGCCCGCGGTCATGGCCGCGCTCCGCGCCGGCGGCGCTGCCGTCGTCGTCGGCGGCTACTCGTCCGACCTGTCGGTGGCCGCGTCCACGGCTGCGGCCGACGCGGGCCTCGTGTACTGGGAGAGCGGGGCGGTCGCCGATCGACTCACCGGCCGGGGCCTGCCCCTCGTGTTCCGGGTCGGCGCAAGCGGGGCGAACCTTGGGTCGAACTCGGCCGCGTTTGCCGCGACCCAGCTGGCCGGGCGCCTGGGGCGGAGCCCAGCGTCGCTCCGGCTGGCGATCGTCAACGCCGACGACGACTATGCCCGCTCCGTCGC
>DATCPH010000121.1:0-12077 GCA_036570185.1 Candidatus Limnocylindrales bacterium | reverse complement strand
GGCCGCCGTCGCCGAGATCCGCGCCGACCTGGAGCGCGAGACGCCGATGCTCCGCCTCATCCAGGGCGACGTCGGCTCGGGCAAGACCGCGGTTGCGGCCTGGGCCCTGGCGGCGGCGGCGTCCTCCGGCCGTCAGGCCGCGCTGCTGGCCCCGACCGACCTCCTGGCACGCCAGCACGCTGTGACCGTTGCCGGCTTGCTCGACCCGCTGGGAGTGCCGGTCACCCTCCTGACCGGATCGTTGTCCGGCGCCGGTACCCGGAACGCCCTCGAGGCACTGGCCACCGGACAGGCGCAGGTCGTCGTCGGCACCCACGCCCTCATCCAGGAGAGGGTCGCCTTCGCGGACCTGGGGCTCGTCGTGATCGACGAGCAGCATCGTTTCGGCGTTCAGCAGCGCGCGGAGCTCGAAGCGAAGGCCGGGGGCCGGCCGCCACACGTCCTGCTGATGACCGCGACTCCGATTCCGCGCACGCTGGGTCAGGTCCTGTATGCGGACCTCGAGGTTTCGAACCTCCGGACCGCACCAGAGGGCCGGGTTCCGATCCGCACCGGTATCCGACGCCCGGACGAGCTCGCGTCGACGTGGCAGAAGGTCCGCGAAGAGGCGGCGGCCGGCGGGCGGACCTTCGTGGTCGTCCCGTTGATCGACGACGCCGGCGACTCGGCCGGGACGGGCGGCGGCGGGGCTGACCCCGCGGCCGAGATTGCCGCAGGAGGGCTGACGAGCGGTGCAGTCGCAGCCGAGTCGGAGGCCGAGCGGCTGCGCCAGCTGCTCGCGCCACTCCGCGTGGGGCTCGTGCACGGGCGGCTGAAGCCCGCTGTCCGCGATGCCGAGATGGCCCGCTTCCGGGACGGCGAGATCGATGTCCTCGTCGGCACCACCGTCGTCGAGGTCGGGGTCGACGTGCCCGAGGCGACGATGATGATCGTCGAAGACGCGGATCGGTTCGGGCTCGCCCAGCTCCACCAGCTACGGGGTCGTGTCGGACGTGGAACGGCGGCCTCCTATTGCGTGCTCGTTTCGAGCTCGACCGATGAGGTCGCCCAGGCCCGCCTGAAGGCGGTCACGGCGCTTCGGGACGGCTTTGCCCTTGCCGAAAAGGACTTCGAGCTGCGCCGCGAGGGCGATGTCCTCGGCCTCGTCCAGAGCGGCTTGCCCCGCCTGCGCGTCGCCTCACTCCAGCGACCCGAGCACCGCGACCTCGCCGTCAGGGCACGGGCGCATGCGGAGAAGTTCCTCGACCAGCGGGGCGAACTCGTACCCGCGGTCGGGGACCTTCGCCACGAGCTGACCCAGGGCTGGCTGCGTGACATCGCTTCGGGCGAGGCTCCCTCCGAGGTCGCGAGCGGCGAGTGAAGCAGCGGCGCGTGAAGCAGGGGCGCGTGAGGAAGGGCCGTGGGTGAGTCCGGCCGCAGCGGTGGCTGACGCCGGCCGCGTGATCGCCGGCAGCGCCCGCGGAATCCGGCTGCGAGCTCCCGGACCGGGGACGCGGCCTCTCAACGATCGGGCCAAGCAGGTCCTGTTTGCGATCCTCGACCCGATCCTGCCCGGCGCACGGGTGCTCGACCTGTTCGCCGGGAGCGGCGCAGCCGGCATCGAAGCCCTTTCCCGCGGGGCGGCCCGCGCCATCTTCGTCGAACGTGACCCGGGCGCCATCGCGACGATCGAGCGCAACCTGGCCGCAACGGGACTGTCGGGATCTGCGACGGTCATCCGCGGCGATGCCCTGGACTGGCTTGCCCGGGATGGCCCGGCTGCCGGCGCATTCGACGTCGCAATCGTGGATCCGCCGTACGCCGAGACGACGCTCCTGACCGATGCCCTCGGCCGGCTCGCGGACGAGCGCGCGGAGCTCCTCGCGAACGACGCATGGGTCGTCGCCAAGCACTTCTGGCGCGACCCTGCACCCGATCTCGGACTGCTAGCATCCGTCCGGGAGCGTCGCATCGGCGAAACGGCGCTCACCTTCTATCGAACGCTCTCGCCGGGCGATCGCTCGCCGAACGATCGGGAGGGCTGATGGACGTCGCGGTCTACCCGGGGTCGTTCGATCCCGTGACGAACGGCCACATCGACGTGGTCCGGCGCGCGCTCGGCGTCTTCGATCAGATCATCGTCGGGGTCCTCGAGAACCCCCGCAAGACACCCCTCCTGCAGACCGAGGATCGGATCGACATCCTCCGGCGGTCATTCGCGGAGGCGGGTTTCAGTGCCGACCGCATCGAGGTCGCCGCGTTTGACGGGCTCACGGTCGATTTCTGCCGGACCCGGAACGCCAGGTTCATCGTCCGCGGCCTGCGCGCCATCAGCGACTTCGAGGCCGAGCTGCAGCTTGCCCACAACAACCGCAAGCTCGCCCCCGACATCGATTCGGTCTTCTTCATGACCGCTCTCGAGCACGGCTACGTGAGCTCGAGCCTCGTGAAGGAGATCGCGTCCTTCGGAGGTGACGTCTCGGCGATGATCCCGTCGCCGGCCGCCGCCGCCCTGCTTGCGCTGAAGGAAGGTCGTTGACCCGAGGTTAACGGGAAGGGGCCGTGCAATAATCGGCTGCGCCGCCCTGACCGCGGCGCATCCGGGAGGGCACTCCGATCGACATCATGTTTCTCGTCGAGCGCCTCGAATCCCTGATCACCACGGGCCGCAAGCTGCCGGGCACCAAGAGCGTGATCATCGATCGAGACTCGGCGCTCGGCTTCATCGACGAGCTGCGGGTCACGATCCCCGAGGAGGTCCGCGCGGCCAAGCGGATCAACGCGGAAGGCGAGCGAATCGTTGAGCGCGCCGAGGAGCAGGCCGAGCGCATCGTGGCGCGGGCCCAGGAGCAGGCCGCCTTCCTGATCGATGAGCAGGGGCTCACGCAGGCCGCTGAGGAGCAGGCGCGCCAGTTGCTGGCCGCCGCCGAATCTGACGCCGCCGACACGCGCCGGGGGGCCGACGACTACGCGATCTCGGTCCTGGCCAGCCTCGAAGACGAGGTGGCGAAGCAGCTCCAGGCCATCAAGCGTGGCATCGAGCTTCTCGATCGCCGCCGGAGTGGCGCTCGAGCCGAGCCGAACCCCATCGACCAACACGACGAAGCCGGCGGGGATTACGGCGACTACGAGGAAAGCCCTCGCCAGATCGCCCGGCCATGAGCTCCCCGACTCCGGGCGCGCCGCTGCTGTATCACGCCGCCCGGCTCCTGGCGGAGCCTCGGGGGTCGGTCCATGACTACGCCGTCAGCGGGGTCACCATCCCCCTCGAGGACGACCTCCGGCTCGCTCCCATCGAGGGTGCGGTCCGCCTCGTCCGGACGAATCGCGGCCTGTTCGTGACCGCGGACCTCTCGACGGCGATCGAGGGGGAGTGCAGTCGATGCCTGAAACCGATTGAGATTCCACTCGACCTCAGAATCGAGGAGGAGGCCCTGCCCAGGATCGACATCGCGACCGGGGCTCCCATCGACATAACGGCGGAGCCCGACGTGCTGCGCCTGACGGACCATCACGAGCTCGATCTCGAACCCGTCGTCCGTGAGGCGATCTCGCTGGCCGAACCGATCGCACCGCTCTGCCGCGTCGATTGCCCCGGCCTGTGCGTCACCTGCGGAGAGCCACTGGAGCGCGGGGATCACGACCATCCCGAGGAGATTCTCGACCCGCGCCTCGAGGTCCTCCGAGGCTTTCGGGTCGACGGCGCCGACCAGACCGGGTAGACTCCCGCCCGGTTCCACGGACGAAGACGCGCCATCGCGCGTCCCGCTCTTGCCGCCCGACAACCGACCGACAAGCGACAACGACCCGACCGACGCCGAACCACGAAAGGAGCGCACGACCGTGGGTGTCCCGAAGCGACGCGTATCGCATGCCCGCCAGGGCGAGCGCCGCGCACACCTGGCGATCAGCCTGCCACGGCTCGAGGAATGTCCCCACTGCCATCAGCCGAAGCAGCCCCACCACGCCTGCCCGAACTGCGGCTACTACGGCGGTCGCCCCACGCTCGAGCTCAAAGCCCCGAAGGAAGAGGCCGCTTCCTGAGCGAGGGGCTCCGGCGAGGCGTATCCGGCCTGGAGATTCGTTGGTGAACGCCACCCGTCCGGGCGTTCGTGTCGCGGTCGATGCGATGGGCGGTGACCACGGGCCCGCCGAAGTCATCGGCGGCGCCCTCGACTACGCTCGCTCGAACCCTGGCGATCGGCTGATTCTCGTCGGCGACGAGGCGCTCGTGCGATCGATCGCGGGCGATCTCCCGGGTAACGTGACGATCGCCCATGCGTCGCAGGTCATCGAGATGGACGAGCACCCGGCCCTCGCCATCCGGGAAAAGAAGGACGCATCGATCCTCGTCGCCTGCGACCTGGTCCGTCACGGCGAAGCCGATGCGGTCGTGACCGCCGGACATACCGGGGCGGGGATGGCTGCTGCGGTGCTCCGAATTGGCCGGCTGCCGGGCGTGGATCGGCCGGCGCTCGCGGTCCAGATGATTCGCGAGGGCAGACCGTTCGTGCTGCTCGACATCGGGGCGAACCCCGACTCGACCGCCGAGAACCTTGCCCAGTACGCCCGGATGGGTGCCATCTTCGAGGAGCAGGTCCTGGGCGTGGCGAACCCGCGCGTGGCGCTGCTGTCAATCGGCGAGGAGAAGGGCAAGGGTGATTCGCGCATCCAGCAGGCTACGGAGCTCCTGGACGCGTCAGGCCTGAATTTCGTCGGCAATGTCGAGGGCAAGGACCTGACCGGGAACCTGGCGGATGTCGTCGTGACCGATGCGGTCGCCGGCAACGTCGTGATCAAGTTCTTCGAGGGGCTGTCCGGGTTCATCTTCGACCTGTTCCGGGCCGAGTTCCGACGCTCGCTCCGAGGACGCCTCGCCTACCTCCTGATGCGCCCGGGGATCGCTCGCATCCGGAGCGTGTTCGACTACGAGAAGGCCGGCGGTTCCCCGCTTCTCGGCGTCCGCGGCTCGGTGATCATCACCCACGGCCGCGCTCGCCGGCGGATGATCACGTTTGCCGTCGAGGTGGCAGCGGCAACCGCCCGAATGCGGGTACCGGCCCTCATCGCTGCGGCTCTCGCAGGACCGACCGCGGCCGATCTGGCCGACGATCCAGGGGGCGATCCGCCCGAGGACGTCGCCGCCCACGAAATCCAGAGTGACGGCCGGCCGGCAGTAACCGGCGAGCTCCGATGATCCAACCAAACCTCGCCGTCCAGGCCGACGTCATCGACCAGACGATCCGGCTCGCTGCGCTCAAGGTGCCCGGCGTCGCTCGGATTGCCCGTGGCGGAGCGGCGTGGCGAGCGCGTCTCGAGGGACGCGCCCTCGTCACGCGCCAGCGCGACCGCAAGCTCGACGTCCGGATCTGGATCGTTGCCCGTCCCGGTATCGCGCTCGGGCCGCTCGCGGCGAGTGTCCAGGCGGCGGTCGTCGGTGCGGTCCAGCAACTGCTCGGGCTCGAGTCTGGCTCGGTGACCGTCCTGATCGATGGCGTCGGGGGCTAAGCCGGCCGGCGACGGTTTTCGCGCACGCCGAGCCGGACGACGCCTGGCTCTGGCGGCGATCTTCGAGGCCGACTTCGGCCAACGGACCCCCGAGGCGATCCTGGAGCGTCACATCGCCGAGACCGAGGGCGATCCGGCGGCGGCCGAGCTGGCGCGATCGCTGGTGGCCGCTGTCGTCGCCAATCGCGACACGATCGACGCCCGGATCGAGGCGGTTGCTCCCCAGTATCCGGTCGTCCAGCTGGCCAGAATCGATCGGGCACTCCTCCGTTGCGCCCTGGGTGAGGTGCTACACTCGCCGACGCCGGCCCGGGTGGCGATCGCCGAGTGGGTCGAACTGGCACGCACTTACAGTGGGGACCCGATGCGCCGCCTGATGAACGGCGTCCTCGGGCGGATCTCAAGCGAGACCACCGGCGTTGGGCCGGCATCCAGCTCCGAGGAGGGAGTCAGTGGCCACCACGTACGATCGCCTCAAGAAGATCGTCGTCGAGCAGCTCGGCGTCGACGAGGATGAGGTCAAGCCCGAGGCCTCGTTCGTCGACGACCTCAATGCCGACTCGCTCGACCTGGTCGAGCTGATCATGAGTCTTGAGGAAGAGTTCGGGACCGAGATCTCCGACGAGGACGCCGAGAAGATCCGGACCGTTCAGGACGCGGTCGACTACATCGACGAGCGCGCGACCTAACGCGCGGCCAACGATCCCGGAGCGGTGCGACCGGCCGACGCGTTTGCAGATCGACTCGGCCTCCCCCTCCGCGATCTCGACCTCCTCGAACAGGCTCTCACCCATCCGAGCTGGCTGCACGAGCATCCTGATGCCGTTCAGGGCGACAACGAACGCCTGGAGTTCCTCGGCGACGCGGTCCTGAGCCTCGTTGTCTCGGAGGCGCTCTACGAACGCCACCCCGACGACGACGAAGGCCTCCTCTCGGCCCGACGCGCCGCGATCGTGAGCACGACAGGCCTCGCCCTTCTCGCCGGCCGGATCGGTCTCGGGCGGTACCTCAACCTCGGTGAGGGCGAAGCGCTGCGAGGCGGGCGCCATCGCCCGTCGCTCCTGGCGTCGGGATTCGAGGCCGTCAGCGGTGCCCTCTACCTGGATCTCGGCTGGCCGGCAGTTCGCGACTGGATCACGTCGGTCGCAGCGCCGGAGATCGCCCTCGACGAATCTGCGGTCGCTTTGAAGAGCCCCAAGAGCCGCCTCCAGGAGTTCACCCAGCGCCACACCGGTCGGCGCCCCGTCTATCGCATCGTTGAGGCCGTCGGTCCCGATCACGAGAAGATGTTCAGGGTGGAGGTCGCGGTCGACGGCGAGGTCTTCGGGGTGGGGGAGGGGCCGTCCAGGCGGGTGGCCGAGACCGCCGCCGCCGGTCAAGCGCTCGACGTCCTGCGCAGCCTCCAAGAGACACTCGCGGTGGGCCAACCGGAACCTGCGCCGTGACCGCTCCCGCACGTCTCCTGGCGCTGAGCCTCCACGGCTTCAAGTCCTTCGCCGGACGGACACAGATCGAGTTCGGGCCTGGGATCAGTGCGATCGTGGGGCCGAACGGTTCGGGCAAGAGCAACCTCGCGGACGCACTCCGGTGGACCCTCGGCGAGCAGGGGCGATCGCTCAGGACGCGTCGCGCCGAGGATGTCATCTGGGCGGGCTCCGACCGGCGATCGGCGCTCGGCATGGCGGACGTCACCCTCGTCCTTGACAATGCGGACGGCCTGCTCTCGACCGACTACGGCACGATCGAAATCGGGCGGCGGCTGTACCGATCGGGCGAGAACGACTATCTGCTCAATCGGCAGCGGATCCGCCTTCGCGACCTCGTCGACCTGCTCGACTCAGCGCACCTGGCAGACAACGCATTCCTCTTCATCGGCCAGGGCATGGTCGATCAGGCGCTCGCGCTCCGCCCGGAAGAGCGGCGCCCACTCTTCGAGGAGGTGGCCGGCGTTCGCCGTCATGAGCGCCGGCGTCGGAAGGCTGAGGAGCAGCTGCTGGAGTCCACGGCAAATCTCGTGAGGATGGACGACATCCTGGCCGAGCTTCGGCCCCAGGCGCGCCGTCTCGCGGCGCAGGCCGAACAGCAGTCCTCGCGGTTGACTGCCGGAGAGGAGCTCGCCGATGGCCTCCTGGTGGCCGCTCACGGCCGCTGGCACGTCGCGGCAGAGCGGCTGGCAGAAGCCGCGTCCGCACGGGATCGGGCTCGTGCGGAATCTGCTCGTGCGATGGCCGAACTTGCCGACGCGGAGTCGGCCGCGGCCGCGATCAGCGCGGAGCTTGCGGCGCGCGCGGGTGCTGAAGCCGACCGCCGCGGGGAATACGACGCCGCGCGAAACGCCCTGACCGCCCTCCAGCTCCGGGAGGAGCGACTGGCGGCGGACCACGAGTCCCTCGCTCGTGACCGAGCCCGCCTTGCTGACGATCGAGCCGCCGCAGAATCCGACCTCACGAGGCAACGCCGGTTGCTGAGTGCTCCTCCACCGGAGCTGGATCGTGACCTGGCGGCGGGCCTGGCGGCCGCCGAGCGGGACCTGGCCGATGCCCTTGCCGAGATTGCGGGCGCGGAGGCGGCATCTCGAGGGTTCCGCGACGATGACGCCGCTCTGCGCCGCGCCTCCGAAGCGCGACGGGCCGAAGCCGAGACGGTGCGGGGCAAGCTCGCCGACGCCGAGCGGCGGCGAGACGTCGAGGTCGACCTGGCCGCCACCATAGGCGCCCGCCGCGCGGACCAGGAACATCACGCCGCGACGGTTCGATCGGACCTCGCCGCGGCCATCGCGGCAGAGGCCGCCGCCGCATCGGCACTCGAAGCGGCCAGGCTTCGATCGGAGGCGACCGATGCGCGCGGGGCCGCTGCCGCCGAAGGTGCTGCTGCGAAGCGGGCCGCCCTGGCGACCGTTCGAAGCCGCCTCGACGCCCTTCAAACACGGCTCGCCGAGGAGGAGAGCCAGGGGATCTCGCGCGCTGCCCGGCGCCTCGGCGGACGGCGCGTGGATGCGAGCATCACCGTGGACCCGGCACTCCGCGGAGCGGTCGAACGAGCACTCAGCGACGCAGCACGCGCCTACGTCGTGCGCCGGGATACCGTCGAGCGACTCTCCGCGGAACGCGGAGTCGTGGTGGTCGAGGAGGCGACGATCCCTCGCGGCCGGGAGAGTGCCGCCGGCGAAACCCGGGCAGCTACGGGCCAGGCCGCGGAGCGGCGGATTCGCGAGCGCATCGCGGAGACCGGCGGCGGGTTGCTGGCGGACGGCGTGGGCGGAGATCCGGGAGGAATCGTCCGCTCGTTGCTTTCCCGGACCGGCTGGGTTCCGACGCTCGAGGCTGGCCTTGCACTCCAGGCCGAGTTGCCCGCGGGCTGGACACTCGTCCTGCGCGATGGGTCGGCCCTGGTCACCGGTCTCACCGTTCACATGGGCCGGGTCGAAGGCCTTCTGGAGTGGCGTGCGACGGCGACGCGCCTCACCGCTGACGCCGCGCGCCTGGCCGGCGAGCTGGTCGATCTGGAAGCGACCGCCAGGACAGCCGCGGAGGAAGGCGAGACGGCTCGCGCGGCCCGCGATGCGGCTCGCGCGCGCGAAGCCCGGGCAGCGGCGGCCCGACGCGGCGTCGAAGATGCCGACCGCGCTGCTGTCCGGGAGTTGGAAGCGACGGTCCGCGAGCTGGAGTGGCGCACCGGTCAGGCGGCCCGGCTCGGCGAGGAAGTCACGCGCCTGCGGGTCGGCCTTCAGTCGCTGCAATCGAACGCCGGGGTCGGTCGTCCGGCGGGCGCGCGGCTCGATGAAGCGGAGTCCGAGCCTCGACAGCCCTCGGGCGGCGACGAAGCGACCGCGGGCGGCCCGGAACGATCTGCCTCGAGCGGTGCCGCCCTGGCGACGTGGCTGAACCGCGCCGAGGAGCTTCGGGCCCGCCGCGACAGGCTGGCGGCGGCGGCCGCGATCGCCGATGCCGCCCGGCGCGACGCCGAAACGCAGCGAGCTCGTGCGGAGGCCGCAGCGGCGATCGACGAGGCTCACCTGACCGGGCTCGACGCCGAGACGGCGCGCCTCGACGAGCGCGAACGGGGCATCGAGGCAGCCCGCCAGGCCCTTCGCTCCCAGCTTGCAAGCGCGGTCGAGCGAGAGGCCGCTGCGCGGGCAGCCGTCGATGAATTGCTGGAGGCGGATGCGGTCGATCGCGGCCGGTTGGCGGAGGCCGAGCACCGGGCGGCAACGGTGCGAGCTGCTGGTCGGACCGCGGACGATGGCGCGCGGCGGGCGGAACGAGACGATCTCGAAGCCCGACTCGGCCTGGACTCTCTTCGCGAGCAGGTCCTCGTGGAGCTGGCCGGGCTCGGCGAGGTTGGCCGTCGCCGGCTCGAGGGTCTCGTGGCCGCGACGGCGCGGGCGGCCGGCCAGCCGGAAGCGGCTGGGGCGGCGCGCGACCTATTCCATTCGGGCGACCCCGACGTCGAGGATGCGGTCGCGCTCGAGGCAGCTCTCGATGCGATCTCATCGACCTGGGCCGCCGAACAGCCCCCGCAGGGGCCGCCGAGCGCGGCGCGACTCGGGGCGCTTCGCCGGCGCTTCCACGAGCTTGGTGCGCCCAACCCCTACGCCGTCGACGAGTACGGCGCGATCAAGGCGAGGCTCGATGCCCTCGAAGCGCAGTCCGCTGACCTGCGGCATGGGATCGACCAGACGCGGCACCTCATCGAGGAGCTGAGCGCGATGATCGCCGACCAGTTCCGCTCGACCTTCCGAGCGCTCGAGGCTGCATTCGAGGAGCGCTTCGAGCAACTGTTCGGCGGCGGATTCGCTAGGCTTTCACTCACCGATCCGGCGGACCTCGGCTCCACCGGAATCGAAATAATTGCCCGCCCGCCAGGGAAGAAGGCCCAGCCACTCGCGATGCTCTCAGGTGGCGAGCGCGCACTGACCGCCGTCGCCCTCCTCTTCGCGATGCTCCAGGTCCGGCCGGTTCCCTTCTGCGTCCTCGACGAGGTCGATGCGGCGCTCGACGAGGCAAACGTGACCCGGTTCACCGACGCGCTGCGGGAGCTGGCGGCGCGGACGCAGTTCGTGGTCATCACCCACAACCGCGGCACGATCGAGACCGCCGACGCTCTCTACGGCGTCACCGTCGGCGACGACTCGGTCAGCCGGGTCGTCAGCCTCAGGCTGGAGGAGGCCCGGGAGATCGCCGACCAGCGTCGGGCCGAGCACCTTGCCTCGGCCTCCGCCTGACGCGATCGGGGCCATGGCCGAGATCGATCCGGCGCTCGAGGCTGAATACGAGGCGGGGCTCCAGAAGTCCCGCGGTGGGTTCATGTCGCGGCTGCGCGGCCTGTTCGGCGCCCCAGCCGACGGGCCGACCTGGGAGGAAGTCGAAGAATCCCTGATCGGGGGCGACGTCGGGCCGATCCTCGCGATGGAGATCGTCGAGCGAGCCCGGCGTCGGCGGGCCGCGGGCGACACCGAGGCCGCTGTCCGGGCCGAGCTTGCCGCCACGCTCGCGGCACGGGATTCCGAGTGGCAACCGCAGCGACCTCCCCGTGGTGGTCCGGCGGTTGTGCTGGTCGTTGGGGTCAACGGGACGGGCAAGACGACCACCATCGGAAAGCTGGCTTCTCGCTACATGACGGAAGGCCGCTCGGTCCTGCTCGCGGCCGCCGACACCTTTCGCGCGGCGGCCATCGACCAACTGCGTGTCTGGGCGGACCGTTCCCACGTCCCGATGGTCGCCCACGCTCCTGGCGCGGATCCAGGCGCCGTGGTCTTCGATGCCCTCGATGCGGCGATCGCGCGCGGGATCGACCTGGTCATCATCGACACCGCCGGCCGCCTTCACACGAAGTCGAACCTGATGGACGAGCTTGCGAAGATCCGTCGGATCATCGACAAACGCATTCCCGGGGCGACGCCGGAAACCCTCTTCGTGCTTGACGCCACGACGGGTCAGAACGGGCTGGCCCAGGCCCGTGCCTTCCACGAAGCGGTCGGACTGACGGGGATCGTCCTCACGAAGCTCGATTCAACGGCCAAGGGCGGCATCGTCTTTGCCATCGAGCATGCCCTCGATGTGCCCGTCAGGTTCGTCGGAGTGGGGGAGGGCGTGGACGATCTGCTGCCGTTCGAGCCGGAGGCATTCGTCGCCGCGCTCTTTGCCTAGGGCCGGATCCGCTCGGCCGGGGCCAGACGCGGGATCGACCTGGTGCCGGATGGGCTTGCGGTCCGGGAGACAATGTCTGCATCTTCGACGTTCCACTCATCGCGGCAATCATTGCGGCCTTCATCCGGGAATCATCGGCCGCACATGGAGGTGGGGACGTGGGTCTGAATCTGCGCGGCTTGCGCGCCCTCGTGGCGGCGATCGTTCTCCTCCTGATCGCCTCATCGCAGCCCTTCGCCGTGGCCAGTTCGCCGCGGTCCAGTGTCGTCAGCACTGTCGGATCGCGAATCGATGGCACCCTGCCGCCGGTGGGATCCCGCAACAACCCGCTGGCCAGCGGGGCCGGGCGAAGCTGGCTTCCGCTCAGCGACGCGATGTACCGCCAGGCCAAGGCCTCGGCGGACGCGGCAGCCCCCGGCACCTATGCGCGCGGCGGCAATC
>DATCPH010000120.1:0-11518 GCA_036570185.1 Candidatus Limnocylindrales bacterium | reverse complement strand
TCTCAGGTGACATGATCCGTCGCCGTCCGACCCTCCTTCGCCATGGTCCGGGCTGGGCGATCACCTGAATCGGGCTCCTTCGTCCCCTCGCGGCCGTCATCGAGCCGTCAGACAAAGAGGTTCGGTGGATCCGGGCTAAATCCGCGGCCATCTCTGGCTGCTCAGGGGCACGCCTCCAATTCTCGGGTCTGAGATTGTTGATTTCAGCAGGGCTTGTCTCGCGGTGAACCCTGCCGGACCATCTGCATAACGAGCAGGGCAATGAGCGTAGACCGAATGAGAGGTGAGCCATGAGGGTGCGAGAGGCATACCTCCATTTCGTCGAGCGGCACGATGTTGCATGGGAACTGGTGATGGGAGCTCTCGCTCTCATCTGGGTTGCGCTTGGGTTCCTGATTGACCAAATCCCAGTCGGCACCCGGCCGGACCTCGAGATAGCCGAAGCCGGCATCACCTTGATCTTCGTGGCGGAGTTCGGGAGTCGACTTCTGGCCGCGCACAGCCGCCGGGACTACCTCAAAGGCCACTGGATCGACGCCATTGCGCTCGCGCCGCCAACGCGGGCCCTTCGCATCCTCCGCGTATTGCGCCTCCTGCGCCTCGTCCGCGCCTTCTCCGGCTTCTACCGAGCGGCGATGCATATTCAGGGCCTCGCCAGACATCGCGCCTTTGCCTGGCTCATCGTTGCCTTGCTTTCGGTGACCGCCGTCACGTCGGTCTGGTTCTACGTAGCGGAACACGGCGTCAACAAGTTCGTCGACTCGCCCTTTGATGCCCTCTGGTGGGGCGTGACGACAATGACCACCGTGGCCTACGGCGACGTAATACCCTCGACACCCGAAGGAAAATTCGCAGCGATGGCGTTAATGATCCTCGGCGTGGGATTGTTCTCGGCCATCACGGCATCGATCACCAGCTACTTCATATCTACGGAGCGAGCGGCGGGCCTGACCGGAGCGTCGCTGGCAGAGCGGCTCGTCGCGCTTTCGGACCTCCGCCGCGATGGCTCACTTACAGACGAAGAGTTCGTTGCGGCAAAGGCCGCTGAGATCGCTTCTCTGCCATTGACACAACTCGAGATGGTCGCAGGAGATCCGACATGAGCGAGGTTGTTCTCATCGGCGTAGATCTCGAGAGTCTTGCCACGCGTGAAGGCTTCTAGCAGGTCCGCAGCACCCACGATGTCGGTCTTGACGGACGAATAGGACACCTCTACGATATGTCCGCATCGTCAGGAGGCAGTCTCATGGGCACCGCCCGAACGGTCGAGTCGCGTCGGACATTGCTGCTGGAACGGATGGCCCAGATCGCGCGTGAGCAGGGGCCCGGCTCCTTTGCGGACCGCCTGCGGTCGCGGATGGGCGATCGACCGTCCGACCACGAAGCACTTGTCATGCTCATCGAAGATCTCGTAGCGGCAGATGAGGGATTGGCCGACGTCGGGCCGAGCATCGCCAGCCTCCTTCGCAGCGTCCTGGCCGCGGACGCAGTGACCGCGGTGTTCGTCCGAGAAACCGCGACCGGGGACGACCTCGACGACGTGCTCTCGCCCGACGACGTCCTGCGGATCGCCCGGGTCCGCGGCCAGGCGGAGGCAGCCATCCTCGCAGAGCCCGCGTTCGAGGCGAGCCGGGTGGCCGAGGCCCTTGGGTCCTCGTCGAAGAACCCGCGTGAGTTCGCGCGCCAGGTACGCAACCGGCCGGGCATGGTCGCCCTTCGCTACGGCAACCGCTATGTCTTCCCGGCCTTCCAGTTCAATGAAGGGCGCAAGGAAGTCTGGCCGATCGCGGCCGAGGTCAATATCCTGCTCGGGGCCTCGGAGCAGCCGTGGGCGGTCGCATCCTTCTGGTTCTCGCCCGATGCCCATCTTGGGGCTCGCCCGGCCGACGTCGTGGCCGACCCCGCTCGAGCGGACGACATCCGTCAGGCTGCCCGGCGCGAGCTCGCGCCGGTCGGCTGATGGCGGCCACGCCGCCGCCGACGGACTGTCCCTCGGCGGACGGGCCGAAGATCGAGGTCCTGCCCGCCGGGAGCCTCTGGTGGCGGATCCACAGAACGGCGGACGACCCGATCTCGTTTCGGGACATCGGGGCTCTCGCCAAGCGAGCCACTCCCGCCAGGTACGGCGAGGAGGGCCGTTTCGACTGTCAGGCGGGCGAGTACGGCTATTTGTATCTCGGCGAGACCAAGAAGAGTGCGATCGCCGAGGCGTTCCTGCGGGGACCGGTGGTGAAGGACCCAGCGGCACGCTTCATGCGTCGCTCCCGCGCGGACGGCCGCATGCTGTCGCGCCTCGAGTTCGAAGCGGACCTCCCGCTCGTCGATCTCCGCGGGGCAGCCGGCCTGGGGCGGATCGGGCAGGACGCGTGGCTGAGCGCATGCGATGAACCGGACTACCCGATCACCCAGCAGTGGGCCACGGCAATTCGCCGTTGGGCGGCCGACGCCGCCGGCCTTGTGTGGATGTCGAAGCGCGACAACGTTCACACAGCGGCGATTCTGTTCGCGAACCGCGTGAATAGCGGCGCCATCTCTGGTCGACCAGTCCGCACGCTCGACGACCCGCTCGGTACGACCTTGCTCGCGAAGGTGCTGTCCGAGTTCAACGTCGTGCTGGGCTGACCGCCACCAGCTCGTGGCGAGGGTTGACTACGACCCCTCGGCGTTCAATTGACCAACCCGCGCCGGGGTTGATTCCAGAACGATCTTCGCCGGCTCGATCGAGCAAATCGATCGAGTACCCCGCACGGCGCGCTGGTCGTGAGCAATTAGTGGCCTCTGCGCTTCGAGCGAACCGCGCGGTCGAGTTCGCCTGGCAGGATGAGGCGGGGCTGCTTCTCGTGATCCGTTGGGACGCCGAGCCGTCCGATGAGGTTCTCCTCGATCGAATGCTCGAACGTGCCGATCTCGAGGTCGCGCGCTTCGGTCATGACGACGTCCGGCTTTGGCGCCGCCGATCGACGCCCGATCCACGTCCGGGAAGGCGACCGCGTGCATCATCCGAGGGGCCTTGCCGTCGGCGCGAGGATCAGCCTCGATCTTGCGGGCGATCGCCCATTTGCCGGTCTCGACCTGCGCGAAGGGCGACTCCTTGAGGTCCCTCGTGCTGGTGTACCAGCGCCCGAACCCGTCGCGGCGGACCGCGCCGCCCTTGACCTCGATTGCCAGGATGCCGTGCTCGGGATGGACGATGACGAGATCGATCTCACCGTCGCGAGCGGGCCCACCGGCACGGACGCGGCCGACCCAGCGGACGTTCGGGTAGAGGCGGGCATGGGGGGCCAGGTGCCGAGGCCAGGGCCGCCTCGATCCTTTCGTGGACGAGCCGTTCGGCGCGATTCGAGCCCTCGGCGACGTCGGTTGCCGTGACTTCTGCCCTCCCTCGGGCCGTCTGCCCGACCCGCGCAGGGTACGTCGCGGCGGGGAGGGTCGCTCGCATTGGACGGTCGCTCACCGTCCGTCAGTCGTCGAAGGCTCCGGCCTGTTGCTCGGCATCGAAGTTGATCGCGGCGTCGCACTCAAGGCAGATCGGCGGATCCCAGCCGCCGACCATCGGAAGGTCGGTTCGGCCGCAGTTCGAGCAAGCGATCAACGAGGGTGACGGAGCGGACTGAACCGCAGCCGGATCGCGCGGTGGCGGCGAGGGACTAGCTGGCGCCTCGCCCGCATCCGGGCTGCGGCGCGAGCGCCAGGGCAATTTCATGGGATCGCCATCATCGCTGGTTTTGCGTGGCGCTGCAGGCAGATTGTTCGATATCGTTCCACTTTCGAACGATCAGCGGGGAGGAAGTGGACCCCGGCGCCGGAGCGAGATGCGCCCTAGGGCGTTTGACTCGCCGCTACAATGTGACTACTCTGACGCTACAACAGGAGGTACAGATGAGTAGCGCCACCGCGTATGCAGACGAAGTCAAGAGAGTGAGGTCGCTTGGGGTCGAGACCGGCGACATCGCGAAGGCGACCGGGGCGGGCGTAGGCACTGTTGCATCGTGGGCGCGCGCCACGCGGCAGCCTTCGGCCGAGTTTCGCACCCGACTGTTGGATCTTATTGCGATCATTGATCGCCTCTCGCGCACGATGGACGGGCGATATGTCCCGCTTTGGCTGAACAAGCCTTTACCTGCGCTGGGCGATGAGCGGCCCCTGGTCGCGTTGGGTAAAGGCCGATACAAGGAAGTCTCGCGGCTCGTCGCCGAGCTCGAAAACGACTCCTTCTCCTGAGCGCCCTGCCTGCCTCCCGCGTCTCCGTGGCGGGAGTCTGGTGGCAGATCACCCGGGGTGGCGGCGATCCCTTCCTCTGGACGGACGATGCCGCCGACGGGCGCTGGCAGACCGGTACGGTCGTACGCGGCCTTTATCTAGCCGATACCGAAGCCACCGCCGAACGGCCCGGGGCCGGGTTCACGTTCGTGAACGGCCTTGACGAGGCGCTCAGGCAGGCTCGCGAGGCGGCCGGCGACAGGGACGTCAACGTGATGGGCGGCGCCGACCTCATCCGCCAGGCGCTGCGGGCCGGCCACGTCGAGGAGCTGTCGATCTCGATCGCGCCCTTCGTGATGGGTGGCGGCAAACGACTGTTCGAGGGGTTCGACGCTCCGCTCCGGCTCGAGCCGATCCGCGTCGTGCAATCGCCGTTTGCGACCCACATCACGTACCGCGTGTTCCGCTGAGGGGCGCGGGTCCCAGACGAGGCGCGTTCCGCGGGAGCGAGCAGGCGTTCCCGGCAGCCAAGCCTCCCAGGCTTGGTAAGCCGAGAGCGGGCAGGCGTTCCTGTCAAGCAAGCGTCCCAGGCTTGCTAGTCGGAACCGAAGGGGTTTGAGATCTCGCAAGATGTTGCGCCCACGCTCGGGAGCCACGCCGCAACGGTCGTGTGGGGCTTCAGCTTCTGACTATCAATTCCCCGGTGCTTGCCTGATAGAAACCAGGGGCCAGGGCTGGGGCCGGCGTGCCGAGGGCCTGGGGCCCCGGGAGCCGCGAGGGCCTGGGGAGCCGCGAGGCCTGAGGGCCGGGGAGCCGCGACGGCCTAGCCGGGGGCGTGGGCTTTGGCGACGTCGCCGATGATGGCCGCGAGTTCGCGGGGCCGCGACCACATCGGCCAGTGGCTCGTCGGCAGGTCGATCCAGGTGGCGTTGTGGAGCTCGGGGATGCCGGCGAGGAATGTCCAGTCGGGATGCTCCCTGGCGTAGGCCTGGTACTGCTCGGCGCTGAACCCCGTGCAGATCATCGTGCTCGGGACGTCACGGCGGGCGTCGTTCCGGAGGTCCGCTGCTCCGCGCAGGACGCCACCCGGCACCGGCACCGCCCGCCGCCGGAACGTCTCCTTCTGCTCCTCGCTGAGGCCGTCGAGGTTCTCCTCGTCCGCGACCGCCTTCCAGTCGAGGGGCTTCTCGACGTCCTTGAAGTCGGGATCCAGGGCTCCCCTGCCGGGCGCCGTGTCGACGTAGACCATCGCCGCGATCAGGTCAGGGATGCGGTCGCTCGCGGCGTAGCCCGAGAACCCGCTTGCGCTGTGGACAGCCAGGACGACGGGAACGCCGGCGGCCTCGACCGCGTGGCAGATCGCGTCGACGTGGTCCGAAAAGGCGATCTTGGATCGGTCGGCGTCGGCCGACTCGAGCCCGGGCAGCGTGATCGCGGTCACGTCGTGGCCGTCGGCACGGAGCGTGGCGGCGTCCTCGTCCCAAGCCCACGCGCCGAGCCAGAAGCCGGGGACGAGGACGATCGGTGCGCTGGTCACGGCTCGATCCCGGGGACGCCCTCGCGGTCTACGTCGCGCGATCCGAGGTCGGCGACCCTCGCCCGGACGAATTCCTCCACCAGCGCTTCGGGAAGTGGCGCGTCGGTCGTGAAGTGGAGGCTGCCCTTGGTGGTCCGTCGATAGCCCTTGACCTCCTCGGCATGGGCCGCGAGGAACGTGGCGGGCAGCGGGTAGATCGTGCAGTGGTTCTTCCAGCCGGCAAACTACACGATGGCGCGACCGTTGAGCTTGAACGCCGGGAGGCCATAGCTGATCGTCTCGTCGGCATTGGGGAGGAGGCGGCGCAGCTGGGCGCGGAGACGCCCCAGGGCTTGTTGCTGGTCGGCGGGCAGCGTCGTCAGGTACGCGTCGATTCGCGGGTCGGGTGTCATGGTCCGTCGATCATAGGCGGCGAGTCTGCCCCACCTCCGCCAGTCTGGCTCCGGCGCAGATTTGCGACGACGCCGAGAATACCGACATGACCGATGGCTCAACCGGAACCGCCAAAGATCTTGTGCAGCCCCTCGTGCGGGTTCGTCAGATCCGCCAATACACGAGCGAGCCGGTCACCGATGAAGAGATGGCCGCCATCACGGATGCCGCCCGGTGGTCCGGAAGCAGCGCCAACCAGCAGCCGTGGCGGTTCATCGTGATCCGCGACCGAACGACGCTCGATGCGCTCCACACGGCCGGTATGCCCCAGACGCGGTCGCTCGAGACCGCCCCGGCCGCAATCGCGGTGGTGCTGCCCGAGGACGAGCGCGGAATCTCACGGGCTACGACGAAGGACGGGTCACCGAGCGAATCATGATCGCGGCGAGGCTCCTGGGCCTAGCCGCGGGGATCTCGTGGGTCAAGCGCGACGTCGCACCGGTCGTCGCAGAGTTGCTCGGCTTGCCATCGGGATGTTTCGTTCGGACGATCGTCGCGGTCGGTCATCCAGCCGAGGCGGCACTTGCCCCGAAGTCGCCGCCGGGCCAGGCGCGTCTGCCGCGCGAGAAGGTCATCTTCGAGGAGCGCTGGCCGGCCGATTGACGACGGCGAAGCCAAGTTGACTCATCGCCATGAGTCGGATAGCCTCATGCCATGACAAAGAGGCTCCAGGTCCTGTTTGAGGATGGCGAGCTCGTGGAGATCCAAGAGACCGCGAGGCGGCGGCATCAGACCGTCGCGGCTTGGGTGCGAGACGTTCTGCGGGCGGCCCAGGAAGCGGAGAGATACCCGGATCCCGCCCCGAAACTCCGCGCGGTGCGGGAGGCTGCAAGCTACGAGTACCCCACCGGCGATATTGACGAGATGCTCGGCGACATCGAGCGCGGCTATCTGACGGCGGCTCCGGACGCGTGATCTTCGTCGACTCCAACATCCCGATGTACCTCATCGGGGCGGAGCATCCGAATAAGGGCTCAGCGCGGCACCTTCTCGAGGTGGCGATCGCTGCCCGCGACCAGCTCGTGACGGATGCCGAGGTGCTGCAGGAGATCCTGCATCGGTATGTCGCGATCAACCGGCGAGACGCGATCGACGCAGCCACCGAGGCGCTCGTGGCGGTTGTCGACCAGGTTTTCCCGATCGAGCAGTCGGACGTCGAGCGCGCGAGACGGATCGTCCTCACAAGCCAGCTGTCGGCCCGCGACGCGATCCACTTGGCGATCATGCAGCGGCATGAGATCGATCAGATCATGACCTTCGATCGAGGGTTCGATGGCTTGCCAGGCGTCACTCGACTTGCAGCGTCCTGAGCGGCTGGCTGCCCGCGACTGATCGAGCTGCCCGGAGGTCGTTTTCCCCGTGTTCCTACCTGGCGTGCTACCATTCGTCCTACCATGACCCGGCCTGAGACTTCGCGCCGTCCGCATGCCCTCGCGGAGACTGCCGCCACCTACGGGACCGGCCCGGAACGGGCCTCCCACACGAAGCTCTCGATCAGCCTCCCGACTGATCTCGTCGAGCAGGTTCGGGAAGCCGCGTCTGAGTCCGGGATCAGCGTGAGCGGGATCGTCGCGGCGGCCCTCCGCCGCTCGATTGCGACGACTGAGCAGCAGCGCCTCGATCGAGCGCTCGAACTCGACGCCGACGACAACACGGCCTGGGCGAACGACGCACTGACGCTTACCGCACAGGCCTGGGCCGAGCTGAAGTGGTAGGCATCGGGCGCGACCCTTCGCCGCCGGGCGGCACCCCGCGACGCGGTGACATCCACTTCATCGCGTTTCCCGACGCCGGCGGTCACGTCCTCCGTGGACCGCATCCCGCGGTGATCGTCCAGACCGATCGGATGCGACGATCGTCAACGGTCGTTGTCGTGCCGATGACGAGCGCGGCCCGATCCGCCGCCGAGTCGCCGCCCTACCTGGTGGCGGTGACCGCTAGAGATTCTGGGCTGGATCGCGACGGCTTCGTCAAATGCGACCAGCCTGCGACGCTGCCGATGGCGGTCATCGGTCCGCGAGTCGCTCGGCTCAATCCGATCGCGGCAGCGCGAGTCGACGGGGCGCTGCGCTTCGTCCTCGAACTCTGACCTACCCCAATCGGAATCGAGGCAAACTCGGCGCAGGTCAGCGGCGGTTTGAGACGGGATCACAGACAGGGAGGTCTGACATGTCGACAGATGCGCCGGTCGACGTCGCAACGCGCTTCATCGCGGAGATCTTCGTGGCAGGGCGGGTCGAGGCGGTCGATGACCTCGTGACGGCCGACTTCGTCTCCCACGGGCTGCCCGGGTCCGGCCCCGACGTGATGAAGGCGGCGATCGAGCGCGTCGCGCCGGCGCTTTCCAACGTGCGCATGGAGATCCAGGACACGATCAGCGAAGGCGATCGGGTGGCCATCCGGCTCGAGTCGTCCGCGGTGCAGTCGGGCGAGTTCATGGGGATGCCGCCGAGCGGCAAGCGCTACACCGTGGAGGAGATCCACGTCTTCCGGATCGCCGACGGGAAGGTCGCCGAGCACTGGCACCAGTTCGACACGGCCGGGATGATGCGCCAGCTGGGCTTCATGCCGGGGCCAGGGCCGACGCAAAGGTAACGTCGGCCGGCGCTGGCAGGCTCCGGTCTCGGGCGGTCAGACCGAAGATTCGGCGGCCATGGCCGCGGCCGGCGCGACCGGAGCTGACCTCAGTCGCATCGTGTGAGTCACGATGCCGACGAAGATCGACGCGCCGAGCACCGGCGTGATGAATGCGAACGCGCCCGTGGCGTTGGCCAGTAGCGCGACAGTGAATGCGGCGACGGCCAGTGTGATCCCCCAGAAAACGACGTGGTCGGCCCACGGCCAGATGCGGCGGTCCGCAGTCAGGTCATAAAGGAGGCCGAACAGCGTGCTCGTGACCATGCCCACGAACAGCGGATGCTCGCTGGCCGGGATCAGGTTCGCCGGGACCTCGCTGATGTCCTTCCAGATCCCGAGGATCGCGAATCCGGTGATGAGATAGATGAAGATCCCGAGGTAGACGAGCGCGAACGGAATCGCGATCGCGTACTGGCGAGCCGAGCCGGCGGTGAACCAGCCGGGGGCGACGACGCGGCGCCAGGCGAGCGTCAGAAAGATGACAAACGCCGCGATATCAAGCGGAACGTAGATGATGCTCAGCGGCAGGATGTTCGCCAACAGTGCGATGGCGATGAAGATGCCACCAATGAAAAACAGCCAGACCATCGACGTCCCTCGGGCTGTCCGATCGTTACCGTGGAGCCGCCAGTAAGCGATCGACATCGCCACGAGCACGAGATAGGCGCTGATCTGGGTCTCGGCATGGGCACCGATCGCCCCGGCCGGCAGGATCGAAGCGCCGCTCGCGAATTGGATCTGGAGCAGCACGCCGAGAGTCGACCCGACGACGAGGGTGACCAAACCCACGACGGTCCCGAGCTGAGGCGTGGTGAGGTTTCGATAGCCGATCCGGGCTGCTTCGCGGACGAGCCAGCCCACGTACAGGACGATCCCGACCAGGACCAGCGTCCCACCGATTGCGCGGAACGGGAGATTTCCGGTCCACCAAGCCGCGATGTAGATCGGAACGCCGACGATCAGCACGATGCTGACCCACGTCACGAACCGGTCCTCCGGCCGCCGCGGCGCCGCACCGCCATAGAGCCAGAGCACGGACGCCAGGATCCCAAGCGTGATCCAGCCGATCGTGCCCGAATGGAGGTGAGTCAGGAGCTGGTTGCGATCGGAGAAGTCGATCAGTCCGAGGCCTCGCGACATCCCGAGCGCGATCGTCACAAGGAACAGGAGCAATGCCGCCTGGTAGAGCCAGCGGACTTCCTGCGCATAGCGGAGCCGTTCCATCCTCATCCCTCCACTTCCCCTCGACCGGGCGCGGACCGTCGCGCATCCCGATCACTCCCGCTCCCAGTATCGAATCGTTCGTCAAATCGGGTAGGGTTCGACGGACGTATGCCGCCGACGCTCACGCGCCGCCAGCTCAATCGCGCCTTGGTGGAGCGACAACTCCTACTGCGACCAGTGGAGATACCTGCGTCCGAGGCGATCGAGCACCTTGTCGGGATGCAGGCCCAGGCGCCACTCGCGCCGTATATCGGGCTGTGGACGCGGTTGGCCGATTTTCGACCGGTAGAGCTCGTCGACCTGATCGAAACGCGGACTGCGGTGCGAGCCAATGGGATGCTCCGGATGACGATCCACCTGGTGACCGCCCGGGACGCGCAGCCGATGCGATCGATGCTGGAGCCTGTCGCCGACCGTGCCTTCGCCGCCAGCCCATTCGCCCGGAATATCGACGGCGTCGACGTCGCCGAAGTCCGGGAGCTGGGACGAGCACTCCTCGAGGAGCGGCCGCTCACCGTCGCGGAGATGGGAACGCGACTTCGCGAACGGTGGCCTGATCGGGACGGACCTTCGCTCGCGTACGCGACCCGCTACCTCTTGCCCACCGTCCAGGTGCCGCCGCGCGGGCTGTGGGGACGGAGTGGCCAGTCGAAGATGGCGCCCATGGACTCGTGGTTGGGTGGAGCGACGACTCCGCGGACCGGCGAGGTCGCGCCGGATGCCTTCGTGCTCCGCTACCTTCGTGCGTTCGGGCCCGCGTCCGGGGCGGACATCAGGACCTGGTCGGGGCTGACGGGAGTCCGCGAGATCCTGGAGCGGTTGCGGCCCCAGCTCCGAACCTTCCGTGACGAACGCGGGCGGGAGCTATTCGACGTGCCGGATGCTCCCCTGCCCGATCCGGACGTGCCGGCGCCGGTGCGATTCTTCCCCGAGTACGACAACGTCCTCCTGTCGCATGACGACCGGACGCGGATCATCCCAGAGGGCCGGGAGTGGTATCTCGGCTTCCCGCCGGGCAACGGCGGGTTGCGCGGCACGTTCACGGTCGACGGCTTCCTCGCGGGCATGTGGCGACTGGTCCGTCCGCCGGCGCGCGAGTCCCGCGACGGCGCGCAGGCAACGCTCCTGATCGCAACCAACGAGACGCTATCGACGGCCGACCGCGCCGATGTCGAGGCCGAGGCCGAGGCGCTCGGGCAGTTCCTTGCGCCGGACGGTCGTGTTGCGGTGCAGTTTGCGGCTGAGCCCTTCGACAACCGCCGTTGAGCGTGACTGCCTCGAACACCTTCGTCGGCGACGCCGAATTCCGGCCAGCCACCGACGCGACTACCGCTGTCGATATGTGCTCTCGTTGCGGCGCGCGACGCGCAGGACGACCACCAGGGCCTCCTGATCGTTGATTGCGTAGATCACGCGTAGGTCACCGACGCGGAGGCGCCACCACTCGCTGCCGGTTAGTCTCGCCACTCCCGTCGGACGAGGCTCGAT
>DATCPH010000119.1:0-13941 GCA_036570185.1 Candidatus Limnocylindrales bacterium | reverse complement strand
GAGCCGGCATCGCTCGCCGGCGATCCGGCCCATCATCGGCCGCTTGGCGGTATCCCGTTCGCCGGCCGAGCCGAAGACGGCGATCAGGGTTCCGCCTCGGGCCGCGGCGATCGGCGCGAGAATCTCCAGGACCTGCTCGAGCGCGGCGGGGCTGTGGGCGTAGTCGATGACAACCTCGAACGGCTGCCCGGCGGTGATCCGCTCCATGCGGCCGGGGATGCGCTCGACACCTTCGAGGCCGGCTCTCAGCGCCGACCGATCGAGGTCAAGCGCCTCGCCGAGGGCCACGACCGCCAGGGCGTTGTAGAGGTTGAACCGACCGGAGAGACGGAGCTCGAGGCGGGCCTCGCCACTTGGCGCCACATAGGCGATTCGCAATGCTCGAGCATCCTCCGAGACCCGGAGGGCACGAACGTCGGCAGCCGCGTCGGTCCCGTAGGTGACCACCCGCGCGCCGGCCTCCTGCGCGGCTCCTGCGAAGAGCCCGGCGGAGGGATCGTCGGCATTGACGATCGCCGACTTCGGCCACGCGAGGGGCGCCTTCAGGGGATTCGACCTCGACGCGGCGAGGCGCTCGAAGAGCGACAGCTTGGCGTCGCGGTACGCCTCCCAGGAGCCGTGGAACTCGAGGTGCTCGTGGGTCAGGTTGGTGAGGATCGCCACGTCGTAGGCGACCTCGGCGACGCGGTCAAGGGCAAGCCCATGGGACGTCGTCTCGATGACCGCAGCCCGGTCGCCGGCACGGGCCATGGCTCGCAGCGTCGCCTGGAGCCGCGGCGCCTCGGGCGTCGTCGCGTGTTCGGCGTTGGCCTCCCGGCTCGTGCCGATCTTCGTCTCGACCGTCGCGACGAGGCCGGTCGGCATGCCGGCGGCCTCGAGAGCGGCTACAGCCAGGAGCGAGGTCGTCGTCTTACCGTCGGTCCCGGTCACACCGACGACCCCGATTTCGTGGGAGGGGTCGCCGTACCACCAGGCGGCGGCCGAAGCGAGCGCTCGACGGCTATCGGGGACGACGATCTGGGGCAGCGCCACCGTCGGCAGCGGCTCCTCCACGATCGCGCCGGCCGCGCCGAGGGCGGCAACCTCCTCGAGAAATGCGTGGCCATCGTGCCGCTGGCCCAGGACCGCAACGAACAGGGCGCCGGGGGCCACCTGCCGGGAGTCGGCCGTGACGGAACGCACGAGGATGCCGCCGATCGCGGCAGGGCCGATCGGGCGGCCGCCTTCCCGCGCGCCGACCAACGCGCCCGCCTGTGCGAGGCGGTCGATCGCCTGACCAAGCGGGCGCGGCTCGCGGGGTTCGGCCCCGTGAATGAGGTCCTCGATGGTCGGGCGCCCTGCCGCCTTCACGGGCCGCGTCGGCTCACTCGGCGTCGCCATCGGTCGGTGATCCTTCGACGCCAGGCGCGGATCGATTCCGCCGGGCTCGCCGGCGTCGGGCGACCGCCTCCCCGAGACGGTAGATCGCCGCCCCAACGGGCCGAACATCGAGATCCCACGCACCGATCGTGTGGACCTCCCGCCCGCCGAAGCCCGCCTTGAACCGGGCGATGCCGGGGTTGACCAGGCCCCACATGTCGTACGAGGTGCAGCCGACGTCTCGCGAGGTGCGGATGGCCTCCCACTTGAGGAGGTAATTGGCCCGCGAAGCCGCCCCCGCCGCGGTCATTCCGCCGTAGGGCTCGACGACCCGCGTTCCGCAGCGGACGAGAAACAGTGCGGCCTGCGGCCGTCCGTCGTTGCCGCACGCAAACAGGAGGCGGGCATTGCCACTGGGCCGGAAGGCGCGCCACACGTCCTGGTAAGCCGACAGGGCCCGGATGCGCGTACCGGTTCGCGCGGCCGTCTCGGTCATGATCTCGTGGAACTCGGGCAGCCGATCGCCATCGACATCCATGACGGCGACCCCGGCCGCCCGGGCCTTGTTGACGTATTGCCGCCACTTCTTTCGAAGGTCCGACCAGAGGGCTTCTTCCGTGTCGCGCAGGTCGACGATTCGCGTCGTCGTCGGCTGGATCGCCGGCGCCGCGCGGAAGCCCGCGCGACGAAGCCATACCAGCACGTCCCGGTGCAGGTCGGAGCCATCGGCCTCGATCTCGGGCTCGATCCGGAGGTGCGACACGCGTCGGTCGCCGGGCCAGGGTCGTTCGCGCAGCTCGCCCGCCCAGCGGACGAGACCCTCGCGGGTCCATGGATCGGCGATCGGTCCGCGCGGAGCGTAGGCGAAGACCCACGGCATGGCGCGGGGCTGGCGCAGCAGGAACTGAGCGCCGATCGCTGCGGGGCCGCTTCGCGATTCGCGGATCACGGGTTCCCAGCCGTTGGGCCGCTTCACCACGCCCCATGCGGTGGTCTGGAGGTACGTGGCCCGCTGATTGCCGGCAACAAGCGCGTCCCAGTCGAGGCGCCCCGGCTCCGAAGCGGGGGCCGGTGCGGGCAATTCGGGCCCCGGCGCGGGCAATTCGAGCCCCGGCGCAGGCAATTCGGGCCCGGGCCGGGTCGATTCGAGCGTCACGACCCTGGTCTCGAGGCCAGCGCCTGCCGCTGGCCGGCGAGGCGACCCGTGAGGCGGCCCGCCAGATAGCGCCACGGTCGCGCAACCCATTCGTGGTTACCGGCCTGCTCGACCCACCGCCCACCGAAGGATTCCTTGAACGCGAGCAGGCCGTACATCTCCTCGCCCTCGAGCGGCTTCCGGCGTTGACCGGGGACGTCGACTCCGCCCAGATCCACCTCACGGAGCCCATCCCGAACGGCGAGCTGGATGGCCCGCCACAGGAGGAAATGCACGACGCCGGGATAGTCGCGGCGAAGCTCGGTGTGGTCGGCCGAGTTGGCGTACGTCAGGCGCCCGCCGTGCCGGTAGAAGAGGGCGGCGCCGAGGGGGCGGTCGTCCGGGGCGCGGACCTCGAGGTGAACCGCAAGGCCGTCGGCGAGGGCGTGGCTCGCCCAGTCGACGAACATGCCAGGGTGCCGCATCAGGCTGAAGTGGCGGCGCTGGGCGGTGGCGATCAACAGGTCATAGAAGCGCTCCAGCATCGGTGCCAGCGCCTCCGCGCTCAGTTCCTGATGCGCGGCGAGCTCGAAGAGCTTTTCACTTGAGTCGTGCGGACGCGCGTCAAAGCGGATGATCCGGTAGCCACGCCGTTCGGCGCCCCGCACGCGTTGCCGGGTGGACGTGGCGAATGACCGGAAGAGTCCTTCTTCGTCGGCACCGCCCAGCGACAACGCGACCCGGTGGCGCGATGGCTGGACCTCTTCGATCTGGTGGAATCCCCACGCTCGGAGCAGGTCCGGATAGCCCGTGTCGGCTGGGATCTCGCTGTCGCTCGAAACCACGTCGATGCCATGCCCGGCCAGCCAGTCGGCCGCGGCCCGAAGGCGCTCCGCGGTCGTCTCGGCCGGCTCACCGGCGGACACCGGGCCACGGGACAGGTAGGCTCCCCCGCCGGGAACCCAGCGCCATGGCCGCTCGAGCGACAGCAACATGAAGCCGTCGTCGAACACCAGGAAGCGGGGCCGCCAGCCGTGCCGGCTTCGATAGCTGGCCCAGGTCCGTGACTGTTGAACGTCGCCACCGGGGACGTCGACGGTCCTGGCATCCCAATCGGCGAGCTCGGCGGGCGATGCCTCGCGCACCTTCATGGGTCCCTGTCGTGCCATCGACCTGACCTTACCTCAGGGCCGAGGCTGCGGGGACGACGCCGGCGGCCGCCTCAGGATCCCCATCAGCGTGTCCACGATCGTTGCCAACTCCGGAATCCGCAGGGCGAATGCCAGCCCGACGTAGACCAGCCCAAAGGCAGCGCCGACGAGGACGGTCTCACCGAGCATCGCCACCTTGCCAGGTCCAGCGCCGACGAGTCGCTCGACGAAGCTGAGCACGACCTGCGCGACCCCCGACGCGATCGTGGTCGCCACGGCTGCTTCCAGGAGCAGGCGGCCGACACTCAGGAGGTTCAGCGTCGGTTCCCGCCGACGGAGGATGAACAGCAGCGCGGCCGCCTCGATCCACGCAGCGACCGTAAAGGACGAGGCGATGCCGGCCAGCCCGAAGGGCCCCGCGAGAAGGACGGCGAGGCTCGAGTTGACTGCGACGGCCAGGATCGCAGCCGCGACCGGGGTCCTGGTGTCCTGGCGGGCGTAGAAGGCTCGAGCCAGGACGGCCAGCGCTGAGTGAGCGGCGACTCCCAGCATGAGGAATGCCAGCGTGGTCGCGATGAGATCGGTGTCGCGCACGTTGAATCGGCCGTAATCGAACAGGATCGTGACGATCTGTCGACGAAGCACGATCGCCAGGCCGGTGATCGGAATCATCACGAACAGGAGCAGGCGATTCGAGCGGGCGAGCAGCGACACATATCCGCCATTGCCGGTGGCGTGCTCACGCGCCAGGGAGGGAAAGACGACCACGCCCAACGGCACCCCGATCACACCGATCGGAATCTGCAGAAGCGTGAAGGCGAAGTTGAAGGCCGTGATCGCGCCCGCGCCGAGCGCCGACGCCAGCGAGGTCACGATCACGAACGTCACCTGGTTCACCCCGAGACCGAGCGCTCGCGGAGCCATGAGAAGGAGCGCCTGCCGCGCCTGCGGATCGCGGGTGTCGACTTCGGGTGTGTATCGAAAGCCGCACCGCACGAGCGGCCTCAGCTGGATCGCGAGGTGACCCAGGGAGCCGGCGACCACGCCGATGGCAAGACCGTCCACGCCCAGCGCCGGCGCGAGGAACACCGCTCCCCCGATGATGCCGATGTTGTAGACAACGGGTGCCAGCGCCGACGCAGCGAAACGCCCCTGCGCGTTGAGGACGCTGGTCGCGACGGCCCCTAGGCCGAGGAGGATCGGGCTGAGGAGCATGATCCTCGTCAGCTCCACGGTCTCCGCCAACTGCGCGGGCGAGAACCCGGGCGTGATGAGCGGGACGATCGCCGGGGCCGCGACCTCGAACACGGCTGCCAGGACCAGGAGCGCGATCAGCATCAGGTTCGTGACCGTCGAAACGACGCGCCAGGCGCGTGTCCGTGAATCGGTCGCCAGGAGGCTTGCGACGATCGGGATCAGCGCCGAGCTGAGCGCGCCGGCGGCGACGAGCTGGAAGATCAGGTCGGGGATTCGGAACGCTGCGTAGAAGGGGTCGAGGGCGCCGCCAGCACCGAAGACAGCCGCGAGGACGCTGACTCTGACCCAGCCAAAGACCCGCGAAAGAAGGAAGAGCCCGGTGACGATCAACCCAGCTCTGGCGATGGTCCCCCGCGGACTCGAGCCCTCGCCCGCAGGCTCGTCCGGTGTGCCCAGGGAGCCCGCCGTCACGGCGGCGGCGGATCCGCTTTGGGTAGCACCCCCGCACCTGGCGAGTCGTGGTTGGACCGGACGGAGGGCGCCTTTGCCCGCGGATGGGCGGCGCCGTAAGCGACCTGGAGGCGGGCCGGCGACACGTGGGTGTAAATCTGGGTCGTGGCCAGGCTCTCGTGGCCCAGGAGCTCCTGAACGACCCGCAGGTCAGCCCCGCCGTCGAGCAGGTGCGTCGCGAAGGAGTGACGAAGGGTGTGGGGCGACACGCCTTTCGGAAGCCCGGCGAGCTGCCGAAGTCGCTCCAGCCGGAAGCGCAGGCCACGGGGACCGAGCGAGCCGCCGCGATGGTTCAGGAAGATCTCGGCGGGCGCCTCGCTGCGCTCGGCCTGCGCCAGCAACGTCGGGCGCCCATCAGCCAGGTACGCCCGCAGCGCGAATACAGCTGGACGCCCGATCATCCCGATCCGCTCCTTGCGCCCCTTGCCCTCTACGCGGATCTCTGCGCGCTCGAGATCGAGCGCCGCGAGACTCGCAGACGCGAGCTCGCTGATCCGGAGTCCCGCCGCGTACGCCGTCTCGACGATCGCCCGGTCGCGGAGGGCCAGGGCGTGCGTCAAGGGCCCGCGCTCACGTTCCAGGTCATCGTCGACGACCCCGAGGAGCCGCTCGACCTGGTCGATCTCGAGGACTCGTGGAAGCCGCCGCGGTTGGCGCGGGGTTGAGATCGCACCCCATGGATCGCCCGCGGCGAGGCCGTCCCGGGCGGCGAATCGGTGAAACGCCCGGATCGCCGCCAGTCGCTGAGCGGTGGAACTGCGGCTCCCGCGGGCAGCCAGGATTGTGAGGTAAGCCCGCAGGTCCGCCCGTGATGGGGCTTTCCAATCCACGCCGCGCTCGCCGAGCCAGGCCAGGTAGCGTCCGACCGCGGTGCGGTACGCACGCTGCGTGTGGGGCGAGGTATCGCGCGCCGCGAGGCTGCCGAGGAACCGCTCGAGAGCTGGGTCGGCCGAGTCCGCGTTGGTCACGCGTCGGCCGCGCGGGCGCCCCCGCTCGATCGCCCCGGTCGAGCAGCGCCCGCGGCGGCCCGTCTCGTGCCGCCTCCCGTGCGCGGCCGCGTCGAGCGCCCATGGCCGGCCGGCTTCCGCGCCCGCTGGGGGCGCACCAGCGCTGCCGGATCGGGTTCGCCACCCGAGAGGCGCATTCCGACGATCGGACCCTCGGGAAGATCGATCGGGGCGCCGCACCGCAGGCAGATCCCACCGCCGTCGGGCTTGCGGGCAACGGGGCCGTCGTCGACGTCATGGATCGCGCCGACCGGCTCGAAGTTCGTCGTGTAGTCGCATTTGGGGTAGGCCGAGCAGCCCCAGAACACGTTCCCGGTTCGCCGGGCGCGACGCGCGACCAGCACCCCGTCGCCGTTCTTGGGGCATACGACCTTGAATGGCAGTGGGTCGGGCGGAGGCGGGCCCTCGCGCTTGATGTAGTCGCACTCCGGATACCGAGAGCAGCCCAAGAACGGCCCGAACCGTCCCCGTCGGGAGGTCAACGTCCCGATGCCGCATTGCGGGCAGGTCTCGCCCGTGCCCGGCAGGGCCGGCTCCTCCTCGCCGGGAAGCGGCCGCGTCTCCTTGTGCTCGGGGTACAGCGAGCAGGCCAGGAACCGGCCATTGCGCCCGAGCCGGATCACCATCGGATGGCCAAGCGAACAGACCTCGTCCGTCTCCTCGGTGGTGAAGTCCCGCCGTCGCAGCTCCTTGCGCTTCAGGTCGACGCGGTCCTTGAGAGGACCGTAGAACTCGCGAAGGAGCGGCACCCACGCGCGCTCGCCCCGAGCGATCTCGTCGAGCTCCTCCTCCATCCGGGCGGTGAACGCGGGATCGACGTAATCCCCGAAGTGCTCGACGAGGAGGTCGGTAACGATCTCACCGACCAGCTCCGGGCGGAGGCGGCGATCCTCCACGCGGACGTAGCCACGGTCCAGGATCGTGGAGATCGTCGCCGCGTAGGTGGAGGGCCGTCCGATACCGTGCTCTTCGAGGGTCTTGATGAGGGTCGCCTCGGTGAATCGGGGCGGTGGCTCCGTGAAGTGCTGGTCCGGGGTGACATCGACGACGGACGTGACCGCGCCCTGGGGAAGGTCGGGCAGCCGACGGTCCTCCTCGTCCTCGGTCTCGTCGTCGCGTCCCTCCGTGTAGACCCGGCTGAAGCCATCGAAGAGCGTCCTCGTGGCGCTTGCCCGCAGCTCGTAGGGGCCGGCGTCGAGCTCGATCGTCGTGGTCTCGAGCTCCTTGGGGGCCATCTGGGAGGCGATCGCCCGCTGCCAGATCAAGCGATAGAGCCGCAGTTCCTCGGGCTTCAGATGGTCCGCGAGCGAATCCGGGACCCGGGCGAAGCTCGTCGGGCGGACCGACTCGTGTGCCTCCTGGGCACCCTTGACCTTCGTCTTGAACACCCGGCCTTTGGGCATCGTATACGGCTGCCCGAAGCGGTCACCGATCACCGCGCGAGCTTCGCCCATCGCGATTCCGGCGATCGCCGTCGAATCGGTCCGCATGTAGGTGATGAGTCCGACGTGGCCGTCCGGAGTATCGACGCCTTCGTACAGGCGCTGGGCGATGGACATCGTCCGTTTGGGACTGAAGCCGAGCTTGCGGCTGGCTTCCTGCTGCAGGGTCGAAGTCGTGAACGGCGGCGCCGGGCTGCGCTTCGAGGAGCGCGTCGACACGCGCCGGACAATCGGCCGCAGGGTTCGGAGCGCCTCGGCATGTCGCGCGGCGGTCGCGCCGTCGGCGATATCGATCGCCGAACCGTCGATCTTCACCAGGTCGGCCGAGAATCGATCTCCGTTCTCCGCCTCGAGCAGCGCGGCGAGCGTCCAGTACTCGCGGGCGACGAACGCCTCGATCTCCCGCTCGCGCTCGACCACGAGACGCACGGCCACCGACTGGACGCGTCCGGCCGACAGGCCACCGCGCACCTTGCGCGAGAGGAGTGGACTCAGCGTGTAACCGACGAGGCGGTCGACGATCCGCCGCGTCTGCTGGGCGTCCACCAGGTTGGAATCGATCGCCCGCGGATGGGCGAAAGCGTCGCGGATCGCACTCTCGGTAATCTCGTTGAACGTGACCCGGCGCGTCTTCGCCGGATCGACGTGAGCCGCCTCGGCGACGTGCCAGGCAATCGCTTCGCCCTCACGGTCAAGGTCGGTGGCGAGGTAGACGGTGTCCGCGCGCTTCGCCTCGCGGGCGATCGCGTCGACCTGCTTGTGGCGGTCCTCGGAGATCACGTACTCGGGAGCGAAGTCATGGTCGACGTCCACCCCGAACTTGCCCTTGCCCGGGTTCTCGGGCAGGTCGCGGACGTGGCCGTATGAGGCCAGAACACGGTAATCGTCGCCGAGATAGCGCTCGATCGTCCGCGCCTTGGCCGGCGACTCGACGATCACCAGGTGCTTCGGCATCGGGCGGGAGTGTAGCATCGGCCCCTTATCGCGCCCGTATCGCCGACTTCGCTGTCGAACAGCGCGCGAGCGTACGGCTCGCGGCCGCTTCACGATCGGCGAGGCTTCAGGCCTCCCGGACCCGCCTCAGGAAATCCTCGTCGATCTCGTGGTCGGCCGCGGGCGCGGGCCCTTTCTCGGCCGGGTCAGGTCCGCTCTCGCCCGCCGCGGAGGCGCTGTCGCCCGAGGTGGAGGCGCTTTCGTCTGACGCCGTTCCCGGCCCGAGCGCCGGCGGCCCGGCCGCTCCGGGCGGCACCTCGACGAAACGGACGAAGCCGTACGGGAAGAAGAAGATCGACTCGGACTTGTCGACGAATATCGGACGGGCGCCGGCAGTGGTCCTGAGGTTCGTGCACACCAACCCGGTGTCGCTCGAGCGAGGCAGCTCGAACAGGTCGGCCAGGAGCGGCTGCTCGTTGGCCAGATGCAGGACCGCGTTACGGATCACGACTGCGCCCCAGGGGTCGGACGGGCCGAGGCCCGGCTCACGGGTGGTAGAAGTCGCAGATGAGCCGGACGCGTCCGGAGTAGACCCAGACCCCGATCCCAACCCGATCGAAGGTCGAGCTCATGATGTTGGCCCAGTGGCAGTTGGAGCACGGCTTCTCGCTCTGGAAGAACAGATGTGAAGCGAGGACCGCGGCATACGGGTCGCCGGAGCGGCAGCCCAGGTTCTCGGCCCAGTTGTAGCTCGTGTAGCCGGCGGCGTGCAGACGGTCGCCGGGCGTCCCACCGATGTAGTGGCTGCACAGGTTGTCGACCGCGAGCATCTTGGCATAAGGCCGGGAGACCTTCGTCGAGATCCCGGCGTCGAGCATGAGCCTCGGCAAGCCATTGCTTCCAGCTCCCGCGCAGGAGCCCGTCGAGGACACCCAGCCGCCCGTGTGGGTGCAGTTCAGGAGGCCCAGGTAGTAGGTCTCGACGGCGTACCACGTGGCGCTCCCCACGGTGCTGCCGGCAGTTGAGCCTGACGTGACCTTGGTCGTTGCCGTCGTCGTGGTCTTGACCGTCGTCGTTGTCTTGACCGTGGTCGTCTGTTTGACGACGGTGAATGAGGCGTTCACAGCCGTGTCAAGAGCGATCCCGGCCTTCGACTTCGCTCCGGCTCCGACCGACATCGCGACGCTCGCGCCGTATGCGAGCGCGGCCGTCGGCTGGAAGACGAGAACGTGGTCGGACTCGGAGAAGGTCACCGATCCAGCGAGCGCCTTGCCATCGGCCGTGGCGTTCCAGGCCGCCTTCGTGGAGGCCTCATCCATCGCCTGTGTGAACCGCACCGACAAGGTCACGTCGCGGGCGACCCCGGTCGAGCCAGCGGCAGGCCGGAACCGGACCACGTCTGGACCCGCGGAGGTTCGGATCGAGAAGGCTGAGGTCCTGACCGCCGCTCCGTCGGTGTCGAGGACCGTTCCCGCGAAGCTGACGTCGTAGCGCGTGTCCTGAGCGACCGGTTCGCTCGGGATGAACACGTAGCCGACGGGATTACCGTGTTCGCCGGTTTGCTCGAGGTAGCCGTCAAGCGCCGGCTTGAACGTGAGGGCGATCGTCGACCCGTCGACGGGGTGGTCGAACGAGATCGAAAAGCGCGTGTCGAGGGCGGCGCGGCCGCCGACGACGTGGGTCGCCGAGATTTTCCCGGCGGTCGGCGCTCGCGTCAGGAAACCTGCACGGATCGGACTCGAGGTCGGCCGCCCGGAGGCATCAAGCGCGCCAGCCCCGACTGTGATGGTGTGATATGTCCCGGTCGCCCAGGCGCTCGCCGGGCGGACCGTCAGGATCGTGTCCGTGGCGTCCCAGGAGAGGACGACCTCGGTGGCCGGATCCACTTCGAGCATCGCCTCGACGCTGCGCGGGCTCATCGGGCTCGGGAACGTGATCGAAACGGCTTCGCTGGGCGACTCGCCCGCCGTGACGCGACTCGCCAGTGCGGCGTCGGTCAGGGCGACGGGATGGCTCGGCGGGGTCGCCGCCGTCTGTTGCGGCCGGAGGACCCCGAAACCGGCCACGCCGAACACCACCGCAAGGCCGACAACAGCTCCGGCGCGTGCCACGGGGCGGCGCAGGCCGTATTCGAGGTAGACCGCCATGAGGACAGGTATGGCGGTCAGCCCGAGGACAACTCTTCGCAAGACGACAGGCTCCTGGCCCTTCGCTGGGGCGATGGCGTCGGACCCCTCTCACACCGTTGGCAGTTGCGGTGAGGTCCGCGGTAGCCTAGCACCTGCCCTCCGACCCGGGCAACCGCTCCCTTGCAATGAGCTTGCAATCGGGGTCAATCAGCCGCCGGCCATCAAGGCCGGGTGGCACCCGGAGCCTGCGAAGCGAGCGCGCCGGCCGGGACGTAGCGCCCGTAGGCCCCGATAACAAGCCCGCGCATCTCGAGCAGCGTGAGGGCGCCGAGGACCGCCGCAATTGAGAACCCCGTAACCGAGACCAGTTCGTCGGCCGTTGCAAAGCCGTCCGCCACGGCCCGCGCGACCGTGCGTTCGGCGAGGCCGAGGGCCAGCAGGACCGCTTCTGCCGCGGGGGGCGGCAGCTTGACGCGGGCATTCACCCTCGCTGCGCCGCTCGTCCAGTCCTCGGGCGACCGTCGGACGGCGGCTGCAGCGAGTGATTGCGCGCCCTCGATGAGGCCAAGGTCTTCCAGGAGCTGGGGCAAGCCGGAGACGATCCGGGCTTCGGCGGCGCATTCACGCAGGAACGCCAGGCAGCCGGCCGACATCGGAGCGTCGATGGAACCCGGGACGAGGAAGCAACCCCGTCCCTGTTCGAGCGCCCACGCCGCCGTTGTCAATGCGCCGCTCCGAGCTCCCGCCTCGACGACGACGGTGGCCTCGGCCAGGCCGCTGATGATCCGGTTGCGACGAGGAAAGGTGCCCGCCGTCGGGCGCACATCGGGTCCGAACTCGGAGACGATCGCGCCGCCGGCCTCGATGATCGCGTCGGCCAGACGGGCGTGGACCCTCGGGTAGAGGTGCCCGTGACCGCTGCCGAGGACCGCGACGGTCAGGCCACTCTCGGCGATGACCGCCGCGTGCGCGGCGCCGTCGATCCCCACCGCGAGCCCGGAGACGACACAGGCTCCGGCGCGGGCCAGGAGCGAGCCGATCCGGGCGCCGATCCGCCGGCCCTCGTCACTCGGCCGCCGAGTCCCGACGACGGCAACGCTACGCTCGCTGGAAAGAGCCAGGGAACTACCCCTGACGAACAGGACGTGCGGCGGCAACGCGATCTGGCGCAGTCGCGCGGGATACGCCGCGTCATGGACGGTAAGCACCTGCAACCCGGCACCCTCGATGCGCTGGAGGATCGCGTCGGCCTGCCATGCCGCCTCCACGACACTCGCCGCCAGCCCCGGCATTGGGGCACGATTGCGTTCCTCGTCGCGGATCGCCCCTTCGATCACTGCAATGCCGCCGGGTGAAACGCCGATCTCGAGAGCCGTTGAAGCCCCGCCGACGCGCGCGAGCAGTCGACCGAGCGTCACCGGCCCGAGACCATCGACCGTCGCGAGGACAGCGGCGGCGGCGCGCTCGCGTCGCGCTCGCTCGCTGCCCTCGTCGGGGTCCCGGTCTCCATCGATTCCGAGCGGTCGGTCCGTCTCGGAAACCGCGCGATGGGCCACCACGGAGCGCTTCGATGGCTCCTCGTGGAGCGACGCGATCACGCTCGGTCCGCGGGGTCCATCGCGACCGATGCCCAGCATCAGCCTGCCATCGCTTGTCGGGTCCCGAACGCCGGCGACCGGAATCGAGCCGCCTCCATGAGGTGGGCAGGCAGGACCGCGTCTGCCTCCGCGAGGTCGGCGATCGTCCGCGCGACGCGGAGCAGGCGGTCGGTCCCACGCCCGGAGAGCCGTTCCGCCTCGGAGACCTCGATCAAGCGGGCTTCGGCGATTGGCCCGAGACCGGCCAGCGCCCGCATCGCACGGCCACCGACACGCCCATTGAGGCGTCCGGGCAGTCGTGCCAGCTGTCGGCAGCGCGCGGCAACGATGCGGCCCGCAACCTCGGCCGAACCTTCCGGTTCCGCCGACCCGACGAGCGCCGCAGCCGGCACGCGCGACATGCGGACCCAGAGGTCGATGCGGTCGCGAAGCGGTCCCGAGATCCGCCCGACATATCGCTCCGGCACGTTCAACGGACAGCGGCACGTCCCTGCGTCGGTGCCGGCCATTCCGCACGGGCATCCGTGAAGGTTTGAACTACATCATCCGCCGGCGGGTGATCGAGATTCCGGGCCGTCGACGGCGCCGCGCCATGACCGGGGTGGCGTAGACGTGGACCGGGCGACCGCAACCGCCGGGACGGCGACCGTGGGATGCTGGCGCGGTGAATCGCAGCGCGCTCGCCCGGACCTACGACCGACTCGACGCCAGGATCACCGGGTTCCTGGCCCGGGTCGGCGTGCCGACGCTCCGAGTGGGCCTCGGCATCGTCTTCCTCTGGTTCGGGGTGCTGAAGTTCTTCCCGGGCCTCAGTCCGGCCGAGGACCTGGCCGCCCGGACGATCGCGCAGCTGACGGGTGGCGCGGTGCCGCCGTCGACCTCGCTCCTGATCCTGGCGGTTTGGGAGACGCTCATCGGCCTGGGACTCCTGAGCGCTCGTTTCCTCCGGGCGACGCTCTTCTTGCTGGCTGTCCAGATGGCCGGCACGATCACGCCACTCTTCCTGTTCCCCGGCGAGACTTTCACTCGCTTTCCGTATGCGCCGACGCTCGAGGGCCAGTACATCATCAAGAACATCGTCCTGATCGGGGCCGCGATGGTCGTGGGCGGCACGGTCCGCGGCGGCCGTCTCGTGGCCGAGGCTGGAGCGACGAAACTCGCCGCCGGTTCTGCCGCATCGCCGACCTCAGACTGACGTCAGCGGGTCCGCCCGAGCGGACCCCCAATCGAGCGGCCCGGCAGCGCCGGGCGAAGCCGGTAGCGGGTGAGCGAATCGCGGACGGCGCGGGAGTGGACGCTCACCTACGCTGAGCATGGCTGGCGCGTCTACCCCATCGAGGCGGGCCGCAAGAAGGCGCTCTTCACCGGCTGGCAGACGAGCGCCACCACGGACCCCGACCTGATCCGCCGGCAGTGGCCGCGTGAGCCTTATGCGAATGTCGGGCTGATTTGCGGTGAGGCCTTCGCCGTGTTCGACATC
>DATCPH010000118.1:0-7230 GCA_036570185.1 Candidatus Limnocylindrales bacterium | reverse complement strand
GTGGGCCCGCCGTCCGGCGGAGCACCCGGAGCTGATGGCGGAGGACGAGGATCTCGAGGTCCTTCGAGCGCTCGTCGTCTCGGCCACGCCCACCGCTGGCGAGGAGACGGACGAGGGCCCGGACGACGAGGTAGAGGAGCGACCACATCGGCCGATCGTACCGGGGTGATCCGATCGCGATTCGGGGTTTCCGACCCCCACGGTCGGGATCGGCGGCGGGGGCGAGCTAGGGTCGGCAGTCCGCGATCTTCTTCCCGCCGCTTATCACGACCACGCTCAGGATGCCGAGCGGCTTCGCGGTGTCGGGATCGTTCGTGATCGCGGCGACGCTGTGACAGATGCTCGCCCCATCGGTCGTGTCGTCTTGCGGCAGCAACGTCGCCACGAACAGGACCCCGGAGCTTACCGAGACGTCGGGATCGGTGCCATTCAAGTGCAGTGAGCCATACCAGGCGGAGCCGCTGAGCGCCTTGATGTTGCCGATCATCGTGGCCGTGAGCTGGGTATCTGAGGGGCCTTGTGCGGCGGGTACGACCGGTCCAGCCGTGCGGCTCGGCGTGCCTCCCCCGACGTTGCCGTCGCTGATCGTCTTCGCCGCCAAGATGACGAACACGAGGCCGAAGAAAGCGAGAAGCGGCCGTCTCATTGCTCGCAGCTTCCGGCTCCGAATGGCCACGACCAGGGCATCACATCACCTTCAGGTAACGCGTCGCTGCGGCATCGTCCCCGCCCTTCGAGCAGGCCACCGTGACCGGCCACGAGCCCGCCGTCGTCCGCGACCCAACCTTCCAAGTCCAACTCAGCGCACCCGTCGAGCCAGCGCTCGGGTCGCGTCGGGTGCGCTGCCCGAGGAGCAGGTGGCCAACCCAGCCGAGAGCAGCACGACGAGCAGAACGCTTACCCATCGCTTGGTCATATCGACACGCTGATACCGGGCACCGAATCCATGCGGGGTGCCTTCCGCGCTCAGTATGAGGACGGCCGCAACCGCCGGGGCCGAAACGTGGGTGACATTCGCGCACGCTGAGTGACTACGCGATTACGTCTCCGCCGCCAATCCAAGCCGCCGCGGCGTCCCGCCCAAATTGAACCGATAGATGGCCTCGCATCAGGCTACTTCCATGTTAATGTGCACTCACATGAAAGCTACGCGACCCTATTTGATGCGAGTCCGGGCCGACTCGATCGAGGCGACTCGCCAGAGAATCCTCGATGCGGCTGTTGATGGGTTGTGGCGGCGCCGGGCCTCCGAGGTCCGCCTTGAGGACGTGGCAACTGGCGCCGGAGTCACGGTGCAAACCGTGCTCCGCATCTTCGGCCGGAAGTCCGCCCTGGTGGCGTCCGCGTCGGCGCAGCTCCGAGACCGCATCCTCAAACAGCGGGAGTCGGCAGCTCCAGGCGACCTTGCCGGGACGATCTCGGCGCTCTTCGATCACTACGAGGACATGGGCGACTTCGTCATCCGCAACTTGGCGGACGAAGAGGTTCTCCCCGAGCTGCGCGGGGCGCTCGAACAGGGCCGCCGGGCGCACCGGCAATCCATGGAACGCCAGTTTGCACCGCAGCTCGCACGAGGGGGGGACCGGGAACTCCTCCTTGACGCTCTCGTCATCGCTTGCGATGTCTACACCTGGAAACGCCTCCGGCGCGACGCGGGGAGAAGCAGGGACGACGCCGAGGCGTGCGTCCGATTCGTCGTGAGCCGAATCCTGGAGATTGGATGACATGACCCGATATGCATTCGTCACCTGGGACGGAGGAGGCAACGTATCGCCTGCCGTCGGCATCGCCCAGGGACTGGCCGCCCGCGGTCATGATGTTGTGTTCATCGGGTACGAGGTTCAGCGGCCACACTTTGAGGGGCGGCAGTTGCCTTTTGTCGCGCTGCGTCGGACGGGTGGGTTCGACATCTACGCCTCAAGCGATCCCGGCCAGCGGATCACCGGGCTCATGGCCAACGTGTGGGCCAGCCCCGATCACCTCGACGATATCCCGGACGCCCTCGCAGCCACCTCGTCCGACGTCCTCCTCGTCGACTTCAGCATGCAGGGGGCACTCGCCTCAGCGATTCGGAGTGCCACGCCAACGGCCGTCCTGGCCCATTCGGCCATCGCGGGGCTGGTGCCACCGCCCGATTCACCCATGGGCGCGGCGCGGCTGAGTGCGACGAACCGACTGCGAGAGGCAGCCCGCCTGCCGCAGCTGGCCCGCTTGAATGAGGCTTGGACGAGCTACACGACCTTGGTGACCACGATCCCCGCCCTTGATCCCGCCGCCGAAACGGCGGACGGCTCCATCCACTACCTCGGACCGATCTTTGAGGAGCTTCTTGACGATGCATGGGAATCGCCCTGGGCAGCCGGCGACGACCGTCCGTTGGTGCTTGTCAGCTTTAGCACGACCGGCCTGTGGGACCAAAGCGGTCGGATCCGAAACACGATCGAGGGACTCGCGGGCGAGTCCGTTCGGGTCCTGGTATCGGCGTCGCAATCGATGGACCTCGGACCGATCCCGGACAACGCTGCGATCCGTCGGTTCGTGCCCCACCACAGGGTGCTAGATGGCGCGGCGGTCACCGTGACCCATGCTGGCCATGGAACAGTCGCCGCTTCACTCGCTCATGGGGTCCCCCTCGTCGCCCTGCCAAATCCCGCTGCGGATCAGCCGTTTCTTGCGGCGCGAGTCGACCAGCTCGGCGCAGGCTTGGCGCTGGACGGCGAGTCGGGACCGACGGCGATCCAGATGGCCGTGCGAGAAGTCATGACCCAGGCTTCGTATGCGGCGGCAGCCGCCAAGCTCGCGGTTGCGATCCGGGCAGCTCCAGGCATCGGGGGCGCCGTTGTTGAACTCGAGCGGCTTGCCATCGTTGCGAGGCCGCCTGGTCGCCCCGAAGTACGGGCGTGGAAGGAGTCCCGGTGATGCCGGCGAGCGCGCCAGGTAGCGGTGGCTCGTCGAGCAGTGAGCTTCGGGTAACGCTGAGCGAGGCGAGCGTTTTGGTGCCAGACACGATGACCTGATCGTGCGCAATCGCAAGAACCGACTCATCGTGGGGACTCGAACTGACAGCCGCCTATGCTTGGGGCGTGTCGCGCTTCTGGAGCCTCACGCTCCGCCTCTTCTACTGGTTCATCGCGCGCCTGCAGCCTCTCGTTCGCCCGTGGGCGGAAGGGGTCGGGCTCGGCAACGTAGTTGATCTGATCGTGGCCGGGCGCCGAACCGGCCGGCGCCGGGTGGTCCTGCTCGGCCTCTTGCGAGTCGACGACGGATGGTATCTCGGCCACCCGAACGGACCAGTCAACTGGACGCGGAACTTGGATGCCGCCGGCAGCGCGTCCCTGGTACTCGCACACCAGCAACCCATCGAGATCCGGCCCGAGCTCCTGCCGGTCGGCGAGGAGCGGCGCCGAGTCATCGCAGCGACGTGGCACCAACACGTCTTCCCGGGCAATGTCATCTACTGGCTTGCCCGGCGGCACATCTTCGCTGTCGGTCGGTATTACCGGATCGAGCCGCTACGGCCGTCCGCGTGAGCTCCCGACCCCTCCACCATGGCAACGTCGTGTCGGGCTGAAGTTGCCGCGAGTAGTTCACTGGCAGTGGAACCGAAGGGTGTTCGTCAGGCCTTGACTGCGTAGAGATGCCACTCGCCCGGAACGCCCCTCAGCGGATGCGTCCCACGGTCGTCGAATTCGATTCCCGACCCGACGACGAGATCCTTGACGGTCGGGGAGACGAGCACTTCACCGGGTGCCGCGAGCGCTGAGATCCTCGCCCCGATGTGCACGGCGATCCCGCGGACGTCGGTTCCCGCGAGCTCGATCTCGCCGGTGTGAAGGCCGGACCGCATCGCGAGGCCCAGATCTCGGGCAATCGCGGCGATCGCCTGAGCACAGCGGATCGCGCGGGCTGGCCCGTCGAAGGTGGCAAGGAAGCCGTCGCCGGTCGTCACGATCTGCCGGCCGCGGAACCGCTCGAGCTGTTCACGCATGACCGCGTATGTGCGGTCCAGCAGCTCTCTCCAGGCGTGATCGCCGAGCGCTGACGCCTGTTCCGTTGAGCTGACGATATCCGTGAACAGGACCGTGGCGAGGACTCGCTCGGTCTCCGGCGCCGGCCGGACGCCGGTCAGGAACTCCTGGAGCTCGGCCACCATTGCCAGTTGGTCCCCGGCCCAGATGAGGTTCGCGCTGCCCGGCAGTTCGACGTAGTGGGCGCCGGTGATGTGCTCGGCCAGGTACCGGCTGATCGCGATCGGGATCCGCGCCGACGCTGCGTGCGTGATGACGAGCGTCGGGACACGGATCGCCGGCAGGATGCCCCGCAGGTCGCTCTCGTAGAGCACCCGCAGCATCGCGACCGCCATCGCCGGGCTCGCTGATTGTCGTTCGTACTCGCCGAAGCTCCTGACGAGGGCCGGGTCGCGGTACTCGGCGGGCGCTAGCCGCTGCAACAGGATGCCGCGACCCCAGGCCGAGCGAACGTCTTCAGCTTCGCGCTCTGTCAGCAGCGTGGGAAGCTCGGGAAAGTAGTCGGCGGCCCCGATGAGGCGGGCGTAGCCATCGACGAGGATGAGAGCCGAAGTGCGTCCGGGATAGGTCGCGGCGAAGAGCAGGGTGAGGTAGCTCGCGCCGACACCGGAAACGAGCGCAGCACGCTCTGACCCCACGGCGTCCATGACCGCCCGGATATCGTCCATCCACTCCTCGAGGGTCGGAAGTCCTCCGAGGGGGACTGGGTCGGAAACGCCGGTCCCGCGCTTGTCGAGGACGATGACCCTCGCGAAGCTCGCCAATCGCTCGACGAAGCGCGCCAAGGGCGCCAGGCGCCACAGCGCATCCACATTGCTGAACCACTGGTCGACGAGGACCAGGTCGGAGGTCCCTTGGCCGACCACCTGGTAGGCGACATGAACGTCGCCGCTACGGGCGTACCGGGTCTCGGGAAGCTCCATCGTCGACGTGAGGGTACCGCGACCAGCGAGGCCGGTGAAATTCAAGCGGTCCAGTGTCGGCTCGCCTCACTGCGCCTCGGGCCAGAGTTCGACACCTGAGCCTGATCTCCGGCCACTCCCACACGGTGCACTCACAGTCGGGCCCCGACGTGGAGATCCCGATGCTGGCTCAGCGACGGCGCCCGCGGCCGGGGCGAGAAAACCAGCGCCCGGTGAACAGTTCTGGGCTCGTGGGACCGTAGCGTGTCAGCCAAGCCTCGTCGTGCTCGGACACGATGGAATGTCATGAAGAGGTGCCTCACCGGTGACAGGCTGAAGGTGTTCAGCCAGAACCAGCACCGGGAGGCCCCAACGATGTTGTACGCCGGATTGGATCTATCTCGCCAGAGGCTCGATGTGCACGTGCTCGATGAGGACGGCCGGACGGTCGAGGTAACTGCGGTGCGCCCCGACGCCGGGGCGCTCCGGGTGCTGGCGGCCCGGGTCCTGCGCCACGGCCACGCGGTCAGTGGCGCGATCGAGTCGAGGACCGGGGCACGCTTCGTCCACGACACCCTCGAGCGCTGGGGTTGGGAGGTCGAGATCGCGGACGCGGCCAAGGTCAAGGGCATCGCCCCGCTCGCCGCCAAGACCGACCGGATCGACGCCTGGGTCCTGGCCGAGCTGGCTCGGCTCGATCTGGTGCCGGCCATCTGGCTGCCCGACCCGGTGATCCGGGCCGAGCGCGAGCGGGCCCGCTTCCGACTCCATCTCAGCCACCACCGGACCGCCCTCAAGAACCGGATCCACGCCACGCTCATGACGTTCGGTCAGCCCGTGCCGATGGCGGACCTGTTCGGGGCCAGGGGACGCGAGCTCCTCGCCGGCCAGGCGCTGCCTGAGCCGTGGACGACGACCCTGGCAACCAGCCTGGCGATGATCGACGAGCTCGACACTCGGATCGACGCCTGCGAGGCGGAGCTCCGGGCGCTGGGAGCCGAACATCCGTCCATCCCGCTCCTTTTGACCGTGCCCGGCGTCGGCTGGGTCCTGGCGTACACGATCGCCTCGGAGATCGGCGACATCGCCCGCTTCGCGAGCCCCAAGAAGCTCACCGGCTACACGGGCCTGTGTCCGCTCGTCCGTCAATCGGGCAACCGCGACGTCCGCGGGCCGCTCGCCAAGAACGGTCCGAAGTACCTCCGCTGGGCGCTCATCGAGGCCGCCACCCACGCCGCCCGACACCCCGCCTATCGGTTCCGCTACGAACGGACCAAGCAGCGCCTCGGCCGCCAGCGCGGGGCGAAGGTTGCGAGGGTCGAGCTCGCCCGGCGGCTCGCCGAGGCCATCTGGCACATCCTCACGAAGCATGAACCGTTCGCCCCGGCAGGCCCCACGATCGTTCTGGTCGCTTGACGACCCTCGATGGAATTGGGCCGCCGGAGCAGCCTCCTACGTGACCTTGTCCTTCCCCAGGGAGAAGGCATAGAGAGATGAGCGCTGCTCGATCCACTCAGCAAACCGCCGGTCCCTGATCGTCACCGGGTCATCGATCGCGACCAACGAGTCGTGCCCTTGACGGTGGGCCCCTCTTCATAGAGAAGCATCGTGCCTTGAAGCGCTAGTTCAGCAGGTGACGTGGAGGACCGCGTACACGTCCTTTGCCTTGAGCTCAGCAAGGAGGCGGCAGGCGTCGCCGGTCCGAAGCGCTTCGATCACGATCCCTCGCCGAGCCCCTTTGTCGTAGACCTCCGGCGCCACCGGCAGCGCGCCCTCGGCACCCGTTCCGACGATAAGCCGCCTCCCTCCCCAGGGGACATCCTCGGCGATCGATAGAGGCGTGTGACCGAAGCGGTCACGCAACGTTTTCGAGGGGCCCTTCTGACGCCGGCGGATGCGTCCACCCTCGATCACCACGTCGCAGGTATACCGCTCGCCCTTAATCTGGATCTCTCCAAACGTAAGCAGTTTCGCCTTCACGTGGGCATTCTCCCACCCAGCACCGATGGCCGGAACACGACGAGCAGCTCGTGTCGAATTGAGCCGCCCTGCATTCGGTCGACACGAATCGCTTGGAGGAAGATGGAGTCATGGCACCACGTAGCAACGCCCGGCCGTTCCTGCGGTATCCACCGCAGCGCCCGGATAGAGTCGTCCGCCTCCCCTTCGAGACGGGCGTCGGCCGGACCCGAACATGACGAGTCGTTCCCGGCCCGGAGCAGACTCAGCCACCCAGCCGGCATCTCTGCCCCAGCGGGTCGGGCCACGCCCGCCGACGCTCCAGGGCATGCCGCACACGC
>DATCPH010000117.1:0-5538 GCA_036570185.1 Candidatus Limnocylindrales bacterium | reverse complement strand
CGTCCCCGTGACATCCGACTTCTTTTCCGAGGAATACTCAACTCCCAGACCGCGGTCCGAGATGATGCGCAACTACATGCTCGACCTGCACGGCCTCAACAGGATGCGCCATTGGCGCGAGGCGCTCGCCGACTACCTTGGCGCATCTCGGAGATGATCCGCCAGGCTCAGGGGGACGATCCACTCGCCCGCGAGGCCGCCGAATCGCGCCCGGGTCATGCCGGTCCGCGCCTTCCCCGGAGAGGCCACGACGACAGCCTCGGTCGGCTGATCGCGATCAGCAGGGCCACATAGGCCACCCCGAAAGCCACCGTCGCGAGCGGATCCGATGCGACGGATCGGACGACCATGCCCGCGCCAAGCGCTCCCGCTGAGGCGAGGAGGGCGACCGCGGCATCGTGGGCGAGCGGCAGCCCTGTGCCCAGGACTGGTCGGACGTTCGCTGTGTAGATCACAAGCAAGATGACCGTGGCCGCGGCCGCTCCGAGGAGTGCCCCGGCCACGCCAAGGCGTGGAATGAGGACGACGTCGGTCAATGCGACGGCGACGAGTGCGAGCGCTGCGCCGACGACGCGACGTCCCTGGGCATCGGCACTGGTGAGCGTCACCCCGAAGAGCGAGCTCAGGAACCGCAGCGGAACCAGCGCAGCGAGCCCGACCAGGATCCAGCTGAAACTACTGATCCGCGGACCAAACAGGATCCCCATGAGCCACGGGCCGAAGACGACCACCCCAAACGGGACCGGGATGCCGATGAACAGGAGGAACTGGGCCGGGCGACGAAGGAGGCTCTCCAGGCGGGACGGGTCGACGGCGAAGCCGCGCGACAGGTCGGGAAAGAGTGACCGACTGAGCGCCTCGGGCAGGTACTCGAACGCCGCGACCATCCTCGTTGCCGCGTAGTAGGCACCGGCGGCGACGAGGGCCGAGCTCGGGACGAGCAGCCCGACCAGCAGCGTGTCGAGCCTCGAATACAGGACGTTCAGGACGGTGAACACCGAGAAGGGTCGGGCGTCACCGGCGAGGCGAGCCGCCTCCGGCCTCGTCGGCATGCGAGGCCTCGCGCCGAGCACGAACCGTGCGATCCCCAGACCGGCCAGGACCGACCCGGCGAAGGCGAGCAGGCCGCCCAGCAGGGCGAGACCGAGCGGCAGTCCAGCCGCGAGTACGACCGCGATGACCGCAAGCCATAGGACGTTCTCGATAATCGAGTGAGCGGCCATGACCCCGAATCTTCCTCGAGCCAGGCTGAGGGAACGGGTCAGCTCTGCCAACTGCTGAACGACCAGGCCCGAGGCCGAGAGCCAGACAATCGACGCGCTCGCCCCGAACACGGCGACCAGGATGAGCCAGGTGCCCCCGAGGAGCAGGGGAATGGTGACCAGGCGCGCCGCGAGGATGGTGCCCAACAGGGTGTTGGTCCTGGCCTGATCGCGCGACGCCTCGCGCACCAGCAGCAATCCCAGGCCCAGATCGCTCAGGACGGCGAGGATCCCGCCCGCGGCGAATCCGAGAGCGACGAGTCCGAGATCGTCGGGACCCCTCAACCGCGACACCAGCGACAGAACCGCGAGTGTCGTGAGGGCTGACGTGACGCGGGCCGCGAAAAGGAGCGACGCGTTCCGCGTCAGGCGCGTCGGGCTCGACTCAGCCGAATCCATCACCCGCTCCTCGTCGACCGGCTCTCAAGGCCTCCCGGTAGACCTCGACCATGGCCGTCAACCGTCGCATCGCGGCCCGAATCGCCGTTTCGTCGGACGGATCGACCAACACCGCCGCATGCCCAACGTCGACCGGGCTCGCCTTCTGACGTATGTCATCTGCGGGTTCCTCAGCTCGCTGGCCGGCGTCACCATCAGCTCCCAGCGCTCGGGCGATTCGACATCTTGCCGCGTGTTTCCGCGGCAACGAGGGAGCTACAACCGTCGTGGCGAGGGCGACCTCCTTCCAAGCGGAGAAGATGACGAGCGATAGGCCGCTGACCCCGAAGTCGACCTCCGCGATCCTGACGAAGAGAGGATGGATCGGAAAGGCGAGCAGGACGAGCCAGAGTCCCCAAGACGGCATCGCGGCGGACATGATGACTACCCCGACGAGCACGATTGTCGCGCCTGGCAGGCTGCTCACGAGCAACGCGACGAGCAACCCCACGAGGGCAGTCATGCCGCCCATCGCGCCAATATGGGAACGTCTGGCGGTCAACCTCGGACGACTGCGCTCATGCACGAATGTCGATCGCGCTACGAAGCACGGTCCTCATCCCGGACACGGCCCTATCCCAGGTGTAGAGCGCCGCGCGCGACCGGCCTCGCTCGATGAGCCCCTGCCTGAGGGCGGTGTCGGTTGCCACGCTGGATACGAGACGACCGATTTCCCTGGCATCACTTGGTTCGTGATAAACGGCCGCGTCACCGAGCACTTCTGGCAGCGACCCGGCTCGCGATGCGACGACAGGAACGCCGCGAAGCATTGCCTCCAGCGGAGGGTAGCCGAATCCCTCGGCCATCGACGGGAAGACGAAGACGCTCGCGTTCGCATACCACCGTTCGAGTTCGGGCTGATCGACGGAGCCACGAACGATGACGCGAGGCAACATGGTTGCCGCTTGTTCGGTCACGGAGACGTGCGCACGACCGGGCTGCCCGACGATGACAAGATCGAGGCCACCCGGTGATTCCGGTGCCCACGCGTGGAGCAGCGCGCCAACGTTCTTGTGGCGCTCCGTGGCACCCACATAGAGGGCATATGGCCGCGTTCCATGGGGGCTTGGCGGCCGCGCCCCCGGAGGCGGCGGGTCCAGACCCGGGTACACCACGGAGATCCGCATGGGGTCGACATCGAAACGAGCAGCGAGCTCATGGCGGCTGTGCTTGGAGACCGTGGTGATCACATCGGCGTTGGCGATGGCATGACGAAACACGCGCGCGAGGTACGCCTCCATTGCCCGCTCGTATGTCTCCGGTGCGGCGAGAAAGTTCACGTCGTGCAGCGTTACCACCTGAGGGACCCAAGATCGCCGGGCGGCATAGTTCGAAGGCGACAGAAGCACGTCCGATCGGCATCTTGTGGCGAGGCGTGGGAGCGCAACGTCGTACCACCACCGCTGACGCAGCGTGTTCGGGATTCGATACAGTCGCGTGCCGCGGCCAAGCCGCGTGGGTCCCGGCGCCGCAATCACCTCTTCGCCGCCCGTCGAGAGGCTCGAAACGAGGCCCTCGACCCATCGGGCGATGCCAGTCGCTGGCCGCCTCATGATCGATGTGTCGACGAGAATCCTCATCCTCTCGCGTACAACCCCAGGCGTGCGGCTGCGATCTCGTCCCAACGGTGTTGTCCATCGCTCGTCGGTGCGACGCGGGGATGATCCGATGCCGCCACGATCGCCTCGGCAAGCGCGACCGCGTCACCCGGCGGGACGAATGCCGTGTTTGTCGCGGCATCGAAACCGGAATGCTCGCGGCTCGTGGTCACGACGTACAACCCATGGGCAACCGCAGTGACGTAGGTGCCGCGATTCGGCGCCACGCCATCACGGTACGGGAGCGCGCAGACATCGAAGGCCCGCAGTGTGGACGAGAGCTCCTCCATTGGTAGGTCGCCCGTGAACAGCACATCATCGCGGAGCCCGAGATCTGCAATGTGACGGTCAAGCGCGGCCCTGTACTCCGCATCGTCACCCGGGTTTCCAGCGACGACCAGCCGAGCTGCTCGCCGAGCCCGCACCAGGGCGAACGCGTCGAGCAGGACGTCGACCCCTTTGTCAGGCCTGAGGAAACCCCAGTACCCGACGACGAGCTCATCCTCGGTCCTGTTGAGATGCCGGACTTCCCCCGTCTCGGTCGGGAGCACGTTTGACCCGAGTTCGATTCGCGCTCGCCGAAGCCCGAAGCGCCACCATGTGTAGCGCCGGATCGAGCGCAGAATTCGTTCGTCCGGCGCCAGCACGACATCTCCGGCCGCTGCGCCGATTGCGATCCGCAATCGCTGGCGTGAGGACAGGGAATCGAACTCATGGAGCGTGGTCACGAGCCGGCCACGATAGCCCGTCAGTCGCAACGCGCCCGCTAACAGGGTCGCCGCAAAGCCGCGCTTGAGACCGACGCCGGGGTACTGAACGTCGACGACATCGGGCCCCAGCCGGCGGACGGAGGCGGCGATCCGAGGCGTGTCGGCAAACGCCCAGTCGGTCTGGATCTGGACGACGCGGTACGGGCCGGAACCGGTCACGTTTGCGTTGGCCGTGGTCACGACAACGACCTGATGTCCCGCCCGCGAAAACGCGCTCGCCAGCTGGTCCACGTAGTCTCCGACTCCACACCGGACGAACGGCAACGCCCCGCTAACGAGGCAGATCACCATTGTTCGGAGTCGGAGTTCGGCATGGAAGGGCGGTGTCCACCTAGTCGACCGGTGCGGCCAGCGGCGCTCAACCTGAGATCAACCGGGCGATCGGAGCCCGCGGCCGGTTAGTCTAGCGCCTCGAAACCTCGGGGCCGCGCCGTCGGATCGGACCCGGCCTTCCTTGCGCGCAGGTCCGACACGGAGTTGAGTCAGTTGTCGCTGCCAGCCAATCCCGATCCGCTGGTCGTCGTTGTCGTCGTGAACTACGAGGGTCTCGAGGACACCGTCGCCTGCGTGGAATCACTCCTCGCGCAGGACTACCCCGCACGTAATGTCGTGGTCGTCGACAACGGGTCTCGAATCGACGAGGCCCTCGCCATCCGTGCACGCTTCGGCAGGGCGGTCCACGCGATCCGTTCTCACACCAACGGCGGGTACGGAGCCGGCGCCAACGTTGGGATCCGCTGGGCACTCGCCGAGCGGGCTGATTACGTCTGGGTGCTCAACAACGACACGCTCGTGCAGCCCAGCACGCTCCGCCGACTCGTCGAATCGCTGGAGCGGGATCCGGAGATCGGCATTGCCAGCCCCCAGATCAGGGCGCCGGAGGGCCCGGACGCCCCACATGGCGTGTGGTACGCGGGGGGAGTCGTATCGCTGGAGCGAGGTCAGACACGACATCATACGGACCCGTTGCCCGATTCGCCGGTGCCCGTCGACACGGGCTTCATTACGGGCTGTGCCCCGTTCATCCGGCGTGCCGTCCTGGAGACAGTCGGGCTCTTCTGGGAACCGCTCTTCCTGTTCTGGGAAGACACGGACCTCTGCCTCAGAGCGCAGGCCGCGGGCTGGCGGACGTGTGTGATCCCAAGCGCCTGGATCTTCCACCGCGTCCACGGCTCAACGTCCGACGCGACCGTGGCTCGGTATCACTACCGCAACGCCCTGCTTGTGGTCCGCCGCAACGGGACCACACGACAAGTCGTCCTCGCGATTGCGAGTACAGGCATGCTCATGGCTCGGCTCTGGGCGGCCGCAGCGCTCCGCCGGCGCCCGTGGCCGACCGCCGCGACAGCGGGATTCCTTTCCGGACTTCGCTCCCTCGTGCGCCGAGAGGCGAGGCGGCTCCCGGTTCCCGTCACTCGGCGGAGACCATGATCGCGGATCCCACGCCACATGTCGGCTTGGGCGCCGACC
>DATCPH010000116.1:0-23773 GCA_036570185.1 Candidatus Limnocylindrales bacterium | reverse complement strand
GCGCTCTATCCTCCCGAACGCACTGTCGAGGCACCCATGTACGACAAACTCGCAGCGTGGCTTCGCCTTTCCGCCGAACGAATTCACGAGCAGGCGGATGCCCTCACTGCCCTCGACCGGGCGATCGGCGACGGCGACCACGGCATCAATATGGATCGCGGTTTCATGGCCATCGTGGCGATGCTCGATGCGACCGAGCCGCCCCTCGCGGCGAACCTGAACGACGCGGAGGCGTCCGGGACGCTCCTGAAGTCGGCGGGACGGACCCTCATCAGCACCGTCGGCGGCGCGTCCGGACCCCTCTACGGGACGGCGTTCCTCCGCGCGGCGGCGGCGATTGCAGCCTCCGATGGAAAGGCCGCCGACACGATCGTGGCGGCCGGAGCATCGGCCACCAGGATCCCGGCGCCACCTCGTCGGCCCTTCTTCTGCGCGCGCTCGCCGACGTCGCTTCGAGCTGAGGCGCCGGCGCCTCGAGTTCGATCACGGATCCGTCTTCACGAGATGGGCCGCGAGGTAACCTGTACCGCCATGGGTTCCCTCACCCGTCACATCGTCGGTCTTCAGCACGTGAGCCTGCCGATCCCCGGGAATCCCGATTCGCTGGAGACCGCGCGACGCTTCTACGGCGAAATCCTCGGACTCGACGAATATCCACGCCCGACCACCCTCCCCGGGGTCGGCATCTGGTATCGCCTGGGCGGCCTGGAGCTGCACCTGTACAGGGAGCCCTCGGGAGTGGCTGCGAACTCGCAGTCCATCCGGCATCCGTGTTTCGAGGTGGACGACGTCGACCGACTTCGAGCGCACCTCGTCTCGGCTGGGGTCCCCACCCGCGACCACGACGGCGAAATTCCCGGCCGGCCCCGGTTCTTCGCCGTCGACCCGTTCGGCAATACGCTGGAGTTCGTCCACCTCGAGGCAAACCACTGGTAGGTCGACGGTGAAGGCGCTCAGGCTGGAGGCGGACTGGGATCCGAGGCCGGAGGCCGTCTCGACGCTCGATCCGGCTGACGTACTCGCGGGCCTCGCTCGCCGAGGCAACCAGGTCTGGCACAACCCGCGCATTGGCCTCGTAACCCTGCCCGACCCACAGCCCGGCCCGGACGAGGTGGTCATCCGGGTCCGCGCCTGTGGAATCTGCGGATCCGACTTCCATCTCGTCGAGGCGGATGCCGACGGCTACATGCTCTATCCCGGCATGATCCGAACGCCCGTCGTCACCGGACACGAGTTTGCCGGCGTCGTCGAAGCCGTCGGCGCGGCCGTCAGGGACTTCGCTGCGGGAGACTCGGTCTGCGCCGAGGAGATCGCCTGGTGCGGCGAGTGCCTCGCCTGCCGCGCCGGCCGGCCCAACAACTGCACCCGCATCGAGGAGCTTGGCTTCAGCTTCGACGGCGCCCACGCGGAATATGTCGTCACGCGCGCTCGCTACTGCTGGTCGCTGTCCCCGCTCGTCGAGGCCGGAATATCGGAGGATCGGATCTTCCAGCTTGGCGCCCTCGTCGAGCCGACCGGCGTCGCGTACGTGGCGATGTTCGTGACCGCGGAAGGGTTCATGCCCGGATCGTCGGTCGGCGTGGTCGGGGCCGGACCGATCGGCCTGGCGGCCATCGCGCTGGCACGCGCCGCCGGCGCGAGCAGGATCCTCGCCTTCGAGGTCGGCGAGGGACGCCGGCAACTGGCTGCGGCGATGGGCGCTGATCAGGTCCTCGACCCTCGGGTCCTGGGGCCCGAGGGCATCTCGAATGCGGCCCTTGAAATAACGCGAGGGCGCGGGATCGACCTGTGGGTAGAGGCAAGCGGCGCCGCAGGCGTGGCCGAGATGATGGCCGCTTCGCTCGCACCCGCCGGGCGGCTGGTCCTGATCGGGCGCGGTCCCCATACGATCGACCTGGATCCCGAGCTGCTGATCGTTCGCGGCGCCGCCATGTACGGCTCGATCGGGCATTCGGGATCGGGGACATTCGGCCACGTGATCGACCTGATGGCAGCCGGCCGACTCGACATGACGCGCCTTGTCAGCGAGACCGTCGATCTTCACGGTGGAGCGCGATTGCTTGACGGCTCGGCACGTCGCGAGTCAGGAAAGATCCTCGTCATTCCATGGAGGGGCGCGATCTCAGCCGACAAGGCACGCCCGCCGGGTTGACGCCGTCTCAACGTGCCGTGCTTCGGTAGCGGAGCAGCCCACCACACGGGGCTCGAGCGCCGAAATGGGGTTTGGGCTACATCTTGCCCTTTCGGCCAGACTCTCCAAACAACCCCGATAGGTCGACTACGTGCGTCTGCCCAGACGCGGCGACGATTGACTCGAGGACCAGCTCCGCCAGGCCCAAATGATGGACTGGACTCCGCCTGGCAGCCACCAGCAGGTGGCGACGGCTCCGCCTGATCGCTCGTCACGCGATAGAGGTGTTCGATCCGCCCGTCAGGTCGAATCACGTAGGCCTCATACGCTTGACCTGCTGCCGGCGATGGAACGCTCGTCGTCATCGCCGTCTTGGCGCTTCCGATTGTCAGTTCCCAGTTGCCCGGGCCCAGCACCTTGTCGAATTCACGGCAGGGCCGAAATCTCGGCATCGCCGGAGTCAGCCAAGACGCTCGTGCCCAGAAGGCCATGTCCTTGCCAGCGGAAGGAGCCAGCCCCCTTGGCCTGATTGAACACTCGGATCACGATGTTCTCGGCTGGTAACGGACCCATGCAGGCGGCGACCACCAGCAGTGCGAGGAAGGGTGCCAAGCAGGATTTGGGTGGAAGGTTATTCATAGCGTCGATTCGCATTGGTGCTGGCAATGACTGCCGCCCTGGCCATGGCGATCCCGGCGACCGCATCGGCGGACAGTTCAGCTGCGTGCTTTGGGGGGTTCGTGGCGTCCAGCGCCCACGATCCTCCTCATGGGGCCTCCAGCCTTGGCGAGTTCATTAGCGGCATTGTGCAAGTCTTCCATCCCTATGGGCAGGTCGGTATCCCCTTCTTCAAGGCCCTGGCCTGCGAGTGAAGTTCATGCTGCGAGCAGCATGCTGGTGCTGATGCCCACCAAATCACCTGGAGGCCGGGACCATCCCGGCCTCTTTCGTTCTCCTTAGATTGCTACGCGACCCGGCACCGCTTGCCCTTGACGAGGCGCAGGTGGAGATGACCATCCATGAGTCCCCCGACGCCACGCGCCGTTGCACGCTTCCGTCGGTACTCAGGCCTATGCTGATCGGATATCGCGTCGTTCGAAGGCGGCGATGCCGACGACCGCCAGGGCGAGCGAAGGAATGGCCAGCGCAGCGTATCGCCAGAGCTCGGCGGCATTGACCAGGGGATCGCCGCCAAGCGCCCAGTCCCACGGCGAGAGGTGGGCCCACGGGGCGAGCCCGTCGCTCAGAGGGAAGAGGGCGGCCACGAGGTACCCGAGGAGCGAGAGCCCCAACCCGACCGACAGGACGAGGCCGGGCCGGGCGATGATGCCTGCGATCGCGATCGAAAGGCCCGCGTAGACGCCGCCGAGCAGGCCGCAGAGGACGATCGTGGAGACGATCCTGGCGTCGGCGATTGCAAGGTCGAAGGCCACATCCGAGAGCAGCTGCGCGACGAGGACCACGATCGCCAGAACGACGATCCACCCGAGGATCGCCAAGCTCCGGCCGGCCAGAAACGCCCGCCGGTTGATCGGTTGGGCCAGCAGGAGCTCCAGGCGGCCTGCGTCCTCCTCGCTCGCCGTGGCGCTGTTCGCGAAGAGCACGCCAGCGGCGGCGAACATGAGCGGGACGATGACCTCGTAGAGGCCGCCTCGCAGGTACCCGGCCGGGCTCGCAAAGTTCTGGAGACCGAACGCCTGGAGGACGCCTTGCGGCATTGTCTGGAAGATCTGGTCGAGCGCCGTCGATCCCTTGAACGCCGGCCAGAAGGCGACCGTGCTCACAACGAGCAGGACGAATGCGATCGTCCAGCCGAGCCCGGCTCGCCAGGAGGATCGGAACGGCCCCACGACGAGCTCGAGCCACCGGCCGACCGCCGTCACGAGGCGGCCTCGTAGAGGTCCAGGAAGGCCTCTTCCAGATCCGGCTCCTGGATGAGCATCGTCGCGACCGCGTGGCGGGCGAGGACCTCGAGGAGCGGCTGGATCGGCCCGGAGAGGACCGCGGCGACGCGGTGGCCATCGACGAGCTGATCCTCGAGCCCTGGCACAGTCGCAAGTTCTGCGATTGGAGGCGTGTCGACAAACCAGACGTCCACCCGCTGACGCGCTCGTCCGCGCAGCTCTTCCACGGTTCCCAGCGCGACGATCTTCCCGCCCCGCAGCACCGCCACGCGATCCGCGGCCCGCTGGACCTCGCTCAGGACGTGCGAAGAGAGGAAGATGGTGGTTCCGGCCTCGCGCGCCTCGCGGACGAGCCGGAGGAACTCGTGCTGCATGAGCGGGTCGAGACCATTCGTCGGCTCGTCGAGCACCAGGAGCTCGACGTTCGAAACGAACGCGAGCAGGAGGGCGACCTTCCGGCGGTTGCCGGACGAGAGATCCCGCATTCGGCGGCCCAGATCCAGGCCGAGCCGCTCTGCCAGTTCCCGCTCTCGAGCCGCATCGAGCCCACCGCGCAGCCGCCCAATTGCGCGCACCAGCTGGTGGCCCGTCTGCCGCTCGGGCAGTCGCAGCTCGCCTGGGACGTATGCGATCCGCTGGCGCACCTCCACTCCGTCACGACGCGGATCGAGGCCGAGCACTTCAATGATTCCGGCGGTCGGGCGAAGCAGGTCGAGAACACAGCGGATGGTCGTCGACTTGCCGGCGCCATTCGGACCCAGGAAGCCGAACACCTCGCCGCGACGAACCTCGAGGTCGATGCCCCTGACGGCATGCACCCGGCCGTAGTCCTTCACCAGGCCGCTGAGGCGCAGTGCCGGCTTGTCGGGTGCCGCTGGGCTGTTCGGGGCGGCGGGCAGCTCCACGCGCGGAGCGTACGCGTGGGCGGTAACGCCGGTCAACGGCACGGACGCGCCAATGTCGGCTGTCGAACGACCCGCGGCCTGGCGGGCGGGGAGCGCGCATGGTCGCGCCAGGGAGACAGGGCGATGCCGACAATCGGACAACGGCTTCAGCCTCGGCCTCGCCTACATCACGCCGAAACCACGAGCTGTTCGTCTTGGTGCGACCGCCTTTCCTGACCCTGATCGCAACGGTCGGCGGCAAGCGTTGCCATGACTGAACGGGGCGGGTACGCTGCTCGACCGAAGGGAATAGCCGGCGCCGCTGGAGGCGATTGATGTCCAATGCAGTTCGCAGGAAAGCGCTTCTCGCTGCCGCGCTGATCGTCGCAGCATGTACGAGCGGATCGCCATCGGCACCCCTATCGTCGCCCTCCGCGGAAGCCTCGGTCGAGACATCGTCATTGCCCGAGGCGTCCGCACTCGCCAGCGCAACGGTGGCGGCGAGCGCGTCGCCAGGCGCCACCGGCTTCACCTCAAATACCTACGGGTACTCCCTGACGGTACCGGCCGGCTGGACCGTAATCCAAGCCTCCTCGGCGTGGGACGGCGACGGGGCACCGAGCCACGACGCACCCGAGGCCGACCAGTTCGTCGGCCCCGCCGCCGCAAGCGCATGGGCTCTTGTCGCGCCGACGGCCAAGGACTTGGCGGCCTACGTGAAGGAGTCCATCGCGGCTACCGCTAAATACCACGGCGACACATGTCCGGCACCGCTCGAGACAGTTGATCCGATCAAAATCGGGGGCGAACCCGGGACGCTGCTGGCCTGGAACTGCGGGATTCTCATCAACATTGCGGCTACGGTTCACAACGGTACGGGCTACTTATTCGCGTTCCGAGACCCAGCCGTGGATGCGGCCACCGATCCGGCCGATCGAGCGATCCTCTCGGAACTTCTCAATTCCGTCGGTTTTCCCTGAATTCCAGCGCCCGAGCCGAGACCAACAGGCAGGGCGCGTGAAGGGTCATTGGAACGTGGCCGATGAACGATTGGGCGCGCACGATCGGGACCGTCAGAGTCCTGTTCGACGTAGATCGGCACATGGCATCCGTCTGGGCCTGTATGTCGACCCGCCAAGCACGGTAGCACTGCGCACACGCCTCGAGACTTACGAAACAGTGAGGGCCCATCAGGTCGTGGAAGCACTTTGATGAGTGCCGGCACGCCGTTCCACCAGCGGACCGCGATCCTCAATCGGAAGCTTCAGTGGCGCGAGTGGTCCGGCTACTTCGCCGCGAGTGCCTACGCGGACCACCCCGACATCGAGTACAACGCGATCCGCGAAGCTGCGGCGCTCATCGACGTCTCGCCGCTGTTCAAGTACCGGGTCACGGGGCGCGACGCCCCTCGACTCGTCGACCGGGTCATCACCCGGGATGCCACGAAGCTCGGCGTGGGCCAGGTTTTCTACACGCCGTGGTGTGACGAGCACGGCAAGGTCGTCGACGACGGGACGGTCCACCGTCTTGACGATCTCGACTACCGCTGGACCGCCGCCGATCCCCAGCTTCGGTGGCTTCGACAGAACGCCCGTGGCCTTGACGTGGCGATCGACGAGGAGACAGAGACGGTAGCCGCCCTCGCCCTCCAGGGTCCGCTCTCACGCGCGGTGCTGGAGGCAGCGACCGCGGAGTCGTTCAGCGAGCTGCGCTACTTCCGCCGCCGACCCGCGACCCTGCGTCTCCCGAGCGGCACGATCCCGATTGACGTGTCGCGGACCGGGTACACGGGCGACCTGGGGTACGAGCTGTGGATTCCGGCCGAGTACGCCCTCGAAGTGTGGGACGGGCTCGTTTCGGCCGGAGCGCCGTACGGCATCCGCCCGGCGGGGATGCTGGCCCTCGACGTCGTTCGGCTCGAGGCCGGCCTCGTCCTGATCGAGGTCGACTACACCTCGGCTCGGCACGCCCTCAATCCCGACCAGAACTACTCGCCCTTCGAAATCGGACTCGGTCGCCTCATCGACTTCGGAAAGGGCGATTTCGTCGGCCGTCTGGCGCTGGAGCGCGAGCAGCGGGCGGGCGGCCCGCCCCGGCGGCTCGTTGGTCTCGAGCTCGAGTGGTCCGGCATCGAGGGCCTCTTCGCCGGACAGGGCCTCCCGCCGGCGATCGCTCTCATCGTGGATCGGAGCTCGGTGCCGGTCTTTGCGCCTCGTGGCGCGCAGGTCGGCCGGGTCACGAGCCGCGGCTGGAGCCCGATCTTGAAGCAGGCGATCGCGCTGGGGTCGGTGCCACCGCCGTTCGCTACGCCGGGCGATCGCGTCGAGGTGGAGTGGACGGTGGAGGGCCGGCGAGGACGCGTCCCGGCGCGGGTGGTCCCGCTGCCATTCCTTGATCTCGCGCGCAAGCGCGCGTGATCGACTTTGTGCCGGCCAAGCGTCTGGAGGCGGCCGCGCTGGCGATCTCTGTCACTGCGGGGATCGGCATCGCGTACGTCGACTCACGGCCCGGCTTCGATGCAACCGGCCTGACGGTCGCGGCGCTGTTCTTGGTCGCGGCCCTGGCATCGGCGGTCGGTCGCCGGAGGCCCTGGCTCTGGGCGCTGCTGGTCGGGCTGTGGGTGCCGCTCTTCGAGGTCCCGACATCCCGATCAGCCGCGCCGTTCGCCGCACTGGTCATTGCCGGATGTGGGGCAGCCGTGGGCCACCTCCTGGGCAGGGAGATCGCCCCCGCCTGACCGGATCAGCGAACCCGCACGAATCCCGGATCGACCCCGAAGATCTCCCGAATGCGCTCGTCGGTGAGGACCTCCGACGGCGCTCCGTCGGCAACGATCCGGCCCTGGTGGAGCAGGACCAGGCGCGGGAAGAAATGCGCCGCAAGGCCCAGGTCGTGGAAGACGGCGAGGATCGTAGTGCCGTCCCGTTCGTTGAGGTCGACGAGCAGCTCCATCGCCCCGACCTGGTGGCGAAGGTCCAGGTGGATCGTCGGTTCGTCCAGCAGCAGAACGGGCGTCGCCTGTGCCACCGCGAGGGCGAGGAGCACGAGCTGGCGCTCGCCCAGCGAGAGCTCACGCGCGTCGCGACCGAGGAGGTGGCCGACCCCGACCCGCTCGATCGCGGCGGCGATGGCCGCCCGATCCGTCGGCCGAGCCCCGCGGAAGGGGTCCTCGTGGGGAAGCCGACCCAGCCCGACGACCTCCTCGACGCGAGTGGCGAACGGAAGCACGACCTGTTGCGGGACGACGGCCAGCCGCCGGGCGATCGCGAGCCGATCGAGTCGTTCCAGCGCGACTCCGCCGAGCTCGATCCGGCCGAGGGTCGGGTCCAGGGTTCCGGCCGCTACCCGGAGCACGGTCGACTTGCCCGCCCCGTTCGGGCCGATCAGGGCCACGCGCTCGCCAGGGTCGATCGCCAGATCCACGTCCCGGAGCGCGGTACGCGTCCCGTAGGCGACGGTCACGCCTTCGAGGCGGATCGCAGCCGGTCCCACGGACGAGTCGCCGCGGATGAGGGCTGCGCTCACAACTCGTATCCCGATCGCGCCTGCCGGAGAAGCACCAGGAAGAACGGTGCGCCGATGACGGCCGTCACGACCCCGACCGGGATGTCGCCCAGAAGGCGCGCCGCGATATCGGCAAGGGCGAGCAGACTGGCTCCGAAGAGCGCCGAGAGCGGCAGCACGAGCCGGGCGTTCGGACCGGCGAGCAGGCGCACGACGTGGGGAACGACCAGCCCGATGAAACCGATCAGGCCACTCACGGCGACCGCCGCGGCGGTGACGAGCGACGCCAGCGCCAGCAGGATCCCGCGTTCGCGGCGGACGTCGACGCCGAGATGGGCTGCGGCCTCCTCGCCGAGGAGCAGACCGTTCAGCACGCGGGCGCGTGCGAGGATCCCGACCGAGGCCACGAGCACGATGGGGGCGGCCGTCGCCAATCGGACCCATGACGCGGCGTCGAAACCGCCCAACAGGAACGAGAAAATCTGGCGAAGTCCCGCGCCCGAGAGATACATCGCCATGGCGAGGCCGGCGGCGAGCAGCGATCCCACCGCGTAGCCGGTCAACAGGAGGCTGGTCAGGGGCGCCAGGCCGCCGAGTCTCGAGAGCCGGTAGACGACGGCCACCGACGCGAGCGCGCCCAGGAATGCCAGGGCATGCAGGAGCCCGAACTCCAGGATGAGGGTCTGGACAGGCAAGAGGACCGCGACGGCCGCCCCGAGGGCGGCTCCGGACGCAGTGCCCAGCACATACGGGTCCGCGAGCGGATTCCGCAGGAGGCCCTGGAATGTCGTCCCGGCCACTGCCAGCGCGACGCCCACGACCATGGCCGTCAGGACCCGCGGCAACCGGAGGTCGACGACGATGGTCTCCGACGCCGGCGACCAGGTCCTCGGCAGGTCGAGCCCGAGCAGACGATGGCCGAGGATCCCGATCGTATCGCCGACCGGGATCGGCACGGTGCCGGCCGCGACGCCGGCGACGAGCGTGAACGCGAGGATCGCGAGCCCGGCGATCCCCACGGCCACCGGCCGCCGGCGGACGGCGTCGAGCCCGCCGAGCCGGCGCATGACTCGGAGCCTGCCCGGCGCGACCGCAGCCCCTGGCGTCGCCATGGACACGCGGCTCAGGACGGCGCCGCGGAGGCCAGGGGGCTGGTCTCGGGCGGCAGCACGAGATCGGGATGGATGGCCACGATGAGGTCGCGGAGGCCGTCGACGAGGCGTGGCCCCGGTCGAGTGATGACGATGTCGTCGACGGGCCGGATCGCCTTGCTCTTGACCGCGGCAATGCCAGCCCACCCTGCCCGCTTCCGGACCTGATCGACGGTAACTCCGTAGGCGGCATCGCCGAGCAGGATGACCGTGGGGTTCGCGGCCACGATCTTCTCGAGCGGGATCACGTAGTCGCTCCCGGTCGTGATTGGACTGCTCCCCGCGAGTTTGAGCATGTCGGCGTAGATCGAATCGGTCGGCGCCGTGTAGATCTGCGGGTCGGCGCCGATCTCGTAGAAGACGGTCGGCTTGGGGAGATCGCGCGTCGCCGCCGACAGCTGATCGATCTGGGCCTGCATCGACGCCGTCAGGTCACGCGCGGGACCACCGTCGCCAGCGGCGTCCCCGACGAGCTCGATATCGTGGAGGGCTCCCGCGAGACTCGTGGCGTCGAGGACCAGGACTGGAACGCCAAGGCTGCGCAGCTTGGTGATCGCGTCGGCCGGGGTGAATCCGCTGCCGCCCGCAATCACGAGGTCCGCGCCCAGGCCGACGATCTTTTCGATGTCGACGCCCTTATACGTTGCCACGACAGGCAGCTTGGACGCCTCGGGCGGATAGTTGGCCACGTCCTCGACCTTGGCCGCGACCCGATCGCCGGCTCCGATGGCAAACAGGATCTCGGTTGCCGCCGGCGTGAGCGAGACGATCTTCGAGGGACGTGCGGCGATTGCAACCGCAGTCTTGTCGTCATCGGTCAGCGCGACCGGGAACGCGGGGCTTGGACTGGGCGTCAGTGCGGGCGAGGGCGGGGCTGGCGAGAGTGTGGCAACGGGCGCCGAGGGCGTGACGGAGGTGGCGGGCGAGACCCCGGCCGAACATCCGGCCAACGCAAGGATCGTTGCCAGAACGGCCGCCGAGCGGCCGAGTCGAGGGTGAAGTCGCAAAGCACGAATCGCGTCCAACGGAAAACCTCGGGGTTCGAAGGTGGTGTGAGGAGTCTTCGAAAGCGAGGAGTCCGCGGAATCGAGCGACCCCTCGCTTCGACGTCGAAGGAGGGGCCTCAGGTGGATGGACGCATGCTTGCCTTGCCCTTTCTCTCGAAGGTTGAGCAACCTCCGCGGGGCCGGCGACCGGACTTGCGTCGCCACGTTGGCGGCGTTCACCGTAGCGGGACTGTGCCGGAATCTCACCGGCTTCGCGACCCAGCGGCGTATCTGTGGTTGTCGCCGCGAGGTTACCACGCGGCAATACGTCGCCGATATTCGCCCGATACGTGGCAGGTAAGCGGCCCCTGCGACGATCCGCTCCTCGCCCTCCTCCCGCCAGGCATCCCGTCGGAGGAGGTTCTCGATGTTGCCGAGGCGCACTTGGCTGCTCCGGCTCGGTCCGCCCGTTGCCGCCGTCCTCGCCGCCACTCTTCTCGCTGACCTGCCGGCACTCGCCGGCGCGCCGACCTCGGCCGCTCGAGGCGTGGTTGCGGGCTGTGGGGACCTCGCCACGGCGACACCGGCCCCGGGTTCCTGGTGGACGTCGCGGCCCTCGCTGGCCGATGACGGGACGCTCGTCGGCTGGAAGCTCCGAGCCGCGTCCCCCGGCGCGCCGGAGCCGATCGTCCTCGATCTTCCCGCAGCGGCGACCGCGTCCGGGCCGGTCCACGGCGTCGTCGCGCTCGCGATCGATGAGGGCGCGGGCTCACGTGTCGAGCTCCTCTCGACCGCGGGCTGGTGCTCGGCGGTCGTCTATCGCAGCTCCGACGTCGTTCGCCGCGCAGTGCTCGACCCATCGGGTCGCTGGGTCTACTTCCACCTCGTTGCCCGAGACGGCCGGGCCGACCTGGGGACATGGCGACTGCCGTTGGGCGGTGCCGATGGCCCAGTCGGGGTCCTGCCGCCGTTCGATCCGAGCACCGGCGCCGGCCGTCGAGTCGGGCGCGTCTGGTCGACCGACCTGAGCTTCGACGTCGACGGCGACAGGCTGGCCGTCCAGTCCTGCGGCGTCGTCGAATGCGCGACCCGGGTTGTCGACGTCAGTGCGACGACGCTTTCGATCGTGGCAACCCTGGCGGGGCCGGGACAGGGCACGCTCATCGGCTTCGACCGCGAACGAATCGTGACCTTTGCCGCGTGCGGCGGTCGGCCGTGTCCGCTCCAGGTCACCGTCATTTCGTCCGGTCGGATGAGCGTCCCGCTCGAAGACATCGTCGACGCGGCGACCATTCGAGGCCCGAACGGCCTCATCGCAGTCGCGACGTTGGCCGAAGCTGGGGCGGCCCGGACGATCTCGGTCGACGTTGCGACCGATCGGCTGCTCCGAACGTCCGATTCCCTGGCGGGACGGCTCGCCCCCATCGGACCGGCCGCTGCGGCCGGCGTCGAGGTCGGCAGCGGGCGCGTGACCCTCTTCCCGACCACGGCCGGCGGCGCGATCAGCCCGGATCTCGATCCGGGGCAAGCGCTCGCTTTCGATCCACTCACCGACCGCACGTTCCCTGCCGGACAGGAGGCACCGTGAACGCCATTCGGAGGATCGCACCGCGAACTCGTGTCGCCATCGCCGCCGCCATTGCGATCGTGGCCATGCTCGGCAGCGGGTCGACGGTGAATGCGCACGGACCGGACCCGCTCCTGGGCGGCAGCCTCTGGTACCCGAACCAATCGCTCGCCTATCAGTGGCGCTCCGGCGAGGTCCCGCCCGATTGGATGCGCCCGGCGATCGAAGCCGGAGCCGCCGATTCGAACGCGACTCGGGGCTCGCGCGCGGCGAGCTTCTCGCGGACGACCTCGGCGTCGAGTGTCATCGGATACGCCGACCCGTATTTCTGCGCCTCGGCGGCCATCGCCTGCATGAGCCGGGGCAACGCTCCGACTTCGTTCGCCGTCTTCTTCACGGCCCAGGGCCGCGTCTTTGACTGGGGCGTCCTGCGCTGGTGCCAGGGTCCCACCGGGTATGTCAACGGCTGCTTCGACGTGGAGAACCTGGCGCTCGACGAACTCGGCCATGTCGAGGACCTCGGTCATCACGTCAATTACTCGGACAATTCCGACTACCTCGACTCGATGGTTCAGACGGTCTCGGCGTCGAGGCCCAACACCGGCTGGAATCGCCACGGATACGGTCGCTGCGACGTTGCTCGTCTCCAGCTCCAGTACGACCGCCCGACCGCGTCCGCCCTGTTCTCGAAGTGCCTCGCCCTCCAGACGACGACGTCGCTGACCGCCAGCTCGACCTGGGTTGCCTACCGAGGTGGGGTCACCTTCACCGCGACGCTCAAGACCGCCAGCAACAGCGGCTACCTCGCCCTGTCCAACGACTACATCGCGGGCCGGACCGTCGTCCTTCAGGGCCGCGTGCCGGGCTCGACGAGCTGGATATCGCTGGGGTCGATGACCCCGAGCGGGAACACCTACGTCACGACGGCATACCTCACGGTGACCTACGAGTGGCGGGCTGTCTTCTCGACGCCGACCACCGAGGGCATCAGCGGTTCCGCGTCAAGCGCCGTGACCGTCAAGGTCTCGCCGTGCACGATCTCGTGTCCCTTCGCCCCCGTCCAGTGAGCGCAGTCACCGGAACACCATGACGGTGGAGCGCCGCGCTCATCCCGGATGGTGTCCGGCCGCGGCGGTGGCGCTCGTCACCGCGGCGGTGGCGATCGTTGCCGTCGCGACCGGCTGGCCGGACCGTGTGGCCGGCGGGCCGTCGCCAGCGATGGCGACCTCGGGAATCTCGAGGTCGCCGGAGATACCGAAGTTGCCGCCCGGCGCTCTCCTGATCCTGCCCGATGGGCGTCGGGTTGGCGGAACGCGCGGTTCTTATGAGTTCGGAGGCAGCGCAGCCGACGTCCCGTGGCTACCGACGTCGGCCCTCATGCCGACGGCGCTGCCCGCCGACTCGCCGCTGTCCGTCGGCTTCAACGACGGCTCCGCAGTCGGCGAGTGGACCGCTTCGGTGGCTGCCGCGGCGGACGCGCAGGGCCGAGACTCCTCCGGCGTCGGCGGTCGCGAGGCGTCGCAGCCGCCGCTCGTTCAGGTTCAGATCGGCGGCATCCGGCAGGGCAACTGGGTCCTGGCGGTCCGCCTCTTCCTTGCCGATGGGTCAGGCGACGGCACCTACTTCTGGTCGCTGGAAGTGAGGTGAACCGGCGATTAAGGGGTCGAGCCCAAGCGGGCGCGGCTGTATCGGTTCCGTCAGGCGATCTTGAGGCGGTCGTATGTCAGCCGCGTATGTGGCCACGAGGGACGGCTGATCAGGACGATCTCCGCCGGCGTTGTCATGCGACCACAAGGCGGTCGTATGGCGGAAAATTGGCGACGAATGACCGCCTGAAGATCGTGCGGCAGAAATCAGGCAGGCCGGCAGAAATCAGGCCGGGCGGCGGAAATCCGCCAAGGTCGCGCCGATCCGCCCGGCGGGCACCCGATCGGAATCCGTTCTTGGGGTCGCGTCGAGTCTTGATGCGCCTGTCGCCACACCGCGGGCGCCGGCCCGGAGCCGCCCTGCTCGAAGGGCGCCGCACCGGCGCCCGCGGGTTGGGCGCGGCCGAACTCAGGCGCTGGGAACCGCCTGGGCCGAGAAGATCGAGACCTGGGCCTCTTCGGGCAGCATGACGCCCATGATCTTCTGCAGGGTCAGGAGGTGGACGCAGGAACTCCAGCTCTCGAAGTAATGGCAGGTGCAATGCCACTGACCGGCGTCGAGGCTGACATGGTGGGTGTCGTTGTCGCCACGAAAGGTGAGCGAGAGGCGGTCGATCGTGATGCGATCGAGCTCTCGCGCGTAGCGATTTGCCTTCTCGACCTTGCCGATCAGCGAGCTGTGCATCGTTGCACTACCTCCGTCGCCCGAGGGCGCTCGTGAGGGCCGCCGTCCGGTCGCGCACCACCGACCGGTCGTGGCGGTCGTCGGGCCAAGGGTACACCCCGTCGGAGGGCCGGACCACCCCGACATGCGCCGCAGAGCCGCGCCGCCAGATTTCAGGCGCCGCCGAGTACCAGTTTCTGGCCTGCCTCGATCATGGCCTCTTGGGTGGCCTCCGACGTGGCCTCCGTGTAGATCCGGACAAGAGGCTCCGTCCCCGACGTCCGGACGAGGAGCCATGAGCCATCGGCGACGAAGAACTTGAAGCCGTCGCCGGTCTGGAGCAGGACGGTTCGCGTCACCGGCTGCCCGGCAAGCGTTTCGGGGGCCTTCTCGCGAAGATCGACGAGTAGGCGGCGCTTTACCTCGGGATAGGCCGATCGCTCGACGTGGACGTCGATCCGCCGATACCACGAAGGTCCGGCAATCTCGTGGAGATGGGCGATCGCTTTCGAGACCGGCCAACGACCGGCCGCCCGCTCGCGGAGGAACAGGTCCAGCAGAAGGAGGTCGGCGTAGATGCCGTCGCGCTCGGGCAGGTGCATGCCGAAGCCGAAACCACCCGACTCCTCGCCGCCCATCATCGCCCCGGTTTCGATCATCTTGGGGCCGATGTACTTGAACCCGACCGACGTCTCGTACACGTCGATTCCGTAGCGCTCACCGAGACGCTCGGCCATCGACGTGTTGTTGACGCTCTTGACGACCGGCTGTCGAAGTCCCCGGTGCTCGGCGAGGTAGTAGATGAGGAGTCCGGTCACCTGGAGCTGGTGGATGAAGACGCCCCGCTCGTCGGCGGCCCCGGCGCGGTCGGCATCGCCATCGAGGAGTAGTCCGAGGTCGTAGCCGCCGCCGGCCAGCATGCCCAGGGCCTCGTCCACGTTGGGCCGGATCGGCTCGGGATTCACGCCACCGAAGTAGGGGTTTCGCTCCTGGTGGATCTCCGTGACCCGGATCCGGCCACCGGTCAGGAGCCGGCTGAGCCAGCCGGCGCCGGCTCCCCACATCGGCTCCACCAGGACATGGGCGTCGGCTGCCTTGAGCGCGTCGACGTCAACCGTGCGGCGCACGAATTGCTCATAGCCCGGGTACGGGTCGTAGCGCTCGACGAGTCCGGCCGCCTCGGCGTCGGCGAACGGGCGCCGCTCGATCGGGACGTTGCCGTTGCGCGCGATCTGGTCCTCGATCACGCGCAGGATCTCCGGCCCGGCCGCCGAGCCTTCGGGCGACTTGACCTTGAAGCCGTTGTCGGTCCACGGGTTGTGGCTGGCCGTGATCACGATGCCTGCCGCAGCGCCTCGTTCAACGACCTCGTACGAGCTCATCTGGGTGGGCACCGCGCCGGTCGCAAAGGCGATCGGGATGTCATGGGCGAGCAGGACCTCCGCGACGGCCGCGGCGAAGTGCTCCGAGGCGAAACGGCGGTCGTAGGCGATGACCACGCCCCTGGACTGCTCGCCGCGCTCGACAACGTAGCGGGCGACGCCGTCGGCGCAGCGACGGACGTTGTCGAATGTGTACTCGTCGGCGACGCGCGCACGCCAGCCGTCGGTCCCGAAGACGATGCTGGTCGGCCCTGGCATGGAGATTGCGGTCATCCGCCGGCCCTGACCGGCTCGCCCGTGGCGTGCCCTGACTCCGGCTGCTTCGCGGCGGCCCGCTCGACCCGATCGATGAGAGCCCGAAGCGCGGCGAGGTCCGATCGGGCGTCGGTGAAGAGAGCCATGGGCGTGCCCGAATAGAGACCGCTTCGGGGGCCGTCGAGCAACTCGAGTTCACCGTCGCGACGTCGCAGGGCGAGGTCCGCGCCACGAAGGTCAACGATCTGGCCCGGAGACACCACGCGAGCGATCGCCCGCCACGCGCGGTGGCCGGGCAGCGCCGCGAGAAGGGCCGCCCAGCTCCCGAGATCGCTCCAACCAGCGTCAAGCGTCGTCATCGCAACCCTGCGATCCCTCGCCGCGCTTTCCATGACGGCCACGTCGATGGATCGCGGAACGATGCGATCGTAGGCCATCTCCAGACCGATCTCCGAGCCGACCGCCGGATCGAGGACGGTCATCAGCGACGTGTACCGCTCGATCGCAGACCGGATCGCCGAGCGCCGCCACACGAAGATGCCGGCATTCCAGGCAGCGCCGCTCATCGCCTGGAGCTGCCGGGCGCGCTCGGCGGTGGGTTTCTCCTCGAAGGCCTCCAGCACGTAGCCCTGCATGTAGCCCTGCCCGGAGGGACCTGGTTCATTCGTCTCGAGCCGGGGGATCAGGTACCCGTACTCTGTCGCCGGCCGTTCCGGCGCGACACCGAGCGTGACCAGGGGCGATTCGATGCCCAGTGCGCCGTCGGCGATGAGCGCAGCCGCTCGGATTGCGTCGCGGAAGGCCACGTCGTCGGCGATCCAATGATCCGCGGGCAGGACCACCATGACTTCGTCCTCTGGCCGCTCGATCGCAGCCGTGGCCAGGGCGATCGCAGCCGCCGTGTTCCGCCCGAGTGGCTCGGCAAGGACGGCGACCTCCGGGACCTGGGCGTCGACGAGGGCCGCGTGCCGCCGGTCGGCAACGACGACGACGTCCTGGACGGCCACCAGCCCGGACAGTCGGTCAACGGTTAGCTGGAGAAGCGAACGCTCACCGAGAAGCGGCAGGAATGGCTTGGGTCGATCGGCAATGCTGAGCGGCCAGAGCCGCGTACCGCCCCCGCCCGCAAGGACGACGACGTACATCCGTCAGGCGAGCGCGACCGCGGCCGGCTCGCGGACGCCGGCATCGGCGGCAAGCTGGCTGGCCAGGGCAGTCGATTCCCACGGCAGGTCGAGGTCGAGCCGGCCGAAATGCCCGTACGCCGCCGTCTGGCGGTAGATCGGCCGGCGAAGGTCCAGGGCCTCGATGATGGCCACCGGCCGCAGGTCGAAATGGCGATCGATCAGGGCGAGGATGCGGTCGTCCGGAATCCGCCCCGTGCCGAACGTTTCGATCGAGATCGAGATTGGCCGAGCAATGCCGATGCCATAGGCAAGCTCGACTTCGAAGCGGTCGGCAAGCCCGGCTGCAACCACGTTCTTGGCGACCCAGCGTGCCGCGTATGCCGCGGAGCGGTCGACCTTGGTCGGATCCTTGCCGGAAAAGCAGCCCCCGCCGTGGCGAGCCATGCCGCCGTACGTGTCGACGATGATCTTGCGGCCCGTGAGGCCAGCGTCGCCCATCGGCCCGCCGATCACAAAGCGCCCGGTCGGGTTGACGTGGACCACGGGATCCATCGCCCGAAGATCGAGCGGGATCGACGGCATGACCACCGTTTCCATGATGTCCTGGCGCAAACGGTCTGTGTCGACGTCGGGGTCGTGTTGAGCCGCGACGACCACGGTCTGCACCCGGACCGGGACGCCCCGTTCGTACTCGACGGTGACTTGCGTCTTGCCATCGGGTCGCAGATACGGCAGCTCGCGCGATTTGCGGACCTCGGCCAGCCGCCGCGCCGTCCGATGGGCCAGGGCGATCGGCAACGGCATGAGCTCGGGCGTCTCGCGACAGGCGTACCCGAACATCATTCCCTGGTCGCCGGCACCCAGCTCCCGGGCCCGTGGGCCGCCGTCACGCGTTTCGAGGGCGGAGTTCACGCCACGGGCAATGTCCGGCGACTGCTCCTTGATCGAGACGAGCGTTCCGCAGGTCAGGTAATCGAAGCCGTATTCGGCCTTCGTGTATCCGATGTCGCGGACGGTCTCGCGGACCACCGCCTGGAAGTCGACGTACGTCGACGTCGTGATCTCACCAAGGACGACCACCAGCCCGGTCGTGGTGGCGGTCTCGCAAGCGACGCGTGCGTTCGGGTCGGTCGCGATGATCGCGTCCAGGATCGCATCGCTGATCTGGTCGCACATCTTGTCCGGGTGGCCCTCGGTGACCGACTCGGACGTGAACAGGTAACGATTGTCGGTGACGATGCTCGTCATGCCTCCGCCTGGGATCCGGACGCCATCCTGCGGTTTCGCCGCGAGGGTACCACGGGCGGCTGGCCCAGCCAGCCCGCAACTGGGCGGCCGGTCGCACGATCAGGCGGCCTGCCTGGATCTCCCCGCCCCGACGCCACTCGATCGCGGCGGCGAGGCCCGTTTCACCCGGTGGACGCGTTGGAGGTTCCAGTCCTCGCGTGACCGGTTCAGGAGCCGATTTGTTCCATGGCATGAACGGAATCGCTCGTTTCAGCCTTCGCCATCGATATGACTGCAGAAACGCACATCCGATGAAAGGAATTGGCGGGCGAACAGGCTCCAGTCGCGGACGTGTGCGTCCCATGAAACGCCCGGACGGGAATGTGCGTGGAGTGAAACGAAACGGCGTCAAAAGGCCGTAGGGCACACCTGGCGGCGCGGCCGGCGGCCTGCGGCCCGACGGCCCGAAGCCCCTGCGGCCCCACGGCCAGCGGGGAGCTCGCTAGGTTCCCTGCTGCCAGGAGGAAACGTATGCGAGTTGCTCGGGGGTCATCGGGTCAAGGACGACGCCCATCGCCTCGAGCTTGAGGCGGGCGACTTCGGCGTCGATCGCCTCCGGGACGCCGTAGACCGCGTTCTCCAGTTCGCCGTGATGGCCGGCCAGGTACTCGACCGAGAGCGCCTGGTTGGCGAAGCTCATGTCCATCACCGCGGCCGGGTGCCCCTCGGCAGCCCCGAGGTTGACAAGCCGCCCCTCCGCGAGCAGGTGGATGCGCTTGCCGCCAATGTCGAACTCCTGGACGTTGTCGCGAACCTCGCGAACGTGTCCCTCAGCCATCTCGCGCAGTGCCCGCAGGTCGAGCTCGGAGTCGAAGTGGCCCGAGTTGGCCATCACCGCGCCGTCTCGCATCGCCTCGAAGTGCTCGCGGCGGAAGACGTTGACGTTGCCGGTCGCGGTGATGAAGAGGTCGCCCCATGGAGCAGCCTGGGCTGCCGTCATCACCGCGTAGCCGTCCATGAGGGCCTCGAGGGCTCGGACCGGATCGATCTCGACGATGGCGACGTGGCCGCCATGACCGGCGACCCGGGATGCGATTCCCCTGCCGACCCAACCATAGCCGGCGACGACGACGTTCCTGCCCGCGATGAGGAGGTTGGTCGCCCGAATGATCCCATCCAGGGTCGACTGGCCGGTCCCGTATCGGTTGTCGAAGAGATGCTTTGTCAGCGCCTCGTTGACGGCGACGACCGGAAACCTCAGCGCCCCGTCGGCGGCCATGGCTCGCAGCCGCACGACGCCCGTCGTCGTCTCCTCGGTGCCGGCGAGGACCTCGTCGAGCTGGCCTGTGCGCTCTCGATGCAGCAGCGTGACGAGGTCGCAGCCATCGTCCATCGTGACCTGCGGATGGGTGTCGGCGACGGCACCGAGATGGGCGTAGTACTTGTCGCGGTCCTCGCCACGCCGGGCAAAGACCCCGATCCCGTATTCGCCGACCAGGGCCGCGGCGACGTCATCGCGGGTCGAGAGCGGGTTGGACGCCGCCAGGACGACCTCGGCCCCGCCGGCCTGGAGGGTCCGCATGAGATTGGCGGTTTCGGTCGTGACGTGGAGACAGGCGCCAATCCGGACTCCCGCCAGTGGTCGCTCCCGGCCGAACCGTTCCCGGATCAGGCGCAGGACCGGCATCTCGCGTTCGGCCCATTCGATCCGGCGGACACCCTCGGCCGCCAGCCTCAGGTCGCTGATGTCGTGGGACTGGAGCTCTCCGGCGGTCACGCCCGAATCTCGCACGCGGTCACGCCCGAATCTCGCGGCGTCCACTGAAGAACCGGCGGATAGGGGCCGTCAGCTCCGACCAGGGCGACGACAGCCGGTGGATCAGGCGCTCCTCGAAGCGGACGTGCTCGGCATAGCCGAGCCGACGGTAGGCCGCCAGGGCCGGCGGGTTGTCGGACCGCACGTTGAGCACGACCTGGTCGCAGCTCAGGAGAAGCTCCGCGGTCACGGCGCTCGTCACCGCGGACGCGTAGCCGCGACCGCGGAAGTCGACATGGGTCATGACGTTGCCGACCACCCCGATGCGGGCGGTGTGGCTGATCACGTGGGTCCCGGCCGCGGACATCAGGCGGCCACCGACCCACAGGCCGTAGTAGATGCCTTCGCCGATCGCGGAGGACGGGAGCCACGAACCGAACCCCAGCTGATACAGCCGGTTAAGGTCGCTGCTGTCGCTGGTCCCCAACCGACGGACGTCGGCGGGGAACGGCTGGAACCGCTGGGCGTCGACCCACATCCTGACCATCGGTGGGCCGGGGTCGATCCGGTAGTGCTCGCCGAGCGCCCGAAGATTCTCGGCTCTGGCCGCGGTGAAGGCAGCGCGCGGTCGGATGACGTCCCGGAGGATGGCACTGATCCCGTCGTTGCGGCCCATCACGAAGAGTGGCTGGGGCGTGGCACCGGAGTACTCGAGGGCGATCGAGATGGGCTCACCATCGAAGAACGCGATGCCCCATTGAGTCCGGCCGAACTCGCGGTCGTCGAGGTCGCACAGCGGATAGGCCGCGAAGAGCCGATCGCGTTCGAGGAAACGACGAAGGAGTGCGCGATCGGTCGTGGGAGCGACAACGAGGGCTCGATCGTTCCTGGCGATGGCGACGGTTGCCATGCTCAGGAAGCCGCTCGAAGCGTAGCCACCGGTTCGGCCGGTCCGGCGCGGTCGGCCGCCCAGCGCTGAGTGCGCCGCTCATATGCTGCGCTGAGGGCCGGCCCGAACGGTGCCCGGAGCGTCCCCTCCTCCGTCACGATCGCGCGGATCAACTCGGCCGGAGTGACGTCGAAGGCAGGGTTCACGGCCAACGTCCCTGGCGGGGCGATCGACGTTCCCCGAAGGTGGGTCACCTCGTCCGCGGATCGTTCCTCGATCGGGATCCCGGCCCCGTCGGCCGTGGCCAGGTCGACGGAGCTGAGTGGGGCGCAGACGAGGAGCGGAATTTGGTGGCGTGCCGCCAGCACAGCCAGGGTGTACGTCCCGAGCTTGTTGGCTGTGTCGCCGTTGGCCGCGACCCGATCTGCCCCGACGAGGACGACATCGACTTCGCCTCTCGCCATGAGGTGGCCGGCGGCCATATCGGCGATGAGGGCGTGAGGAACGCCGGCCTGGGCCAACTCCCAGGTGGTGAGACGGGCCCCCTGGAGGTACGGCCTGGTCTCATCCACGAACACAAAGACCTCGCGGCCGGCGTGGTGCGCGGCCTGGACGACCCCCAACGCGGTCCCGAACTGTCCGCACGCGAGCGGCCCGGTATTGCAATGGGTGAGGATCCGGAGGGGCCGGCCCTCGACAGGCGGCAGTGCGGCGAGACCGAAATCGGCCAGCCGGCCGTGGTCGGTCGTTGTCTCGAAGACGATGCGGTCGGCCTCGTCGCGCATGGCGGACGCGATCGCTGTGCCGTCCTCGGACAGCTCTCCGATGGCCTCGTAGCGAGCGATGAGGCGGTCAACCGCCCAACGAAGGTTGACCGCCGTCGGGCGGGCATTGACCAGGGAGTTCGCGGCGCCGCGCAGGATCCCGCGGCGGACGTGGGGCTGGCTCGTGACGACGGCGCGCGCGGAAAGGGCCAGCCCAAGGGCGGCGACCTGGCCGATGGCCGGCGCGCCTCGCACGACCATCGACTGGATGGCGAACGCCGCGTCCGAGGCTCCTCGAACCTCGTTCTCGACGAGCTCCTCGGGCAGTCGCCGCTGGTCGATCACGAGCAGGACGCTCTCCGATCCGAACCGGAACGGCGTTCGGAATCCGCGCGGGCCGCTCGCGATGGCGTTCCCGTTGCCGCTCGGGGCGACCGCCATGGAAACGTCAACCGGTTGAGTCGCTCCAGGCATTGAGCCGATGGCATCGGGCGAGAGCAGGTCGCGCGCGGCTTCCGCACTGCTCCTCTGCAGGCTGGTTGCGACCGCCACGACCCCAGCCGCCGTCCGGACGACCTCGCCGGCGAACGCACGGAAGAACCGGCGTCGTTCCGGGTCGGCCTGATCGGCCCCGCCGCCCCTGCCAGGTTCGGTCGTCGGCATCCGGCCCTCGAGTCAGTACTGGATGACGCTCGTCACGCGACGACCGTCGAGTCGATCTCGACCCTTGAGGAAGTCGAGCTCGACGAGGAAGGCGAGGCCGACGACATTGCCCTTCAGGCGCTCGACAAGCTCGATCGTCCCCTTGACCGTCCCTGCGGTCGCGAGCAGGTCATCCACGATCAGGACCGACTGTCCCGGTTGGATGGCGTCCCGATGGATCTCGAGCGTGTTGCTGCCGTATTCGAGGGCGTACTCCACCGTGATCGTCTCGGCCGGCAGCTTGCCGAGCTTGCGGACCGGAACGAGCCCGGCGTTCAGCTGGTAGGCCATCGGCGCGCTGAAGATGAAGCCACGCGACTCCATCCCGACCACGATGTCGATCTTCTCGTCGCGATAGGGAGCCAGCATCAGGTCGATGGCTTCGTGGAACGAGGCTGGATCCTTGAGAAGCGTGGTGATGTCGTAGAAGAGGATGCCAGGCTTCGGGAAGTCTGGGATCTCGCGAATCTTCGCGCGAAGGTCGTCGACGGACATCGGTCTTGGAAGCCTCCGTGGTGGGCAACGGGGGGCGGTTGCCGGTGGCGATGAAGCGATCACGATCGCGATACCGGCGCCTCGAAGTCTACTGCTTTGCGAGGCGTGTTCCCTGCTCGCAACCAGGTCGATTGTCAGCCGCCCTGCGCACGGCTGGCCCGCAATCGGGGCGAAAGGAGCAGGCCCAGCCCCGCAATGGAGGCTGCCACCGCGAACGCCGGCGCCACCGCGCCCCCAGGGTCCGCGCCGCTCCGCAGGCCGGCAGCCACGATCGATCCGGCGATGCCCGTCCCGAGGGCCGTCCCGAGCGCGTCCGACAGCGATAGCGCGGCCGTCGCCGCACCCTGTTCGCCGGCGCGTGCATCCCGCAGGACGATCAGCGAGAGCGGGGCGTAGGCGAGACCCATCCCGAGGCCGGCGACACCGAATGTCGGAATCGCGACCCATGGCGGCACCGTCGGGATGAGAACGAACGCAAACGCCACGAGCCCGACCAGGAGCGTCGCGAAGCCCAGGCGCACGAACCAGCCATTCCCAAGGCGGTTCGCGCCCCTGGCCTGGACCCATGACCCTGCGGTCCATGAGACCGTGGCGGTCGTCAGCGCGATGCCCGCCCCGGCGGCAGTCAAACCGCGCCACTCGACGAGCGTGAACGCCACGAACGCGTCGACCCCGAAGAACGCGAACGTCAAGATGCCCCGGAGCAGGACCGCCGCCGGCAGGCCCCGCCGCGCGGCGA
>DATCPH010000115.1:0-1876 GCA_036570185.1 Candidatus Limnocylindrales bacterium | reverse complement strand
TGCGGTCATGGCCGTGTGGGGCGCGCCGGTCGCCCGCGAGGACGACGCCGAACGCGCCGTCCGCGCCGCCCTCGAACTCGTCGACGCGGTCACGCCCCTCGGCGTGACCGCCAGAGCCGGAGTCCTGACCGGCGAGGCCGCGGTCAACGTCGGCGCGGTCGGCGAGGGCATGGTCGTGGGCGACATCGTCAACACCGCCGCCCGCCTCCAGTCGGTCGCCGCGCCCGGCACCGTCCTCGTCGGCGAGTCGACCTATCGCGCTGCATCGCGGGCGATCGCCTTCGAGCCGGCCGGGGAACATGCCCTGAAGGGCAAGGCGACACCGGTCGCCGCGTGGAAGGCCCTCCGGGTCATTGCCGAGCGTGGTGACAAGGGCGGGACCGATCTGCCCGAGGCGCCGTTCGTCGGCCGCGACGAGGAGCTCCGCCTCCTGAAGGACCTCCTGGCCGCCGTCGGCCGCGACCGGAAGGCGCGCCTCGTATCTGTCACTGGGCCGGGTGGGATCGGCAAGAGTCGCCTCGCCTCGGAGCTCGAGAAATACGTTGTCGGCCTTGTCGAGCCGGTTTTCTGGCTCAGCGGCCGATCACCGGCCTATGGCGAGGGGATCACGTTCTGGGCCCTCGGCGAGATGATTCGGCGATTGGCTGGGCTCGCGGAGACCGACGACGAGCCCACCACGCGCGCCAGGATCACGGCGATGGTCGCCGACCATGTGCTCGACCAGGACGAACGCAGTTGGATCGAGCGAGCGCTCCTCACGCTCCTCGGGATCGACGCGGGTGTTGTCGGCTCCGACCAGCTTTTCGCGGCCTGGCGGACCTTCTTCGAGCGGCTCGCCGCGAAGGGCGTTGTGGTGATGGCCTTCGAAGACCTCCACTGGGCCGATCCGGGCCTCCTCGACTTCATCGACCAACTCCTCGGATGGAGTCGATCGCTTCCGATCTATGTCCTGACCCTCGCCCGGCCCGAGCTCCTCGAGCGCCGCCCGAACTGGGCCGCGGGCAAGCGGAGCTTCACGTCACTCTTCCTTGACCCGCTGTCGGTCGACGCGATGCACGAACTCCTTACGGGCCTGGCACCCGGAATCCCGGAATCGGCCCTCGTTGCGATCGTCGCCCGTGCCGACGGCATCCCGCTCTATGCCGTTGAGACGGTCCGCATGCTCCTCGGTAAAGGTCAGCTCAGCCTCATCGATGGCGTGTACGGCCCGGCCGGCGACTTCACGAGCTTCGCGGTCCCCGAGTCGTTGACCGCCCTGATCGGCGCCCGGCTCGACGGGCTCGATCCAACCGATCGAGCCCTGCTCCAGGACGCGGCGGTGCTCGGCCAGTCCTTCACGCCGGCCGGGCTTGCCGCGGTCAGCGGGATCGATGTTCCCTCGTTAGAGCCGCGCCTTCAATCCCTCACTCGGAGGGAGCTCCTCACCCTCCAGACCGACCCCCGAAGCCCGGAACGCGGCCAGTACGCGTTCGTCCAGGCACTGATCCGGGAGGTCGCGTACAACACCCTCGCAAAGCGAGACCGGAAGGCCCGCCATCTCGCCGCCGCCCGGTTTTTCGAGTCGCTGTCGACCGATGAAATCGCCGGTGGCCTGGCCGGCCATTACCTCGCAGCGCTCCGGAACGCGCCCGAGGGGGCGGAAGCCGACGCGGTCGCTGCCCAGGCGCGGATCGCCCTCCGAGCGGCGGCGGAGCGGGCGACCGCGCTCGGTTCCCACGACCAGGCCGTCGGGTTCTTCAACCAGGCGCTGGAGGTGACGACCGAGCCGCCCGAGACGGCAGAGCTGCTCGAGCGGGCCGGCGAGTCGGCCTCGGCCGCGGGCCGACACGAGGCCGCTGAGGCGTACCTCCGCCGGGCGATCGACGCCCAACGCGAC
>DATCPH010000114.1:0-11197 GCA_036570185.1 Candidatus Limnocylindrales bacterium | reverse complement strand
GTGTCGGGCTTGGCAGCGGCCGCAGGAACCCGCCGTGTCCGAACAGGAGTCCGTTCAGGAAGATGATCGCGAACACGGCGACCGTGGCGGTGACAAAGGCCGACGACCATCGATCCGAGACGTGGACCGCGGTCTCAGAGGGAGTCGGCGCCGCCGCCGCGGCGCGAGCAGGACGGAATTCTCGGCCGCGACGACCTGGCCGAGCCGGCGCGACCCGAGGGGGCGCCTCCCCCTCTTCCTCCTCGTCGCCGGCCGCCTCGTCGGCAGCCTCCTCGTCGTCGAAGTCGCCTTCGTCTGGCTCGAGCTCGACCTCGCTCTGCGGCACGGCAAGGGTTTCGGTCTCAGCATCGGGGTTAACGCCCGGGCCGTTGGTCCTGCCGCCGTCGGGCGTCCCGTTCGATGCCTCGGTCATGCCTGCGCCGTCTCTCCCTTGGTGGGGCACCGGCCGCGGGGTTCCACGCCGAGCGCGGGCGCCAGTGTACCGAAGGCCTCGACGCGTGTGTCAGCGAAGGTCTCGAAATGCCCTAGGTCTGGAGCCATACTTCGGGTGTGAGGACGACTTTATCGGTCCCCGACGATGTGTTCGAAAGCGCCGAGCGACTCGCCCGACGGGAGCGCCGATCACGGAGCGATGTGTATGGCGCGGCGCTCCGTGAGCACGTCGCCCGCCACTCGCCCGAGGTGACGGACGAGATCGATCGGGTCAGCGCCCAAGCTGCCGGCTCAATCGATCCCTTCGTAGACGCCGCCGCCACGCGAGTGCTCGAACGGACCGATTGGTGATCCCGCCCGGCGCATCTCAGGCATCGCGGATGGCCGGCACGAGGAGGCCGGAAAGGCCGGCTGCGACCGTGACCCGCCCGAACGCGCCGATCACGGCGGGGGCGCCGAACGCCGCCCCCAGGACGCCGCCGACGGCCATCGCCAAAGTCATCGAGCCGAACGTCAACGAAAAGCGGAATCCGACCACCCGCCCCATCAGCTCCGGTGGAACCCGCTTCTGGAAGAGGGTCTGGCTCGGGATGATGAAGATCAGGTTGCCGACCCCGACGCCGAACACCAGCCCGATGGCCAGAGGGAGATTGCCGGCCGCGCCCAGGAGAGCCACGAACGCGCCGGTGACCGCATAGCCCACGATCACGAGCTTGCCCAAGCCGATGCGCGCTCCGATCACCCCGACCGCGAAGCCCCCGATCAGGTTGCCGACCCCGATCCCGCTCTCGAGGAACGAGTAGATCGCCTCCTTCCCGAACGTCACGCTGTGGATCGCGTCGCGAGCGTAGATCGGCATCAGCGTCAACAGGATCCCGATCATGAACTGGCCGGCCACGCCCTGGAGCGTGTTGGCGAGCAGGACGGTCTCGGCCCGCAGGAACTGCCAGCCCTCCCGCAGCTCGGCGAGGAAGCCCTCGCTCCGCTCCTCGTCGAAGGCCGCGGCGACCGGCGGCACGATGATCGAAGCCACCAGGACGGCCGAGGCCGCGTAGGAAGCGGCGTCGAACCAGAACGCCAGCGGGAACGCCGCCCCTAGGAACGCGACGAACAAGCCGGCCAGCGGGTAGCCCACGATGTCGGCGATCGTCTCGCCGATCCACATGGCCGAGTTGGCCGGCAGGAGGTCGTCTTCGTCCACGATCTGTGGCAGGAGGGCCACGCGCGCCGGCCGGAAGAACATCGAGATCGTGGTCACGAGGAAGACCAGGGGATAGACGAGGATCAGGTTCGTGACGGCGGCGACCGGCAGGATCAGCACGATCGCGGCGCGCAGCAGATCGCTGACGACCATGACGTCGCGGTGGTCCCACCGATCGACGAACGTCCCCGCGATCGGGCCGAACAGGAGGTTCGGCAGGGTCGCCGCGACGAACACGGCGCCGACCGCGATCGGCGAGTTCGTCGCCCCGAGCACCAGGAACGCCAGCGCGATCTGGTGGATGCGGTCCCCGAACAGGCTGATCGGCTGGCCGACCCAGAGGGCCGAAAACGAGCCCTGGAGCGAGAGCCGGACGTAGGGATGCCGCCGGGCCCGCTCCAGGATCGCGGGGATCGCCGGAATTGCGGGGGCTCGACGAACCCCAGCGGCCGAACCCACCGACACTAAAGACGGACCGGGCGACGACAGCCCGGCGCCCGCGCCCCCGAGGACCAGCGGCCGCTCCAGCGTCGAAGCTTCGGCCAGGCCCGCCGCCAGCCCGGACCCCCGGTCGAAGACCTCCTCGTCGTCAAAGAGTCGCCGCCGGATCACCTCCTGCAGCTCGGCCGGAGTGAGGACGACGGTCGCGAACAGGAAGAAGGCCAGGCCGCCGGTGAGGAAGAGGTCGCCGATCGAGGCGACATTGCGCACGTACAGCACGGGGTCGGCAGCACGTCCGCAAGCGGTCCGACGTGGAGCAGGAACGACGCGTCGAGCGGTGCCCCAAGGAGCACATTCAGGCTGGGGTTGAGGTCCGATGCCGCAAGGCCGGCAGCGGCAAGGCTCGGCGCCCAGACGGGCATCTGGCCGCCGTTCACGACGATGACGAAGGCGTTCGACAGGATTCCGACGAAGGCCAGAACGAGCCCCGGCTTCGATCGGTTGACCCACAGGACGCCGATCAGCAGGGCGTACGCCGCGAGGTACAGGGGCAGTCGCAGGGCGACCACCGGCTCGATCCCGGCCGATAGGGCAAGCTCGGTGCCGAACCGGAGCGCGAGCGCCGCGAAGACGATCCAGGCCCAACGGAGCCGGACCTGGGCAAGATTCAGGATGTCGCCGCCTGCGAGGAGGCCCAGGACCAGGCCCGCGACGATGCCGCCGATCAGCATCGCGGGTTCACGGCCAGGGCGTCAGTGCGGACGACAGGCAGATCCACGGCGCGAATGATGCGGTGCCGGGAGGCGATTGCGCGGGTGATTCGCGGCGATTGGTCGTGGGCACCCGGGCGCCCGGGGGGCTGGGTCAGGCGGTGTCGACCTTCGCCGCCGGGGCAGCGCTCGTCGAGTCGACCGCACCCGCCTTGGCCATCCGTGCCGCCGCAACAGCGATGAGCGGGATCGGCTTCGGCTCGAACGCAGACCCCGGGTCGGACACGCCCTCGACCCAGGAGGTCTTCAGGAAGGCATCGACGATCACCGGATCGAATTGGATTCCGGAGAACTTCCGAAGCTCGGCGACGGCCTGGGCGCCCGTGAGCGGCACCATGCGATAGGGGCGGGCCGCGGTCATGGCCTCGAACGCGTCGGCCACGTGGAGGATGCGGGCAAGCCGCGGGATCTCGTCACCGACCAGCCGGTCCGGATAGCCCGAGCCGTTGTACCACTCGTGATGGTGGCGAATGATCGGCAGCTCAGGGGCCAGCCGCGCAACGGGCTCGATGATCTCGGCGCCCAGCACCGGATGGGCGTTCATGATCACCCGTTCCTCGACGGTGAGCGTGCTCTGCTTGAGCAACACTGAATCCGGAACGCCGATCTTGCCCACGTCATGGAGCAGGCCGCCCCACTCGAGCGCCTCCAGATCGGCGCCGCTCACCCGCATCTGGTGGCCAATGTCGACCGCGATTTGCTTCACGCGCTGGCTGTGCCGGCTCGTGTATGGATCGCGCTTGTCTACGGCGCCAGCCAAGGCCCCAATCGTCTGGGTGAACATCTCGCGCATCCCGACGAAGCGGTGATACGCGATCCGGGTCGTGTACAGCGGCAGTGCGAACAGCACCGTCGCCCACCAGCCCGCGCCGGGCAGCTGGTAGACCAGCGCCATTAGCCAGGCAAGTGGCGCAACCGCAAGGTAGTTTGGCGCTACTCCCCGAGCATCGCTCTGCAGCCCAGTCTTCATAGGCGAAGTCGAGTGCAAATCGGCCTCGGTACTCCATCATCAGCTGGTGCACGTCGTGCGGTGTCGGCGGTTTCGACGAGGCGGCGATGAGCCGTCGGCACTTTGCGGAGCGCGAATCAACCAGTTCCGCATCCAGCCATAGCAACTCCGCATCATGATGGACATAACCGGGAGACAACTCTTCTCGGTACACAGGCTCGAAGATTCTTCGAAGGAAATAGATAGTCTGATTGAGGGAGTTCAAGGCAACGACCGGGTCGGCGTCTGGCCACAATGCCTCAAGGACCTCGTCCCTCGCAGCAGAGAAGTCCGATCTCGACAGCAGATAGCACAGCAATGCCAGGACTTTTCGCCGAATCTCAGTCCCGCGTATTTGGGTATCGCCGATGCGTAGGACGATCCTGCCCTGATCTTCAACGAAGATGCGCTCGGCAAGTCGTCTCGATAGGGAACGACCTAACCCGCTGTCTGCCCTGTGACCCTGATTCGTTCGAGCTACTCCCCGCAGTCGGCGGACGTCGTCGATCGTTCCGATCGCATCGAGGATGCGTGCCGCCGGGAGGCGGCTTTCATGTTTTGGGGAATCAACAACGACACGCAGAGCGTCTCTCCATCGTGCGGGTCGCCGCTTTCCCTCCGCCTGGATGCTGGCCACGGTTGGAGCTAGTAGGTCCCCGAGGCGCTGGCTCACGAGCTCGGCAAGCATGCTTAACACGGTCGGATTGTTTTCAGCGAGGAGCGCGACTTGTTGGTCAAATCGAGTCGCTGACTTCTGGAGGGCCGCGAGGAGAGAGTTGTAGTCGATCCAGAGCGGCGAGCGCTGTCTGATGGATTGGGAAAGCGCTGTATCGACACTGTCTTGGGAGTCTGGTGTTCCCGCGAGCACTCTGCTATGCGCCTCGAGGCTCAGGCGCCACGCCTCGCGGCCGGCAATTGGGCTAAGGGTCCTAGGGACTACGTAACCCAGGAAGCTCTTGGCTGTGGCGACATCGCCAAGCCGCAGCGCCAGCTGAGCGGAAGCGAGATGGAGATAGTCGGCCTCATGATTGTATTCGTCGTCAGGAAGCTGGCGCGCCTCATCCAACAATCTAGATGCGACGGCATCGTCACCCATCCAGGTCTCGGTCCAGGCAAATTCGGCTAGGACTTCACGCATCGACTTTGACCTCCCGCCGGCGGCCATCCTCGCGTCTAAGAGTGAGAAACGGGCCTCGTCGAGACGACCTTCTTGAGCGAGAGCCCACCCTCGAACTGCGTGCGCGACAGCAACTTCTTCCGTCAACGATTCCTCAAGGGTTCCCAGCGCCTCGACGGCCTCAGAGAGGGCTCCGGCCCCATCGCCGAGCGCTCGCAGTAGGTTGGCCGAATTGAGGTGGCTGATGGCCTCGTAGTGGCGGTGGCCCTGTTCATGGCTCTGCGCAGCGAGGGCTCTGAGCTGGTGGAGAGTGGCCATCAAGTCGCCGTCAACCGACGCTTCCATGCAGGCAATGCTGGCTGCAGCAATAGCACGAAGCTGCGGATCTAGTCCGCTCGAAAGGACACGTCCGGCTATCTCAACCGCTTCCTCTGGCCTGTTACTTGAAACCAAAAGCGAGACCAAATTCGCGAGCGCTGGCTCCCAAGAGCTGTCGTTTTCAAGCGCACGTCGCGCGTGCTGCAGGGCGAGCGCGAATTCTCCGCGAGAGAACGCATCCCGCGACAATATGACGTTGAATGTTGGCTGGTCTGGTTCAAACGGCCCTCGTCCGAGGTATCGGGCCGCTGTGACATATTGGCCCGTTGCCATTATCCGCGGCAGGGATTCCCTTAGGACAGAGTTCGCCTCCTGCAGATCGCCGGCGGCCGTGAAGTGACGACAGGCAAGTTCCCAATCGTCGTCGGAGGCGCTCGTTGCGACTTTGCGATGCATTTCGCGAACGGAGGCAGGGCCGAGCTCCGCATTGAGGCGCTCCAGCAGGAAGTCGCGGACTAGTGGGTGAAACCGTGAGGCGGAGCGGGTCAGGCCGCCGCGACGTGTGAGAAGGCCGACCTTCTCAGCCTCCTCGATGAGAGTGCGAACGGTTGGGACGTCCACGTCCGAGGCGATTGCGGCAAGGTCCGGGTCGATGGTCTCGAGGATCGAGCTGCGCATCAGGAACATCTGCATCTCGGGTCGAAGGTCACCGACAACTTCTTCGGCGAGATAGTCGTAGAGATCGCCCTCGGCGCCGCTCAGGTTGTGGACAAACGAGCGAGCTGCTGCCGCCGATCGACCCCGCAGTGCGGCATTCACGAGCTGGAGCGACGCCGCCCAACCCTCGGTGCGACTCGAGAGATCCGCCAGAACATCGGGCTCGAGCGGGTGAGCGTACGCATCGCGGAAGAGTCGTTCGGTTTCCACCCGGTCGAAGCGAAGATCCTCCGTCGTGAGCTCCGCGACCTCGCCTTGGGCTCTCAGCCGAGCAACGGGGAGCGCCGGCGGACGGCGGCTTGAGATGACGATGCTCACCCGCTCCGGGGCGCGGGCAATGAGTTCGCGCACGATCTCGCGGACGTCGTCGGTCTCATCGACGAGATGGAAGTCATCCAGGATCAGAGCCGCGCCGCCGTCGGCGATCGACGGGAGTTCCCGGAGGAACGTCTCGAGGACCGACTCCCGAGGCGGTTCGGTGGGTCCCAGGTCGTGGAGCAGATCGTTCGTCGCTGGGGCGAACGAGCGATCATGTTCGCGGCCCGCTGCGACGAGATGACTCAGGAATGGGATCCAGCCTCGGTCGCCTTCGTCGAGTCGATACCACAGCGTCCGGATCCGGGTCCGACGGGAGAAATCGGCGAGAAGTGTCGTCTTGCCGTAGCCGGCCTCCGCGATGACCAGCACGACGCGATCGTGAATCTTCGTGTGCAGCCAATCCAAAAGACGATCGCGGGCGAGTGTTTCGTCGCGCAAGGGCGGAGGCTGGACTTTTGCTAACTGGATCGGGTAGCCGTTCACCTCGTCGCGCAGTGCCCTCGCGCTCGCCCCGGACAGCACGAACGACGGCGAATCAGGCATCGACGAAAGCGATCGTTCGACGTGCAGCAGATTCGGGTGGGCACGGCTCGTGGTCCCGGACCGGCCGAACACTACGGACCGTGTACGGCCGGTGTCAACGGGCAACGGGTCGGAGCTGGGCACGGTCCAGATCTTCCGATGTAGCCCTCACCTGCCGCTTAGCTGCGACCTATCTGCGGGTGGGCTACCGTGGTGGCTCGGATCAGCCCTCGTACTCGAAGCCGATCTTGAGGTCGACCCGATACTCGACGATCTCGCCGTTCTCGACGACGGCGGTCGACTTCACGACCTCGACGGTCTTGATGTTGCGGACCGTCCTCGAGGCGGTGACGACGGCCTGGCGGGCCGCGTCGCTCCACGATCGCGAACTCGTCCCCACCATCTCCCGAATGATGATCACGCCCATGTCGGCCTCTTCCAGCCTCAGGCGGTGACGGGCGTGTCGGCCGCGGCGAGTGTGCCGGCGCGGACCTTGTCGAAGCAGCTGCTGCAGTAGACCGGCCGGTCGTTGCGGGGGGCGAACGGCACGATCGCCTGGCCCCCGCAGTTGCCGCACACGGCGGCATGGAACTCTCGTGGCCCGCCAACGGTTCGAGCCCGCTTGGCGGCCGCCCGGCACGAGGGACAGCGCTGCGGGTCGTTCATGAGGGCCTTGGCGGCAAAGAATGCCTGTTCGCCGGCCGAGAAGATGAAGTCCTCCGAGCAGTCGCGACAGGTCAGCCTGCGATCTTCGAACACGCTGTCCGTACCTCCCTGGCCAGAGCCTGGATGCGCGAGTCCGATCGACGGGTGACCGGAGGCGGCAAAGGAGGGGCAGCTGCGCTCGGGTCGACCGGGCGTCGGCCCGGACTCATTGCGCGCAGAATACGTCGCCGCGTCAACAGTTTGAGGAAGATTCTGCGTGGCGACCCCGTTCCGGTTCCTTCCGGCGATCGCGATCGCGAGCTCGTTGCTTGCCGGCTGTGCCTCCGGAGGGCCCGGATCGACAGGCCCGGCGGTTTCGTCGGGTGGGTCGGTTGGGTCGGACTCGCCGTCAGCGGGCGGCTCGCCTGCGCCGGGCGCCTCCGCGATCGAGCACGCAACGGGAGCGACCGACCTCCTCCTGCGCATGACCGTGGGCGGCGGATTCCTCCCGCCCGGGTTCCTGGTGACCGAGGCGCCGGCCTTCTCCCTGTACGGGGACGGCACGGTCATCTTTCGTGACGACTCGGCCGCGCCGCCAGCGCTCAGCGGGAGCGTGGCCCGAAAGGGGCCCTTCCGGACGGGGCGCCTGTCCGAAGTGAAAATCCAGGCGGCGCTGACATCAGCGATCGGTCCCGGCGGCCTCGGCACTGCGCGCGACACGTACGACGCCCCGGTCGCCGACGCTCCCACGACGACGTTCACCCTGAACGCCGGCGGCCTCCACAAGACCGTCGCCATCGCTGCCCTGGGCATCGACACCGCCACTGGGCCCGACGGCCCGGCGCGGGCCGCGTTCATGAGGCTGGCCCAGCAGCTCACCAAGTTCGATGGCAGCGGCCAGCTGGCGACGACCGTCTACGCGCCGGCCCGGTACCGCGGAGTCCTCGGCGAGGCCGGCGACCCGGTGAACGGCACGGTCCAACTGTGGCCGTGGCCGGACCTGACCCCGGCAGACTGGAAGCCGGCCGCCGATCCTGGGCTGGGGTCGATGCGCCGGACGATGACGCCGGCCGAGGTTGCAGCGCTGGGGATCCCCGGCAGCGAAGGCGGGTTCACGGGCCTCTGGCTTCGCGGAGGGCCGGGTCTCATTTACACCTTCTCGCTGCGACCGCTGCTGCCCGACGAGCCCGGGTGACCCCGGTCAGTTCGCGAAGCGGTCGGCCGTCGACGAAACGAAGCGCGTCTGGCGCTTGCGGAACTCGAGGGTGATCTCGCCGGTGGGCCCGTTGCGGTGCTTGGCCAGCTTGAGCTTGATCTCCTCCTGGTCGGCGGAGTGGGCGTCCCCGCTGCGCTCCTGATCGCGCCACAGGAAGAGGACGAGGTCGGCGTCCTGCTCGATGGCGCCCGACTCCCGGAGGTCGGAGAGGCGCGGCTCCTTCTCGTTGCGCATCTCCGGCTGGCGCGACAGCTGGGAGAGGGCGATCACCGGGAGGTTCAGCTCGCGGGCCAGGCCCTTGAGGCCGCGGGAGATCTCCGAGACCTCTTGGACGCGGTTGGCGTCGCGCGAGGTCGTGCTGGCCTGCATGAGCTGGAGGTAGTCGACCACGAGGAGGTCGAGGCCCGACTCGGCCTGGAGGCGGCGGGCCTTGGTCCGCAGCTCCATCGTCGAGATGTTGGGCGTGTCGTCGATGTACATCGGCGCTTCGGACAGCTTGTTCATGGCCGGCGCGAGTCGGGTGAAGTCCATTTCCTCGAGGAAGCCCGAGCGGAGCCGGTCGGAATCGATGTTGGCGACGCTCGAGAGCAGGCGCTGGACGAGCTGTTCCTTGCTCATCTCGAGGCTGAAGACGCCGACGCTGCGCTTGTCGACGACCGACGCGTGCTCGGCGATGTTGAGGGCGAGGCTCGTCTTGCCGACTGACGGGCGGGCCGCGATCACGATCAGGTCGCTCTTCTGGAAGCCCGTCGTGAGCGAGTCGAGATCGGGGAAGCCCGAGCGGATGCCGAGGATCTCGCCGCGGTGGGCGTGGAGGTAGTCGAGGCGGTCGTAGGCCTCATGGAGGAGCTCCTTGAGCCGGCTGAAGCCGGCCGTGACGCGGCGGTTGCTGACCTGGAAGAGCTCGGCCTCGGCCCGGTCGACGGCCTCCTGGATCTCCGCCGGGTCCTCGTAGCCGATGCCGGCGATCTTGCCGGCAGCGCCGATGAGGTTGCGCAGGATCGACTTGCGCTCGACGATCCGGGCGTACTGGAGGGCGTGAACCGCGGTCGGCGTCTGGTTGGAGAGGGTCGAGAGGTAAGCCCGGCCGCCGACCGCCTCCAGCTCGCTGGCGCGCTCGAGCGCTTCGGCCACGGTGACGATGTCGACCGGCTCCCGCTTCTCGAAGAGCTCCAGGACGGCCCGGTAGATGGTGCCGTGGGCCTGGCGGTAGAAGTCCTCCGGGCGCAGGAACTCGGCGATCTCCACGACCGCATCGCGGTCGATCAGGATGGCGCCGAGGATCGACTGCTCGGCTTCGATGCTCTGGGGCGGGAGGCGGTCGATCACGCGTGGGCTCCGATGCTGCGGGGGCTGACGGAGGCCGTGGCGACGGCCCGGACCCGAGAAGACTGGCCCGAAACCCGGCCGCCGGTAAGTGGCTTATCCCCGAACTTCATCCACCATCGCGGTGGCCCCTGCGGGGTTCGCGGTGGAAACCCGGTGGAAAGTCTTCGACGTGGTGCCTGACCCGGAGGCGCCGAGGCGGGAACAGCCCGCCTTCAATCCAGCCTTCGAATGACCCCGATCAATTTCCCCTGGATGCGCACGTCGTCATAGAACTGCGGCGGGTAGGCCTCGTTGGCGGGCTGAAGGCGGACGCGATCCTTCTCCTTGAAGAAGCGCTTCAGGGTGACTGCGTTCTCCTCGACCTGGGCCACGACGATGTCGCCATTCCGGGCCGTGTTCTGCGGGCGGATGAGGACGAAGTCGCCGTCGGCGATGTGGGCTTCGATCATCGAGTCGCCGCGGACCTTGAGGACGTACGCGTCGCCGCTGGGCGCCAGCAGGTCGGGGACGGCCATCGTCTCCGAGGCGTCCTGGTAGGCCTCGATCGGGCCGCCTGCCGCGATCTCGCCGACGATCGGCAGGATGTGGGCGTCGGCGGCGGTCGACTGCGGAACGAGCTCGCTGGACAGGCCGAGACGGATGGCCGCCGAGGGGGTGAGCCGGATCGCCCGCGATTTGGCGGCACCGCGCTCGAGGTAGCCCTCGCGCTCGAGGATCAGGAGATGATGGTGGACGGCCGAGGTCGAGGCGAGTCCCACGGCCAGGGCGATCTCTCGTACCGACGGTGGATAGCCGCGCGCGCGCAGGGTCGCGGCGATGTGGTCGAGGATCTTCTGCTTCCGGTCCGCGTCGTGCTTCGTCACTCGCGCCTCCTGGCCGAATGATACCGAACGGACGTTCGATGTCAAGCGCTCGGAGTCGCCGTGGCTCGCGCGAAGCTTTCGAGAGAGATCCGGGCGTACGCCCTACTGCCAGTGATCCCCCTGATCCGGCATCACCGTCCGGCGATCATCGCGGGGATCGTCTGGGCAAGGATCTTGAGGTCGAGCCAGAGCGACCAGGAGTCGATGTAGTTCAGGTCGTACTCGACCCAGCGGTTGAAGTCCGCCTCGCGGCGACCCCGAACTTGCCACAGTCCGGTCATGCCTGGGGTCATCGACAGGCGACGACGGTGCCAGATGTC
>DATCPH010000113.1:0-5271 GCA_036570185.1 Candidatus Limnocylindrales bacterium | reverse complement strand
GGCCCACGTTCCGGCCGGACAGATCGGTCCTCATGTCGGTCATGCTCTCACGCTCCCATCTGCTCGTGGTACTCGGGTTGAGTGCTGAAGAAGATCGAGGCCGGCGTCCGGCCCTTCGTCCGATAGCCGCGGTGCGGTCGCTCGAAGTTGTAGAAGCGGAGCCAGGCCTGGAGATCGGCGTCGATCGTCTCGGCCGACGTGTAGTAGCGGTAGCGGAAGGCGACGCGGTAGTGGAGATGGAGCACCGTCCCCTGGAAGCGCTCGACGAAGGCGTTGAGGTTGGGACTGCGGGGCGGGATCCGGTGGTGGCGGACAGCGGCCACAGCGCAGGCCTCGCCGAAGGCCCGCCCGAACTCGGGCCCGTTGTCGGTCGTCGCCGTGGCGAGCTCGAGGCCCGCCCGTCGGCAGGCGGGGATGACGTCGGTGAGAAGGAAGCGGGCCATGACCGCCGCGGTCTTGTCGCCGGCGATGACCCGGGCGATCCCGAAGGACGAGGCCCCGTCGACCGCCGAGAGCTGCCAGACCTTGCCGACGCCCTTGAGGTTGCCGACGTAGAACGTGTCGAAGAAGAGCTCCTCGCCGGGGACATCCGAGCCGATGTGGACCGTGCGGGCCCGCTCGATCGCGCGAACCTGGCGCAGGACCCGCTCCGTCAGGGGGCCGCCCTCCGAGGCCGCCAGGCTCTCGGCCGCGGCCAGGCGCGCCAGTCGTCGCCCGAGGCCGGCCCGCCGCAGGACGTTGCGAACGCCGCCGTGGCTCACCCGCCAGCCGCCATAGCGCTCCGTGGCCAGGACGAGAGCGATCGTCCGTTCGCCGTGGGTGGGGTGCTCGACGGCGTAGGCCACGATCGCGTCGACGAGCGGTTCGGATACCTGGCGAGTCGGGCGCTCCATCGGTCGTGGCTTCGGCCGGAGACCGGCTTCGCCGTACCGTCGATAGCGCGCCCGGAGCTCGTAGAACCGGCTCCGGCTCACGCCGGCTTCCTGGCAGAGCTGGATCACCGGCGCTTCGCGCCGCTCGGCGCGGTCCATGAGTGCCTTCCGCAGGCGTGCCAAACTGTCCGCCGGGGCCATGGGCGATCCTCCGCTGTCGATTGCCAAACCAACAGCGTCAGGGTATCCAGTGGCCCCTTCTTCATGTCCGCGATGTCCGGCTTCACCGTGGGCTGCAAGGTTTAGGGCTGCCATCCCATCAGGTGAAACGCTTCGGTGCCGCCGCGATCCTCGTGTCCGAGCCGAGGTCTCGCTCAGCGTGATGTCATCCGATCGCCAGATCCGCCACGATCCGCGCATGGTGTTACGGGGCAGCAGGTCTTAGCGACCCGTGCGCCATGCGGCCCGGCGCCCGCGCCGTGCCGGATCAACGCGCGTCCCGATGGGCCGCTCTGTCAGGGTGGGAAGAACTCGCGGAGGTCGTTGGCCGCACAGGCATTTGCCAGACAGCCCGACCCCCAGGCGTCTTCCATCGTCCGCAGCAGCGAGTAGTGAGTGTGTGGGACCGACGAGAGGGTGCCGGCGGCAACCAGCGGGCTCACCACGAGGGTTGCGACTCGCCCGCCACCGCCGATGTCGGTCGAGCCCTCGTCCCAGGTGATGAAGAGGACGCTCTCGGCGAAGGCGGGGCTGTCGATGATGCGCGGAATGAAGGTGCGGAGGAAGCGGTCGCCCATGCTGATCGAGCAGTCATGCATGTCATTGCAGAAGTTCGGCATGATCAGCTCGAAGTCCGCGGCGGATGGGTCGAAGCGGCTGAAGTCGGTGATGTACCCGCAGCGGGCGGGGTTGGCCGCGATATCCGCGAAACTGATCGCCGGCTCGTGCTTACGAGCGTAGCTCCCCGGCCCGTCCGCGCCCCCGGCTGCGGTGGCTCCCGTGAAGCAGCCCCCTGAGACGTTCTCAGCGAAAACACGCCAGCTCTTGCCGCTGGCCTCCAGCTGGTCCGCGAGGTTCGAGCTGCGGAAGACGTACACGCCGTCATCCGTCACGCCCTGCGTCGAGCCGGAGAAGAGCGCTAGGTAGTTCGGTTCCGATGGGTGCGCCACCGCGGAGTATGCCGTCGCGAGCCCGTAGCGGGCGATGAGGCTGTTGATGTACGGGGCTGACGGGTTTCCCACGATCGATCCGAACTCGTGGTTCTCCATGACTAGGAGATAAACGTGGCGGAAGGACGGCAGCCCTAGGACGGCGGTGGGTGCGAGGGTGGCCAGCGTTGGCCCGGGCGCCGGAGACGAGGGAACGGTCTGCGCCTGACTGGCGGAAGCTGACTCCACAGGGCGGGGCGTGCTTGATGCCTTTGCCGGCGCAGCTGCGGCGCATCCGGCCAACGAAACTGTCAGTACGATCAACGCGAATGGCCCCGCGTTCTGCACGTCGATCGACCCTGCCCCGATCGCCGGGCGATGCGGGCCAGACCTGTGGCGACTCACATGGGCATCATCGACCATGGGGTCATCGTGTGCGTTCCGAGAGGTCGAACAGGAGCGCTTTGAGCGCCCGGCTTCGCGAGATTCATGTACGCGCAGTCGTACCTTCGCGGTCGCCGCCGATGGATTTTCGCCTCGGCGCACGGGATACTCCCAGGCGGCAACTCCTCAGCTGGGCGTCCGCAGCAGCTCGAAGACACGGGTCGAGCCGGGGAACCCCTTCAGGACGCGCCCTTCGACCTCAGGGAGGGAGAAGCCCGCCTTGATGCCGAGATCATGCACGAGCTCGGACACGAGAATGTGCCCCGCGTCGGCGGCCTCACAGATCCGACTGGCAAGGTTGACCGTCGATCCGAACATGTCGTCGTTGTGATCGACGGGTTCGCCGGCAGCCATGCCGATCCGGACCCGAAGCTCCGGCGTTCCGCCACCGGCGGTCCGCGCGTCGAACCCGTCCTGGATCGCTCCGGCGCACTCCAAGGCATGGGCGACATCGTCGAACGACGCCATGATCCCGTCGCCGGTGTGCTTCACCTCGCGTCCGCGCCAGGCCACGAGAGCACGCCGGATGATCAGGTCGTGCTCGGTGAGCAAGACCATATAGGCCGACTCTCCCACCTCCTGAAGCAGTGACGTCGACCCTCTCAGGTCCGTGAACAGGATGGTTCGAAACGCAGACCCCGCCTGGGTGGGGTCGATGGGCTGGTTGATCTTGCCCAGGAACCGGAAGACGTTGTCCTCAGAGACGCGGATGATCTCGTTGGGAATGAGACCATGCGATGCCTGGTGGACAGCCTGCATGTCTTCAGGCCTGGGTGCGTTGGCGAGACAGAACACCTCACCGTTGTCGGCATCGAACCAGTAGGAGAGGAACTGCACGCCGTATTTGGCCTCCACCCCAAGATCATTGAGATGGGCTTGGGCAACTTGCTCTGCGGTTACGCCGGGTAGGTCGTGACGGTCCATGAAGAGCGGCAGGTCGTCCCTCCTCTCCGCGGTTCGGAGACCCGGCGTTGTTCTTGCTCGCCGGCCTGAGCCGCACCCCGTAGGGTGACATCCGTAGCGTGCCTCGTCGCTTCCTCTTCGTGCCCGCCGCGAGGCGGCACGGCAAGCGGCATTGCTTGTGCTGGAAAATCGACCGCCAACGGGCATCGGCCAGCCGCCACCCTCACGATCTCGGCATCGTGTTGCGCTCCCGGGGGACGGGCAGGACGCACGGCTCGGACCGAGCCGGGGTCGAGGGATGGGCCCGCCACGAGGAGTGACCTGATCGAACAAGGCCGAAAGCGAAATGAAGCTCCCAGCGATTGGTGGACAGCTCGGAGCATGCCCGCACGGTCGAGAAGATCGTTGACGTTCCGATGGACGACTGGAATGTGGCCGCCGGTGCAGCTTTTCCTCGGAGCGCGCCCAGCTCATCGCGATGCGCGCACGGTGGTGGCCGTCGATCATCCCGCACTGCGTGCTGCGCGTGGTCATCGCTGAGCCTGCGTCACCGGTCTCTCGTAGCTCGGCCTAAGGAGTGAGCGCCTCGTACGCTGGAAGGCAAGGCGGAAGTGGCGCCAGTCGCCGTAGGGCTCAGAATGCGTTTCGTCCCACCGTTCGGCGAGGGCGCGCCAGGTCACCAGCGGCACGCGCTCGCGCTCCTCGAGAACGAAAGCAGCCTGCTCGAGTGCGCGACGGCCAATCGGCCGATTGTGGCCTGGGAGGAATCGGCGCTGGGCGTCGCGGTAGGCACTCAGGATCATCGCGGCCGGGACCCACGCATCCGCCTCGATTGTGATGGTGGCCCGCCCGGCGGGGAACGTGGAGTGAAGGCGAACACTGAACGGCCGGACCACCGGGGTGACGCCCTCGAGGATGAAAGCAGCCGCGGTGCCAGGGTGCCAGGGGTACCGATCAGTCAGCCGCTCGGCCGCCACGCGCAATAGGTCCAGGACTGCTCGATCCGCTACGGGGACCCGCAGTAGTTCACCACTTCCGACGACGTACTCGAGGCGCTCCCCTAGCAAGCTCGCGCTGTCTGCGGGCGGCTGCCAAGCGGGATCGTGCCCGATGATCGGGACCCCGAGATGGCGAAAGATCGTCGGCGACCACAACCGCGCCCGCGGCGAGGCAAGGAGGGCCGCGGCCTCTTCCTCGCTCAGCGGACCGGGGTGGTCCAGGGCACTGCTGCGATACCTGACGACGGCCGGGTGGTCCCGCGCGTCATCTACGGCGAGGGCCTCGAGGACTTCGCGTCGCAGCGCGAAGGTGCGCGGAACCGTCGGATCGTAGGGCACGCCGACGGCGCGCCGGCCAGCGTCCCGCGACAGGAACCGGCGCGCCTCGCTCACGAGCCCGTCCCACCCAACCGCTCCGTTGATCTCTTCATCCGCGACGTAGCCGCCATCGACCAGGTGGTTCCAGAGAGCGGCAGACACGCGCCGGGCCAGCGCCTTGGAGAGGTCGCGGCGAAGGTGCGCGTTATCCGACATCGTTCGAGCGCACCATAGCATGTGCAACGGACAGCCGTGGCGCCCGGAGGGGGATCAAATCCCTTCCGCCAACGCTCGGCCTAGGACCGCGCATCGCCGCGTGTGCGCGCGTCCACATCGAGGCCTTTTTGTGAGCACTGAAATGCCCTTCGCCGGAGTCAGCTGATGCCCTGGGCGCCCCTCCGCCGCTGCACCGCACCCGGCTGCCAGAGTCGCCAGATGGGCGCGCGCTGCTCGATCCACGAGCGGACCTCATCGCGCAACCACTACGGCCGCTCCCGCCAGGCGCGCGGCTACGACCGGCCCTACGAGGTCGCCCGGGCGAGTCTCGTCGGTCAGCCATGCGCCATGCGCCTCCCCGGTTGCACGGGA
>DATCPH010000112.1:0-6348 GCA_036570185.1 Candidatus Limnocylindrales bacterium | reverse complement strand
ATCGTCACGAGACGGATCGGCCCTGCATGGTCTGGAGGGTCGACGCTAGCGGGTCGTCCCCGTATTGGCGATGACCTTGTCGACGTTGGTCTTGTCGACGATGCCCGGTCCCGTGAGGACGGGCTGGCCGCCGCCCGGGATCAAGCCATAGAGATTGTTGTAGGTCAGGAACACGATCGGAAGGTAGCCCTGCAGGTACTGCTGCTGATCGACGGCGAACAGCAGGGTGCCTGCCTTGATCGCGGCGAGCACGTCCTTCGAAAGGTCGAACGTCGCGAGCTTGACCGTCGTGTTGTTGGCGGCCGCGAGGGCCTTGAGCGCCGGTGCCGCGCCGGTCGGGCCGAGGGCCATGACGCCGTTGATCGTCGGATCGGCCGCGAGGGCCGCCGAGATCTTCTGCTGCGCACCGGGCTGGTCGTTCAGGTCGACCTGGAGGACCGTGGACTTTGCGCCGAGGCCGTCAGCGAAGCCCTTGCATCGCGCGTCGAGGCCGGCATTGCCGACTTCCTGATTGATGCAGATTGCGTTCGTTACGCCGGCTGCCTTCATCAGGTCTCCGGCCTTCTTGCCGGCCACGGTCTCGTCCTGGCCGACGTGGGTCAGGATGCCGAGGCTGGCGAAGACGTCGGACCCGGAGTTTGCCGAGATGACCGGTACCCCAGCCGCGATCGCGGACTTGATGTGCGGGCCTTCAGCATCGGCGTTCGGGATCGACACGACGAGCCCCTGCGGCTTCTTGGCGACGGCAGCATCGATGAGCTGTGTCATCGCATTGATGTCGAAGGTGGTCCCGGTGGGGGCGTTGTACTCAGTCTTGACGCCCATGTCCTTGCCGGCCTGATCGACGCCGTTCTTGAAAATGGACCAGAACGGGTCGGAGGCCTGACCGTGGGTCACGACCTCAATGAGGATGCCCGACCGACTCGGGCCCGCTGCGGGGGCGGTGGTCGCGGCGGTCGAGCAGGCCGAAACGGCGAGAGCAACGACGGCCAGGCCGCCGAAGATCGCCCGATGCTTCATTCGAGTCTCTCCTCCAACTATCGTGCGGCGGGTCAGCCGCATCTTCCAGATGTTCCCCCCGCGAAGTTGCCAGCGCTCGCCGGCAGGCCGGCGCGATCCGGTCTTCCGTCGGTCGCCACCTCCTTTCGCCGCGGTCATGGTAGATGGCGCTCCGAGCCGCAACAAGACGGTCTCGCGCGCGTTCAGTCAGGCAGTGATCTCGTCCAATCGGACCGGACGGTGCTCGTGCAGCGACCGAGTCGCGGCCTCGGCAATCCGGAGTGCCTCGACGCCGTCGCGGGCACCGCAGGGGCTCTTTGCCTCGGCCCTGGCGACTTCTATGAATGCCGCCAGCTCGGCGCGGTATGCGTCTTTGAAGCGATCGAGGAAGTTCGGCCACGCCGGTCCGGCCGGTGCCGCAACTCCCGGCTCCACGGATCGCATCGGCGTCCGGGGACCGAGGCCGACGCTGACCGAGTCCTTCGAACCGAACAGTTCCGTGCGAATGTCATAGCCGAGCGGGTCGTGCCTGGCGACGGTCATGACGCCCAGCGCCCCGGCGTCAGTCCGGAGGGTCGCCACGGCCGTGTCGACGTCCCCGTACTTGGCAAACACGGGGAATCCCCGGACCGCTCCCTCGGCGTAGACCTCGGCGATCTCGTCGCCGGTGAGCCAGCGGATGGCGTCGAAGTCGTGGATCGAGAAGTCGCGGAAGAGTCCACCGGACGCGGGAATGTAGTCCTCGTGCGGAGGGGCCGGATCGTGGCCGGCCAGCCGGAATGCATAGAGCGTCCCGAGCTCGCCGGAACCGAGGAGACGACGCGCCTCCCGGTAGCCCGCATCGAATCGGCGCTGGAACCCCAACTGGAACGGCACGCCCGACGCTTCGACGACGCGGGCGACCTCGAGGGTCGCCGCGAGGTCCTCCGCCAGCGGCTTTTCGCAGAACGTCGGGAGGCCGCGCCCGATCGCGTCGCGGATCAGACCGGCATGGGCGGTCGTGGCCGCCGCGATCACGACCGCGTCGGCGCCGTCGAGCGCGGCGTCGATGGATTCCGTCGCGGAGACATTGCGATTCGCGGCGACGTTCGAGTCGGCGGCGACCTCGCGGGCTCGTTCCGGCAGCGCGTCCGCGACCAGGACGGTATCGACGCCGGGAGTGCCGGAGAGGAGTCGCGCGTGCAGCCGGCCGATGCGACCGGCGCCGAGCAGCGCAACCTTCACGGCCGCGTGAGGTTCATGGCTGGGTGAGGCTCATCGCGGCCGCTCCACCCTCGATCATCGGTGCTGCTCGTCTGCCGCGCCCTCGAGCTGGCGGGCGCGCTGCTCGGGGTGATAGTCGGCGATCGGCACATCCCACCAACCGGTCTTATCCGGCCCGGCGGTGGCGAGGTCGCGATCGACGACGACATGAACGAGGGATGGACCGCCCGACGCCAGCGCCCGCTGGACCGCGGGTCCGACCTCACCGGGATGGGTCGCGCGCTCCGCGTGGATCCCGAACGCGCGACCGATCGCAGCGAAGTCGGGGGAATAGACCGAGCCGTCCGGGGTCATGAAATCAGTCCAGGCCGAGCGGCCGAAGAAGGTCTCCTGGCCGCCCTTGATGCTGATCCAGCCCGAGTTGTCGAGCACGATCGTGCAGACCGGCGTCCCCGACAGGACCGCGGCCTGCAGCTCCTGCATCGACTGCAGGAAGTCGCCATCGCCACAGACCGCAAGGACCTGACGATCCGGCATCGCCAGCTGGGCACCGATGGCGGCAGGAAGCGTGAAACCCATCGTCGAAAAGCCGCCGGAGGTGAGGTGGGTGCGTGGTTGTCGCGTGACCCAGCGCTGCTTCACCATTCCCTGTGGAAGCCCGGCCCCCGTCACGACGATGGCATCTTCGCGAGCCGCTGCCTGAATCTCGCGGACCGCGCGGGCCATGCTCATCGGAACGGCGTCCGAGCCTGATTTCACTTCCACCTGGGCGAACCACTCCCGCTTCCGCCGGGCGATCTCTTCGGCGTAGGCGCTCCGTCGATCGTCCGCGGCACTCGTCCTTTTCGCAGCGGTGGAACTTCCGCCGTCGAGGGCGGCGAGGATGTCCGCCAGCCCGGCGCGTGCGTCGCCGACCAGGCCAACCTCGACCGGGTAGTTCTTGCCGATCTCGCGGGGATCGATGTCGAGCTGGATCAGCTTGGAAGGCGGGATCGCGAATGTGACGCCCTTCCGCCACGAGGAGGCCGACCAGTCGGTGAACCGGCAACCGACCGAGAGGACGACGTCCGCGCTCGCCGCCAGGGCGTTGCCACAGGTCGAGGCCGTGTCACCGATTGTCTGCGCGGCGAGGTCGTGCGTCTCATCGATGGCTCCCTTGCCATTCCAGGTCGTGACGACCGGGGCGCCGAGGAGTTCGGCCAGCGCGACCAGCTCGGCCGAGGCGTCGGCCGAGATCGCTCCGCCGCCGGCCACGATCACGGGTCGTTCGGCGGTTGCCAGGAGTCGGGCCGCGCGCTCGACCTCGTCGGCTGCCGGACGGACCCGGCCGCGGGCTTCACGGGCCTGTGGCTCGGGGATCAGCACCTCGGCCGATTCGGCCTGGACGTCCATCGGGAGGTCGAGGAGGACCGGGCCGGGCCGCCCCGAGAGCATCTGGTTCCAGGCGCGATGCAGGACGAACGGCAGCTCGTCCACGCGCGACGGCTGCCACCACTCCTTGACGACCGGCTCGAAGATCCGGGCGTTGTCCGCGCCATGCCGCCGCTCGAGTTCCTGGAGGAGACCGTGGCCGCGCATCGACGTGTGCGCCGAACCGGTCAGGAGTGCGACCGCCGTCGAGTCGACGTAGGCCGTTGCCATGCCCACGACCGTGTTGGCCGCACCCGGCCCGATGCTGGTGAAGGCAAGGATCGGCCGTCCCGTGGCCCGGTAATAGCCGTCGGCGAGGTGCACGGCCGACTGCTCGTGCATCACCTGGATCACCCGGATCTCATCCTGTCGGTCGAGGAGGGCGTCCGTGACGGACCAGCAGCCATGTCCGGGGATGCCGGCCACGTGCCGCACGCCCTGGCGAACGAGGTACTCGGCCACGATCTGGGCGCCGGACAACCGCTGCAGGCCGGGCTGCCGCTCGCGTCGGGAAGGAGAAGGATCGCTCACTGTCTTCCTGAAGCCCTCGGGACAGGACGATGTAATCGATTACCTTCAACGAAGGGTATCATGCGCGAAGACACTGTCAACGCCGTGTCAGCGCGGGTTTCGCCCCGAGTTTTGGCCCGGTTCGGCACACCATCGAGACCGAAGGCAGGATGTCCATGACGACGCTCACCGAAGCCACCCTTCCGCTGGCCGGCAGCCCGCTGGGCCGCACCATCGCGACGACCTCGACCGACATCTGGAACGACTCGTGCGCCGTCGACGAGCTCGAGTATGCGATCGCTTTCGGTGCCGTCGGGGCAACCGCCAACCCGACGATCGTCGTCGACGTCTGGCGCAAGGACCCCGAGCACTGGCGCGATCGGGCCAGTGCGATCGCCACCGGGAGCCCCGCGGCCACCGAGATCGACGTGGCCTGGGCGATCGTCGAGGAGATGTCGCTCGCGGGAGCCAGGCTTCTCGAGCCCACGTTCGCTGCCCACGGCGGCCGGAATGGTCGCCTGTCGATGCAGACCAACCCCATCTTCTGGCGGACATCCGAGGCGATGCTGGAGCAGGGAACCGCGCTTGCCGACCTCGCTCCGAACATCATCGTCAAGTTCCCCGCCACGTCCGTGGGGATCGGCGTGATGGAGGAGGCGACCTACCGCGGTGTCAGTGTCAACGCCACCGTCTCGTTCTCGGTTGCTCAGGCCGTCGCCGCCGCCGAGGCCGTCGAGCGGGGGCTGCAACGGCGCCAGGCGGAGGGCCTCGAGGTCGAATCGATGGGCCCCGTCATCACGATCATGATGGGTCGCATCGAGGACTGGCTCCGGTTCCAGGCCGACCGCGACGGCGTCGTCGCCGACCCGGCCGCTTTGCCCTGGTCGGGGATCGCCGTGTTCAAGCGCGCCTACGCCATCTTCCGCGAACGGGGATTCCGGGCAAGGCTCCTGGGAGCGGCGATCCGGCATCACTACCACTGGTCCGAGCTGATCGGCGGCGACGTGGTGATCACGCTTCCGAGTTCGTGGGCGCGACGATTCAACGCGTCCGACGTCGAGGTTCGACCACGAATGGACGACGCGGTCGACCCGGCGATCATCGCCGACCTCGCCCGCCACTTCCCGGACTTCATTCGTGCCTACGAGCCGGATGGGCTGAGCCTCGCCGACTTCGACTCCTTCCCTCCGACCAGGCGAACGCTGCGCAGCTTCATTGACTCGTACCACGACCTGCTCCATCTCACGACCGACGCCCTGATCCCGAACCCCGACGTCCGGGGCGGCTGAGCGTGGGCGAAGCGCCCGGATCGCCAATCCCCGCTGCCGCACTCCCGAACGAGCTCCCCGTCGATCAGCTGCTCGTGCATTCCAGTGCGGCGGGCGCCGTCGCAGTCGATCCGACGACGGCCGGCTGGCGATATCTCTCGTTCCGCACCATCGAGCTCGCGGACGGGGTTGCGACGCAGGTCGGTGGCCCCCGGACCGAAGCCGCGGTCGTGATCGTCGCTGGGGGCGGCGCCGAGCTCGAGGTCGGCGGTCAGCCCCACAGCGCCCTGGAGGGACGCGAGAGCCCGTTCATGGCACTGCCGTCGGCCTGGTACCTGCCGCCGGGCGATCCCGCCACGGTTCGGGCGCGGGCGCGCGGACCCAGCGGCCGGACGCTCGTGGCCATCGCGGAGTCGCCGAGCTCAGGACGGCCCGATGTTGCACGCGACGTGGTCGTCGTCACTCCGCCCGACGTCCGCGTGGAGATCCGCGGCGCCGGTAATGCCACCCGGCAGATCAACCACATCGTGACCCCGGAATTCCCGGCGGATCGGCTCGAAGTGGTAGAAGTCCTGACGCCATCAGGCAACTGGTCCTCATGGCCGCCTCACAAGCACGACGTCGACGACATGCCCGCGGAGGGAGTTCTCGAAGAGATCTACTACTACCGCTTTTCGCGAGCCGAGGGTTGGGGGATCCAGCGCCTCTACCGAGCCGACCGGTCGCGCGACGGCTTGTGGGAGGTCCGGACCGGCGACGTCGTTCTGGTGACCGACGGCTACCACCCGTTCGTAGCCGCCCACGGTGACGACGCCTGGTATCTGAACGCGCTCGCCGGTGATCGCCGGACGATGGCCTGCTCGTACGATCCCGACTACGACTGGGTCCGGCAGCGATGGCCGCGCGAGCCCACGGACCCGCGTGTGCCCGTCGTCCCGCCCGTCTGACCCGGAGCGAC
>DATCPH010000111.1:0-9120 GCA_036570185.1 Candidatus Limnocylindrales bacterium | reverse complement strand
GCCGAAGCCATGGACGCCCGTGTAGTAGATCGAGTGCTTGACCTTGACCGCCCCGCGGGTGCCCATGGCCGGGTTGCCGTGCCCATCGTGGGAGAACATGACGGCGTTCGTGTCGTAGTCGACGACGTAGTTCTCGAGCGTCGTCGCCTGGCCGGCGAGCTCCTGCATGATCAGCTGCGCGACCGCGGTGTTCACGTCGCCCTCGGGCGATGCCGGGATGCCGATCTCGCACAAGCGGCCGGTGCCGTAGCTCGGGATGATCCCGACCCGCGGGTCGGTGAGCCAGACCTGGTCGAACGCCGTGAACGCATCGAATTTGTGTTCCCGGACCACGGACTCGAGGGCAAGGGCGAGGCGGCAGGAGCGCTCGAACAGCGCGGGCTCCATCTCGACCGCGTACCTGGCCTTGTCCGCGGCCATCAGCCGATCCACGTCAGCCTGCGGGATCTCGCCCATCCGCACGGCGACCTTCTCGGGCTCCAGCGGCCAGGTGACGGGCCCGATCGACTCGCGCATCGAGAGGCCGTCGAACATCAGGTCCGTCATGCCCTCGAAGTGGTGACCGACCAGCGCCACGCGGGCCTCGCGGAGCCGGCGCCGGACGGCCGCGGCCTGGATGACCTCCCGGACACGGCGACGACCGTCCGGGTCGTCGAACAGCGAGGTGATGAGGGCGAACTCGCGGCCGGTCCGGATGAGGACCGCGGTGAGCTCGGGCATCCCGGCCATGCCGGAGTTGAGCATCACGACGTCGAAGCCGTCGTCCTCGGCCAGCCGGCGGATCTTCTGCGTGTTCCAGACCAGGACCGGCGCCGTGGTGTCGATGAGCGCACGGGCCGGGACGAGGCCCTTCGTGTAGGCCAACTCCATCGCCACGATGATGTCGACGTTCTCGGCATTGAACAGCCGGGCGGCAGTGGCCGCCTGGTGCTCCTCCTCGACGAGCCCGGCATGGACCACGGTGCCGTACTCGGCGAGCGTGTCGGCGATCTCCTTCGCGGCGGCCGTGGCGGCCGGGCGCATGTGGGCCGTCTTGTTGTAGTCGTCCTCGAGCAGCGCCATCACCAAGACGCCAATCTTTGCCTTCGTTGTCACCTGCTGGTCTCCCTTGCCTGGATGTCCTGTCTCGGGTGGGATGGTAGGTGGGTCAGCCGGCCCCGTCGGCGCGCTCGAACTCCGGGCGCAGGGCGTCGAACAGCCGGACATACCGGTCGTAGGCGTCGTCGTAGGCCGCGTGGTTTGCGGGATCGGGTTCGAACCGGTCTCCGGTGGTCACGAGGGCCCCTTCGGCGGCGGCCAGATCCTTGAACGCCCCGACGGCCACGCCCGCCAGCATCGCATCCCCGCGAACGGCCGCGTCCTCGCCTGCCAGGGTCACGATCGGCCGGCCGCAGACGTCCGCCTTGACCTGGCTCCAGAGCGGGCTGCGCGCCCCGCCGCCGTGCGAGCGGATCTCGGTCGCGGTCGCGCCCGCCTGCGCGAGCAGCTCCAGATTGCGGCGCAGCATGAAGGCCACCGCCTCCAGGACGGCCCGCACGAAGTGGCCCCGCGTGTGGGCGAGCGTGAACCCGGCGAACACGCCGCGGGCGGCCGGCTCGTACTCCGGGCTAAATGCTCCGGCGAGGTGCGGCAGCATCGTCAGGCCCTCGCAGCCGGGCGGCACCGCCGCCGCGAGGTCGATCAACAGGTCGTAGCCGCTCCGGCCCCCGGCGGTCGCGCGCTCGGTCTCGGGGGTGCCGAACTGGTCGCGGAACCAGGTCAGCGCCATGCCGCCGGTCGGGCAGACGGGGCAGTAGAGATACGTTCCGGGCGCCGAGTGGATGTAGACGGGCGTCCGGCCCGTGGGGTCGCCGCCGTGGTGATCGACCGCGGCCTGGATGGTGAGTGCGCCGCCGGTGCTCTCGGAGATCATGCCGCCGGCGATGTTGCCCACGCCGACGGCGCCGGCGCCCTGGTCCATGCCGCCCGCGACGACCGGCAGCCCGGCGGGCAGCCCCAGGGCCTCCGCGGCCGCGGTCGCCAGCGTGCCCACGACCGCGCCCGGCGCGGCGATCTCGGGGAGCCGCTCCGGGCCGACGCCCACGGCCTCGAGCATCGGCGCCCACCAGCCGCCCGCGCGGATGTCGAGGAGCATGGTCGTGCACTGGATCCCGCCATCGGTCACGAAGCGGCCGGTCAGGCGGCGCAGCACGAAGTCCTCGACCAGCACGAACCGCGCCGCGTCCCGGAACAGCCCGGGCTCGTGGCGGCGCCACCATAGGAGCTTTGCCGCCGTCCAGGTCGGGTTGACGTCGGGCACGCCGGTCCGGTCGTAGACCAGCGCGTTGCCGAACCGGTCCTCCAGCTCGCGGGCCTCGGCCGTGGCCCGGTTGTCGAGCCAGACGAGCGCCGGGCCGAGGGCGCGGCCGTCGGCATCGACGGCGGCCACGGTCTCGCCCTGGCTGGACACGGCCATGGCGGCGATCGAGGCTCGATCGACGCCCGGCGTCGCCAGCATCTCGCGCACCGCCTCGACGGCGGCGGTCCACCAGGTCTCGGGTTCGATCTCGACATGGTCGGGCGCCGCGTGCGCCAGCCGGTATTCCCGTCCCGCCGCGGCCACCTGACGGCCGGCGACGTCGAACAGGCCGGCCTTGACCGAGGTCGTCCCGACGTCGAGGCCGAGGAGGAGCGTCACGGCGCCGCGGGCGCTACTCGAGCCCGTGCTTCGCGGCCGCAACCGCCGGGTCCGCGCCCTGCTTGACGACCTCCTGCAGCGCCGCCATGAACCGCACCGGGTCCTTGGCGCCGACGAGGTTCCTGCCGAACACGACGCCCCGTGCCCCGTCGCGGACGGCGGTCGCCGCGAGCTCGAGGGCGTCGACCTCGTGCGGCAGCTTCTTTGCCCCCAGGGCCAGGACCGGCACGGGGGTGGACCGCACGATCTCGCCGAAGCGTTCGCCGGTGTGGAACGTTTTCACCAGGTCCACGCCGAGCTCCGCCACGATCCGGCACCCGATCGAGATGACCTCGTGGCGGTCCTCCGGCGTGACGTCCTCGTGGCCGGCCGGGTAGACCTCGCCGACGATCGGGACGCCGGCGGCCCGCGCCTCGGCGACGCACCGGGCGACCATCTCCACGTTCTCTGCGTCGACGGCCTCGGAGCCGGTCTTGATCGACATCCCCACGAGGACCACGTCGGCGCCGAGGGCGATGGCGCCGGCCGCCGAGATCATCGGTACGCTCCGGCTCTCGCGATAGCCCCACTGGGTGGCGTACTGCGTTCCCCAGTTGAGGCGGACCAGCATCGCGGGGGCGCCGCGGCGGCTGAACGCCGACGCCAGGTGGGGTGCCATGCCGGGGCTGAGCAGGATCGCGTCCGCGCCGGTCAGGCGGCCGACGACCGCGGACAGGTCCTCAAAGCCGGGCCGGGGACCGTTGTACAGCCCGTGATCGATGGCGGCCACGATCGCGTTCGAGCCCCCGTCGAAGAGTCGTGCCAACCGGATCTCGCCGCCAGAACCCACGGGATCGCCTCCAGCTCGACGGCCCCGCGGCGGTCCCGTGGGCCAGCCGGCGACGCCGGAAGGATGTTCAGTTTGATGCGCACATGCTATGCGGAACATGTCGGGTGTCAAGGTGATCGGGACGATTCTTGACCCGGATACTGCACGTTTCGCCCAGAATCGGTCTGTTCCGTGCAGGAACCGTCTTGCGAGTCGACGATGGTTCGGCGTACGATCCTGCACAGGCCGCTCCCCCAGGGGGCGGCATGCTGGCGACCCGCACGCGGGTCCGGCCGGGTGCGGCGCCGATGGCCCGGCACCCGGGCATCGGGAGGCCCGTCGGCGGTGTGCTCGTCGGAAAGGAGACAGGGGCTTTGAACCGAAAGTTGCTTGCGTTCGCAGCGATCCTGGTGGTCGTGGGGGCCGCATGTGGGGGCGCGTCGTCGTCGCCATCGCCGGCGGCCACGGTTGCCGGCTCCCAGCCCGCCACCACTACGAAACCGACTACGGCCGCGCCCGTCACGCTCACGCTCTGGCACAACTACGGGACCGAGGCGAATGCCAAGGTCACGGAGGCGCTGGTCAAGGCCTACGTGGCCAAGTACCCGAACGTGACGATCAACCTGGTCAGCCAGCCGGCCGACAACTACTTCGCGCTGCTCAAGACGGCGGCCATCGCCGGGTCCGGGCCGGACCTCATGACGATGTGGACGGGCCTGTTCGCCCTCCAGAACCAGACGTACCTCGAGCCGCTCAACACGTACATCCCGGCCGACACGCTGAAGCAGTTCACCGGCATCGACTGGTGCTCCAAGGGCCTGTCGCTCGACCAGGGCGCCATCTGCGTCACGCTCGACATGCAGCACTACAACGGCTTCTACAACAAGGACCTCTTCGCCCAGGCCGGGATCACCGCCTTCCCGACGAACTGGGACGAGTTCCTCGCCGCGTCCGCCAAACTCAAGGCGGCAGGGATCCAGCCGATGGCCTACGGCACAGGCGGCCAGGCCCTCAACGCCGGCTTCTACCCGTACTACGACCTCAGCTACCTGATGATGTACCTCCCGGTGGGGGACTGGCAGAAGCTCTACAGCGGCAAGATCCCGTGGACCGACCCGGCGATCGTGGCGCAGCTGACCAAGTGGGCGTCGCTCAAGGCCAAGGGCTACACGAACTCCGACGTCCTCACCAACACGGAGTCGGTCGCCCAGTTCGAGGCGGGCAAGGCCGCGATGACGCTCGAGGGCTCGTGGGACTTCAAGGAGTTCCACGACAAGATGGGCGACAAGGTCGGCGTCTTCGTCCCGCCCTTCACCGACACGCAGGCCAAGGGCGTGGTCGAGTTCCCGGGTGACGGGTTCGGCGTGACCAGCTACTCCCAGCACAAGGCGGAAGCCGCGGCGTTCCTCGCCTGGCTGGTGACGCCCGAGGCCCAGAAGATCATCGCCGACGGCGGCCTGATCCCGGTCGTCGCCGGGACCTCGGCATCCGAGCCGCTGGCCAATGCGATGCTCGACTTCGCCGCCAAGCAGGGGTACACGCGCCATCCGATGATCGACAATGTTATTCAGCCCGAGGTCCAGGACGTGGCCACCAAGGTCCTGAATGCCGTCCTCGCCGGGACGATGAGCCCGGTCGATGCGACCAAGGCGATGGCGAACGCCCTGAGCCAGTTGCCGGCCGATCGGCGCGGCGACACGTACACGGCACCTGCCGCCGGCGGGTGATCGATCTCGGCCGGCGGCGGACCCCGTCCGCCGCCGGCCCCTTCCTGTCCCGATGACCACCACCTCGATGGCTGCCGAGGGCACGGCCCCCGTCCGCGAACGGCGGTCGCGCCCGCCAGGGAGCCGCCTGCGGACCTCGCAGCGGCGCGCCGGCATCGCGTTCGCCCTGCCGGTCATCGTCCTCGAGCTGTTGCTGCTCGCGGTCCCGATCGCCCAGGCGGCCTATTTCAGCTTCACGCGGTGGGACGGCATCACCGCCTCGTGGATCGGGCCCGCGAACTACCAGCGGCTCTTCAGCGACCCAACCTTCTGGCGGGTCATCGCGAACAACCTGCTGCTGCTGGCCTCGGTGCCATTCGCGATCTTCATTCCCCTCCTCGTGGCCTACCTGCTCAACGAGCACGTTCCGGGCTGGCGCTTCTTCCGTTCCGCCTACTTCCTGCCCACGGCGATCTCGTGGGTCGTCATCGGCATGGTGGCGCTCCGGGTCTGGGCGAACGAAGGCCTCCTCAACCACGTCCTGAGCGCCTTCGGGCTCGGCTTCATCCACACCGACATGCTGGCGGGCGAGCTCTCGGCGATGGAGGCCGTCGCGATCACCTTCATCTGGTCCGTGTTCGGCACCAACACGATCATCTTCATCACCGGCATGGCGACCCTCGACCGGGACGTCTACGAGGCGGCCCGCGTCGACGGCGCCGGCGCGTTCACGACGTTCGTGACGATCACGATCCCGATGCTGATGGGCTTCATCCAGTTCGCCTTTATCCTCACGCTGATCACGGCTTTCACGGCCCTCTTCAGCCTGATCTTCGTAATGACCGGCGGCGGGCCCGGCTACGGGACGACCACGCTCGAGTTCTACGTCTACCAGCAGGGCTTCCAGGTGGGGGTGTTCGGCTACGCGGCGGCGATCGGGATCGTCCTCTTCGCCATCGTCTTCGCGATCAGCCTCGCGCAGCTGCGGATCTTCCGCAGCCGGCTGGACTAGGCGGCGACCGTGCGGACCAGCCGGCGCCGCATCACCCGCGGCCTGATGTTCCTGATCCTGTGCGTGGTCGTCGTCATCATGCTGTTCCCGTTCCTGTTCATGATCCTGACGGCCTTCAGGTCCAGGGACCAGTACCTGTCCGGGAACGGGTTCTCGCTCGACAGCTGGGCCGAGCTGTTCAAGTTCCTGCCGGCGGTGCAGGAGCTGGTCAACTCCACGATCGTGACCGCGGGCTCGGTGCTCCTGATCATCGCGGTGAGCACCACCGGCGGCTTCGCGTTCGCCAAGCTCGGCTTCCGCGGCTCCGGCATCGTGTTCCTCGGGATCCTCGCCGGGATGATGATCCCGATGCAGTCGATCATCATCCCGGAGTTCGTGAACATCGCCCGGGTCGCGCACCTGAACAACCAGTACCTGGGCGCGATCCTCGTCTACGCGGCGCTCGGTGCGCCGTTCGCGACCTACCTGATGACGACCTACTACCGGGGGATCCCGTCGGAGCTCGTCGAGGCGTCGGTGATTGACGGGGCGTCGTACTGGCAGGTCTTCCGCAAGGTGATGCTGCCGCTCAGCATCCCGGCCATCACGACGGTCGCCGTGCTCCAGTTCATCCAGATCTGGGACGACCTGCTCGTCGGCCTGTTGTTCCTCAACGAGCCGCAGGTCCGCACGATCACGGTCGGCCTCGCGGTGATCCAGACGGGCCGCGTGGTCAACGTCCCGGCCCTCATGGCCGGCTCGCTGCTCTCGGCCCTGCCCGCGATCATCGTCTACCTGATCTTCCAGCAGAACCTCATCCAGGGCCTGACGATAGGGGTGAACAAATGAGCCTTCCCGCGGGCATCGAAGCCGACCCGGGTGGGCTGTCCGCCCACGAGCGGCGCGAGCAGATCGCGCGGCTCGTCGAGGAGGCCCAGCGGGTCAGCGTTGCCGATCTCACGGTCCGCTTCGGCGTCACCGATGCGTCGATCCGCCGCGACCTGATCCTGTTGGAGGGGGCTGCTCGCCTTCGCCGCGTCCACGGTGGAGCGGTGAGCCATGGCGCGAGGCTGGCCGCCGGCGCCTACGCGACCAAGCTCCGGATCCATCGCGAGGAGAAGACCCGGATCGCGATCGCTGCGGCTCGCCTCGTCCAGCCGGGCGAGATCGTCCTGTTCGACTCGGGCACGACCGTCGCCCACGTCGCGGCCCAGATGCCGGCCGCCCTGCGCGCGCCCAACGCGATCACGGCCGTCACCTACTCGCTGCCGGTCATCGACGAGATCGGCGGCTGGGAGGCGCCCCACTTGGTGGTCGTGGGCGGGTTGTACCTGCCCGAGTACCGGGCCTTCGTCGGCCCCCAGACGATCGACGGGCTGCGGGACCTGACCGCCGACGTGATCTTCCTGGGCTGCGACGGGCTCACCGTCGAGGCCGGCCTGACAACGCCGCACGTGCTCGTCGCGGAGGTCGGCGCCGCGGCGACGGCGCGGTCCCGGCGCGTCGTGGCCGTGGCGGACTCGTCCAAGATCGGGCGCCAGGGGTTCAAGCCGATCGTCTCCCTCGCCGACGTGGACTTTCTGATCACCGACACCGCCGCGAACCCCGACCGCGTTGCCGAGATCCGCGCCGCGGGCATCGAGGTGATCCTCGCGTGACGGCGGGGTGACGGGCGCACGCGCCGTCGCGACGAGCTGGCGCGGGCTCGATGCGCTCGCGCTCGAGAACGCTGCGCTCAGGGTCACCGTCGTCCCGTCGATGGGCGGCCACGTGGCGGAGCTCGTGGACCGCGTCGGGGACCGGGACCTGCTGTGGCACAACCCGCGGGCCACGCCCCGCCCCGCGCCGTACGGCGCGTACTTCGACGACTGGTGGTCGGGCGGCTGGGACGAGATCTTCCCGAGCGGCGACTCCGGTCGGCTTCACGGTGAGCCGCTGCCCTACATGGGTGAGCTGTGGTGCGTGCCGTGGGAGGCCGCGCTGTCCGTCGCGGCGGACGGCCACGAGGCCTCGATCCACGCTGCCGCGTTCGGGACCGTCGCGGCGGCCCGGTTCGAGCGGCGCCTCTCGCTCGCCGCCGATGAGCCGGTCCTGCGTGCCCACTACCGGATCGAGAACCTCGACGTCCGACCGCTGCCGTTCACCTGGGGGATCCACCCGACGTTTGCCTTGGGGCCGACGCACCGGATCGACCATCCCGCGAACCAGATGCTGGTGGGCGTGTCGTCGTCGCCCGAGCTCGGCGCCTCCGGCGACGCGTATCCCTGGCCGCGCATGCCGGACCCGACCACCGCGACCGGCGAGCGCGACATGTCCCTCGTGAGGGGCCGGGACGCGGCGGTGTTCGGCGGCCACTGGGCGACGGACCTCGCGGACGGGTGGCTCGCGCTCACCGACACCGCGACCCGACGCGGACTCGCGATCGCCTTCGATCGCGACGTCTTCCCGGTCGCCTGGCTCTGGCAGGTGTACGGCGGCTGGCGAGGCCACCACCACCTCGCGCTCGAGCCATGGACGAGCCTCCCGATGGACCTCGAGGGGGCGATCGCGGCGGGTCGGGCACGCATGCTGGCGCCGGGCGAGGTCCTCGAGACCGAGGTCGCGTTCGTGCTGCACGAAGGCCTGGAGCGCGTGCGGGGCGTCGAGCGCACAGCGGGGACGATCGTCGTCCGCTGACCCGGCCTCCCGCGTGATGCCACCCGGGACCTGCACCGTGGCATCCAGGAGCTCGACGTCGACTCTTGGCCGACCGGCCGCGGTGCTCCATGGCTGCCCCCACCACGCGGTCGAGATCGGACTATCCCGTGGGGATCGGAAACCCGGATTCGATCATGCGGCGAGGCCGTGGTACTCGTGGATGAGTCCGCCGAGCAGGTCCCGGCGGCGAACGTCGCGCGGGCTGACCTGGATCGGCTCTGCGGCCGCTGCGAGCGGTGGA
>DATCPH010000110.1:0-36236 GCA_036570185.1 Candidatus Limnocylindrales bacterium | reverse complement strand
GCCTGCGGCTCCGCGGCGGCGCCTGCGGTAGAGTCGGCTCGTGTCAGCCCCTCGATCCACGACGGCGCTCATCGTCACGGACGTCCAGAACGACTTCGCCGACCCGGGCGGCGGGCTGGCCGTCCACGGCGCCGAGGAAATCGTGCCGGTCATCAACCGCGCCATCAACGAGGCGGCCGACGCCGGCGAATTCGTCGTGTACACGCAGGACTGGCACCCGGAGTCGACACCCCATTTCGCCAAGGACGGAGGAATCTGGCCGGTTCACTGCGTCGCCGGCACGTGGGGGGCCCAGTTCCATCCGGACCTGGTCGTGGTCGGGTCGTCCGTTCGCAAGGGCTCCAACGGCGAGGACGGTTATTCCGGCTTCACCATGCGGGACCCGTTGAGCGGCGAGACCATCCCCACCGAGCTCGAACGTCTGCTGCGCGCACATGGCGTCGAGCGGGTTCGCGTCTGTGGCCTGGCGACCGATTATTGCGTTCGGGCGACCGCCCTCGATGGCAGGCGCCTCGGCTTCGAGACCACCCTCCTCGTTGACGCGGTCGCCGCGGTCGACCTGGAGCCCGGGGACGGCGCGATGGCGATCGAAGAACTGCGCGCGGCAGGGGTCGAGCTCGAAACGGCGCCGGCGGACCCGTCGCGGGCCGACCCATCGTCGGCTGATCCGGCGCCGGCCGACCAGTCGCCGGCCGGCCGGTCGCCGGCCGGCCGGTCGCCTCGAGGCTAGGCGGACCTGGCCCATTGGAGCTCCACCTCGTCGATGCGACCTACGAGCTGTTTCGGGCCTATTACGCACCACGTCCGCCGGTCCTCGGCCGGGACGGCATTCCCCTATCGGGGGTCTCGGGGCTCGTGGAGCAGCTGCTGTTCCTGCTTCGCGAGCAGGGTGCGACCCACGTCGGCTGCGCCACCGATCGGGTGATCCGGTCGTTCCGCAACGACCTGTTCGCGGCCTACAAGACAGAGGCCGGTGTGCCGGCCGACCTGCTGGCTCAATTCCCCATCGCTGAGGCGGCCATGGAGGCGCTCGGACTCGTCGTTTGGTCGATGCTCGAATTCGAAGCGGACGACGCGATCGCCGCGGCCTGCGAGCGATGGGTCGACGATCCGGCGGTCGAGCGCATAGTCGTCTGCACTCCGGACAAGGACATGGCCCAGCTCGTCCGCGACGCACGGGTGGTCCTCTGGGATCGCCGTCGGGCCATCGTCTATGACGACGCCGCGGTCCGAGCGAAGTGGGGCGTCGAGCCGGCCTCGATCCCCGACTGGCTGGCGCTCGTCGGAGATACCGCCGACGGCTACCCGGGCCTGCCCGGCTGGGGCGCAAAATCGGCGGCCGCGGTCCTCGCCCGGCACCGGTCGATCGAAGGGATTCCCGCCCGCGCATCCGAGTGGGACGTGCCGGGCCTGCGGGGCGCGGTCACCCTCGCCGCCTCCCTGCGCGAGCATTGGGACGAGGCGATGCTGTATCGATCGCTGGCGCGGCTTCGGACCATCGAGGATGGCGTGCCGATCCCGGAGGTCGAGCCCGACGAGCTCCGCTGGCAGGGAACGCCACGCAACGCGTGGCAAGCGTTCTGCGATCGCTGGGGGCTGGCGCGGTTGCGCGACCGGCCCCATCGTTGGCGCGAGGACGGCTGACCAAGGGCCGTTCGACGGGCGGCGGCACCCGGTTTCCTATCAATCGAGCACGGGGTGCACCTTGACGCCGGTATCGGCCATTGATTTCGGATCGGTTGCCGGTCGACGCCCGGGTCCGAACCGCCACCGTCGCGGCGTGAGCGTGGAGTGCACCGGCCGGCGCCCCATTACCCGTGACCCGAGCGCCACAGAACCCGCCGAGGCCCTGAATACCAGGCCTGAGGTGCACCGCACGCACCTTTGAGAGGAAACCGAGCCGGGCGGGTCGATACGGTGGCGTGTGGCGCACATCCGACAGGGAAATCGGCCCCGCGGCACCGGGATGATTCAGGGCCGCGAGATCAGCCCCAGCAACGCGCCATGATGGGTCGCCGGCGCGGCGAGAACTCCGATCGATCGCGGGCCGCCGGCGATGTCGAACCACGCACCACCGGTCATGTTCGTGACCCTGGCGCCGGCACGCTCGGCGATGAGGCCGGCCGCAGCGATGTCCCACGTCGATAGGCCGCCCTGCTGAATGAACGCATCGAAGCGTCCGTTGGCAACATACGCGAGGGCGAGCGCGGCGGAACCCATCGACCGGGTCACGCGAACGGCCTTCCGGACGGCGAGGGCACGGCGGGCGACCGCCCGTCCCGACAGGGCCATCGAAACGACGAAGTCCGAGAGCGCCTCCTTGTCCGAGACCGCAATCCTCTCGCCGTCGAGCGTGGCCGGCCCGAACCTGGAAGCCGAGAACGTTTCGCCCCGGACCGGGTCATGGACGGCACCGACAGTCGGTCGGCCATCGACCACGAGCGCGATCGAGACGCAGAAGAAGGGGATGCCGTTGGCATAGTTGATCGTTCCGTCAATCGGATCGACGACCCAGACACGGCCCCGACCTGACGTCGCTCCCTCGCCGCGGAGTGCGCGATGCTCGCCGGTTTCCTCGGCCAGGAGCGCGTCGTCCGGATAGCGATTCCGAATCGCCGAGAGGATGAGCTCCTCGGAGAGTCCGTCGACCTCCGTCACGATGTCCTTGGCGCTCTTGAAATCGACTCGCTCGACGCGGCCCAGGCGTTCGATCAACAGGCGGCCGGCGCGCTGCGCGACCTCGACGGCGAATACGAGGTCGGCGGCCGGCGGATCTGCCGCCTCCGGCGCCGGCAGCACGGCGGAGGAGGGTACGCGGCGGCTCACACTGCGGAGGGGCTGCTCATGGAGCCGAGGGATCGGCTCACGGAGCCGAGCAGTCGACCTGGAGCGGCTTGGAACTCTTCCCGAAGACCGTCACGGTCCCGGTGAACGTGACCGATTGCCCTGCCGGAATCTCGGGACTGAGGATCAGCGCGCTGGGGCCCCCGAACCGCAGGTCGGGATCGGTGACCCGGCAGGATGTCGCCCCCGCCTTCGTTCCCCCGTTCGTGACGGCGACCGAGACGGCGAGACCGGTTTCATTGGGAACCGCTCCCAGGAACCGTGCCGCGAAGGGTCCGATGCCCGACACCGAAACCCGGGCCAGTACCGCAAGGAGCACCACCGCGAGGATCACCCCAGCGACGGCCGTCCCGTGCACCTGCGACGCCGACGGCTGCGCAAGGCCCAGCGGGTTGCAGTTTTCGCAGAGGGCAACGTCGATCGGCACCGTGGCGCCGCATCGGACGCAACCGTGCGTGGCGACGACGGGCTCGGGCGGCGCCGCCGCAGCGGCGGGAGTTGACGCGGGGGAACGCAACATCAGCTCGGCCATGGTGCCACGAAACCTTCGCTACCAGCGGCCGATAGCCCTCTCGAGCGCCGCGATGTCGGCGGATGTGCGCGCCGTCACGATCGCACCATCCGCGCCTGCCGCCTGCCAGCGGGCGAGCTCGTCGCGCGGGGCCTCGATCCAGGGACTGCCGCGGAGGGCGTCGACACCGGTGCGGCCGGACTCGAATGCCACCAGGACGAGCACGTCCTTCCGACGCCGGCCGGCGGCTGCGAGCGCGTCGCGGTAGGCGGGTTCGTCGCGTTCGAAGGTGCGGTCGAACGCGGTCCAGCCGTCGCCGACGCGGGCGGCGAGACGGGCGCCCGCCGGGGTTTCGCCGCCGATGACGATCGGCGGGATCGGCTCCGGCACCGGGAATGCGTACGCATCGCGCAGGGGATACCAGGGCGAGTCGCGGTCGATCGGTCCCCCGCCCCACAGGGCCCGCAGGACGGCAACCGCCTCCTCGAGCCGCTCCGCGCGCTCCGGTGCGGCGGGAAACGGAATGCCGAGGGCCTCGTGTTCGGCGGGGTGGCCCCCGATCCCCAAGCCGACGACGAGACGGCCACCGGCGACTTGTTGGAGGGTCGCTGCCATTCGAGCCAGGACGGCAGGATGACGGTTCATGACGTTCGCCACGAAGGTTCCAAGAGTCGCCTGCGACGTCGTTGCCGCCGCTGCGCTGAGGAGGGTCCACGATTCGAGGACCGGCGTGCGCCGGTCACCGTGACCCAGGAAGTGATCCCAGCACCAGATGCCGGCGTAGCCTGCCTCGTCGAGGCGGCGTGCGCTCTCGATCCACCACGCTGCGTCGACACCGACCGATCCGATACAAACGCCGATGGGCAACCCCTTCGGACGGGGCCAATCAGGCACCGGTCGATCGCCGGGGCCTAGAGCCCGGTCTCGAACAGGCGGACATCCTCCGGAGACATGGCTTGCCCGTCGCCGCGAGTGACATCGAGTGCCGCCCGCGCACCGAGTCCGTCGAGGTCCTCCGGAAAGCGCCCGATCATGTCCACGACCACCTTCTGGATGCGTTCGGCGTTGCTTGCGAAGACTTCGATCACGCTCCGCGCGTCAACCGCCTCGGTGCCCTCGTGGACTCCGGCGTCGTAGTCGGTGATGAGGCTAATGTTCACGACCGCCATGCCCAGCTCCCGACACAGGTAAGCCTCCGGGTACTGGGTCATGCTGATGACCTCCCACCCGGCGTCGCTGAACCACTTCGACTCGGCGCGCGTAGAGAAGCGCGGCCCCTGGATGACCACGATCGTCCCTCGTTCGTGGAGGGGGATGCCGTGTTCCCGGATCACCGCGTGGGCGATCGAACGCAACGTCGGGTCGTAGATCTCGGCCGATGAGACGTGACTGACGATGGGGCCGTCGAAGAAGGTATCCACGCGACCGTGAGTCCGATCCACGAATTGGTCGCATGTCACGAAGTCACCGGGCTTCACCGTGAGCTGGAGCGAGCCGGCGGCGCACGGCGAGATCACGGCTTTCACCCCGAGTGAGCGCATCGCCCAGACATTCGCCCGGTAGTTGATCAAGTGCGGCGGGATCGTGTGGCGGCGCCCGTGGCGCGGCAGGAAGGCGACCTTGCGATCCGAGATGTCCGCGAGGAAGAAGCTGTCAGAAGGCGGGCCATAGGGCGTGTCCACCTTGATCTCGCGGACATCGTCGAGAAGAGAGTAGAAACCCGATCCTCCGAAAACGCCGATCTCCGCGCGGTCCCCCGCATGGGCCATCATGGTCGTTGCACCTCGTATCCCGGTCGACTCGCCGACCGGCCGATTCTAGGCTCGCTGGCTTGTGGGCGACATCGTCTGTCATCGTCCCGCGACGGACGTTCGACGTCAGGAGGCGCTTCATGGCGGGACCAGGGGAATCGCAGGGACCGCCGGGCCCCCTGGGCAGCCCGGCCTCCGGGGACTCCGGGCCCTCCGGGTGGGGAGGTCGCAGTCGGGGACCTCAGCCCGCCAGGATGGCGACAATTGCGTGGGGAATCGTTCTCGTCCTCATCGGCCTCTGGTTCTTTGCCGACCAGACGCTCGGAATCGAGTTGCCGCGGATTCCGTGGCGAGACCTCTGGCCGCTGGTGATCATCGCGTTCGGGGTCTGGATCATCGTGCGGGCCATGGGCATCCGCCGAGGGTGAGGCTCGCGTGAGCCCCGGGGCGGATGAATTAAGCCTGGCTGACTGGCGCCGACGCGTCGCAGAGCTGTACGCCGATGTCCGTCGGATCGCCGCCGAGGATCCGGCTGGCGCGTGGGAGCGCTGGCGGGCGACCCGCGAGGCGCTCTATCGCGACCATCCCCAATCGCCGGTTCAGCCGGACCGGCGGGCGACCTTCGCCGCCCATTATTTCGCGTACGACCCCGGCCTTCGGTTCGAGCTTCCGATCCAACCGCCGCCTGCGGCGGACCTATCAGCCTTGGCGATCGCCCTGCCCAATTCCGGCGACGACGTCCTCTCGTTCAGGCGGATCGGCTGGATCGAGGTGCCCTTCGCCGATCGGCCGCGGTCGCTGTCGCTGTTCTGGATGGCCGGCTACGCCGGTGGCCTCTTCCTGCCGTTCCGTGACGGGACCAACGGCGCCGAGACGTACGGCGCGGGTCGCTACCTGCTCGACGGCGCCAAGAGCGCCGATCTGGGCGGATCGATGGAGCGGCGGACGCTGGTGATCGACTTCAACTTCTCATTCCAGCCGTCGTGCGCGTTCGATCCGAAGTGGGCGTGCCCGCTGGCCCCGCCCGAGAATCGGCTGGACCTGCCGATTCGGGCCGGCGAGCGATTGAGCTGACACCCGGCGGCATTGTCCGCCCTGTCGGCGCGCGTCAGGCGACGCGACGGCCACTGATCAGCTGCAGGATGAGGACGACGAGCGCGACCACCAACAAAAGGTGAATGAGGGCGCCGCCAACGCTGGTGAGCAGGCCCAGCAACCACAGAACCAGCAGGATGACCAGGATCGTCCACAGCATCGTTGGGCTCCTTTGCGAATTCGGACCGGGCCATGGTGGCCCGGCAGTCGTTGCGTAAACGTTGCGGTCCGGGCCCGGCCGCGTCGCACGTGCATCTCAGGGTCGGTCGATCGAGGACCCGCCACCCCCATGCTCCGACTCAGCCATCTCCTTCAACTTCCCGCGCTCAGCGTCGCCGCGACCTCCTCCGATCCGTAGAGCCAGGCTCCGGCGACGACCAGGGCCGTCGCCTGGAATCCAAACCATGCCGCGACAAGGGCGAGCCACGGGACGAGGAGTCGAAGCGCGGCGCTGGCGTCGCCTCCGGTCGCGACGGCGCCCGCTGGCACGGCCGCCAATGTCGAGCCGAGCTGATCGAGCTCGGTGGCGGTCGAGCCGAGTTCCCGAGCAACCTCGTCGACGTTTGTTGCCGTCGATTGGAGGTCGGTTGCGACGCCGTCGGCCTGCTGGGCCGTTCGATCAAAACTGTCCGCGACCGAGGCAAACGGCCTGCTGCCGAAGATGTCGACCCGCAGCGACGTCCCCGTCTCGCGAAGGGTTGCCGCCAGCTCGGTCATCATCGAGGCGGCAGATCGTGACGACGTCGACGTCGACGCCAGGGCCTTGGCGGCCGACCGCGCCGTCCTCGCCGCATCGGTGACGACGGCTTCGGCACGGTCCATGGTCTGCGACGCCGCCGCCAGGTTCGCGATGGATACGTCGAGCTCGGCGGGGAGCGGCGAGGACACGAGCGCCAGCAGCCCGACCAGAAAGAGCAGCAATCCCCCGGTCCCGTACGCCATCAGGCCCAGCCCGAGGCGGCGACGAATGCGGTGACTCACCACGAGTCATCCTTTCAGGACGGGGCCATCGATCGGCGAAGGAGGATCCAGGAGGCGACGAGCGTAACGCCAGCGATCAAGGCTAACGCGATGAGGCGCCATGCCTCCAGCGTCCAGCCGAACAGCATGACGTCCTGGAGAAGACGGATCCCATGGGTCGCCGGGATCAGGTTCCCGAGCGCTTGGACGGGATCGCTGAATTCGTTGACCTTGATGACGAAGCCCGAGAAGAAGACGGTTGCGAGCAGGACGAGGAGCGACAGCTGGACGGCCATTCGCTCCGAATCGGAGATCAGCGCGACCACCAACCCGATGCCGAGGGACCCGAGCAGGACCAATCCGAGTGTCGCCGCCCCGAGAAGCGGCGATCCGTTGAACGGGACGTGAAGTCCGAAGACGAGCAGCGCCAATGTGGTCAGGGAGACGACCGCACCCAGGACGGCAAAGGCCACAACCTTGCCGAGGATCACTTCGAATGCATCGAGCGGCGCCAGCCGGAACAGCTCGAGCATCCCGCTCATCCGTTCGCGCACGAGCGACAGGGAAATGAGCGTGACGGACATGTGCTGGAGGACCAGGGCGAGAATGGCCGGACCGAACCATGCCACGACCCCCGGCTGCGTTGGCGCAAGGTTGACCACTTCCGCCGTCGTGGGTGCGGCCACCACGTCGGGTGGAAATGAATCAAGTGGTCCCAGCTGACTGGCCTGCTGGACCTGGCTAACGACGGCCTTGATCAGCTGCTGGTTCGTGGCGCTTGCCAGTTCGCGGGCGAGCACGCCGGCGAACCCGACATCGACCGGATCGACGAGGTTCGTCTCGACCTTGATTGTGGACTGCTGCCCCTGTGCGAATCGCTTCTGCAGATCGTCCGGGAAGACGATCACCACGTCGACCGTCCGGGCGGTGAGCTCGGATTCCGCGCGGGACTGGTCGGAAGTCGTGTCGAGGATCGTGATGCCTGGAACCGCGGCGGCCGCCGCGTTCTGGCCGGGGAGATCAGCGTTCGCCGGCACGACGATCGCGACGCGGAGCGGCTGGCGGTAACCGAGGTAGCCGGCTCCGAAGATGATCATGATCAGGAACGGCCCGAGCACCATGCTGAGCATCGCCCCCGGCCGTCGGCTGGTCTCGACCAGCTCCTTGCCGACGAACGCCAGCAGTCGGGTCAGCCTCTGGAGGAGGATCACAACGGCATCTCGTTCGCGGAGCCGTGACTCTTGACGAGGCTGGTGAACACCTCATCGAACGAGGGCCGGACCTCGCGGACCGAGCTGACCTCGCCGCCAGAGGCTCGTACGGTTTCGGCCACGTTGGCCATGGCTGCGCCGGCGTCGTCGACGGTCGCCACGAACGACCGCAGGCTCGTCTGGCGGATACTGCGAACGCCGGCCGCGGCCGCAATGATCGTGCCATCGAAGGTGTCGGTTGTTTCGACCTCGATGAGGTCGCCGCCCGTAGCCTCGCGGCGCAGTTCATGCGGCGTGCCGACGGCGGCCAGACGGCCGTCGGTGATGAGGGCGATCTGGTCGCAGGCTTCCGCGTCGGTCAGGTACTGGGTGGTGACGATCAGGGTTCCACCGCCGTCGCGAAGCCGATGGAGCTCGTCCCAGATCTGGCTTCGGAGGATCGGGTCCACGCCGGTGGTCGGCTCGTCCAGGAAGAGGAGTTCCGGTTCGTGAACGAGCGCCGAGGCGAGCTGGACCCGACGCTGCATGCCGCCCGAGAGCCGGCTCGCGCGGCGATGGCGGACGTTGCTGAGGCCGACCACCTCGAGAGAGCGTGCGACACGCCGACGCCGCCGCCAGAGCACGAGGCCGAAGAGGCTGGCGACGAAGTCGACGTTCTCCTCGGCGGTCAGGTCCGGGATCAGCGAGAAGAGTTGCGGCATGTAGCCGATCCGCTGTCGCGTCCGACGCCGCAAGAATCTTGGGTCCTCGCCGAGGACACGGATACGGCCGGTGGTTGGGTTGAGGGCACCGGTCATCATCCGCAACGTCGTCGTCTTGCCGGCGCCGGACGGGCCGATCAGGCCCAGGATCACGCCGGGAGGGACGCTCAGGGAGATGTTCCGCACGACGACGGCATCGTCGAAGCGTCTCGAGACGCTCTCCATCGAGACCACCGGGGGATCGGCCCCGCCCGGCCGATCGTTCTCAGGGGCGGAAAGCTCGAGGCGCCCGGCCGGCGGGCCGGGCGCCTCGTTCTCAGGGCCGGTAACCTCAGAGGAACCCACCAGTCACTAGCGGGTCGCGGGCGGAAGGTCCGGGGTCGGGTCGTCGGTCTCGTCGGTGGTCTTGCCCTCCATTCGGTCACGCGCCTCGGCCATGTCGTCGCCGGCGTTGCCCAGGTTCTGCTTGACGTCGTCGGCCGCGTTTCCGACGTTCTTGCTAACGTCGTCGCCGAGGTTCGCAAGGTGGTCCGAGGGCGATTCGCCGTCGACCTTGCGCCATGCTTCCTTGGTCGTTTCCTCGGCTCCGCGCCAGTCCTTGCGTACGTTCGTCTCGGCTTCTCGTTCGGCCTTCTTCTCTTCGTGCATATCCATGCCTCCAGATTAGAGGAACTGTCGTTCCCTGACCGTCCACGGTAGATGTGGATCGACCCATTGGCGACTTGCGCGGAGGCGGGTGACGTTGCAGCCTGATGTCATCGATTCGCATGGACGCGCCCAGTGTCGGCCTCGCGTACCATCGATCGAATGACTGACCGCGATCCGAAGCCGGCGAGAGCGACGGCCACTGGGGAGGCGTCCACCCCAGAGATGGGCAAGATCGGCTACGCGGCCATGCTCGAACAATTCGGCCCGACCGAGGTCGTCGACTATTCGGTTGCGGCCGAGGCGGCCGGCTTCAGCGGGGTCATGGCCGCCGATCACTTCCAACCCTGGGTCCCCCACCAGGGCAATGCGTCGTTCGTATGGAACGTGATGGCGGCCGTCGGCGAGCGGACGCATGGTGACGTCGGCCCCGGGGTGACGTGTCCCAGCTTCCGGATGCACCCCGCGATCGTCGCACAGGCGTCGGCGACCCTCGCGGCGATGTATCCAGGCCGGCACTGGCTCGGGATCGGATCCGGCGAAGCGCTCAATGAGCACGTCGTCGCGAGCTACTGGCCCGAGACGCCCGAGCGGATCTCCCGGATGTTCGAGGCGCTCGAGATCATCCGCAAGCTCTTCACGGGCAGGGACGTCAAGCACGATGGCAAGTACTTCAAGCTCGAAACCTCCCGCCTGTGGACGATGCCGGCCGCGCCACCGCCGATCTACATCGCGACATCAGGCCCCGTGACGGCCCGGAAAACCGGCATGTTCGCCGACGGCATCATCACGGTCGGGGCGCCCGAATCGAAGATCGAGAGCATCTTCGCCAAGTGTCGCGAGGGCTGTATCGAGGCCGGCAACGATCCGGACCGGTTTCGTTACATCCTCCAGCTCCACCTCTCATGGGCGCCGACCGACGAGGAAGCGCTTCGGAACGCGATGGTCGAATGGCCGAACGGCGGGATGAAGTTTCCCAAGCAGGACATCCGAAGCCCGCTCGACTTCGAGCAGATGGCCAAGCTCGTGCGCCCCGAGGACTTCGAGGGTCGGATGCTCATCTCCGCGGATCCCGAGCGGCACCGAGCCGAGATCCAGAAGTTCCTGGACATGGGCTTCAACCAGATCTACCTCCACAACGTCGGGCGCAACCAGCGCGAATGGATCGAGGTCTTCGGTCGCGACGTCCTGCCGAAGCTCCACTCGTGATTCCAGGCGACCGGTCCGCATGACCACTCGATTCGGGGCCCAGCTCTGGTCCCAGGCCATCGATTGGGCGACCTTCCGCGACACCGCCGTCGCCGCGGATGCAGCCGGCTGGGATTCGATCTGGACCTGGGACCATCTCAACTCGATCTTCGGCCCCTGGGATCAGCCCATCTTCGAAGGCTGGTCCATTCTCGCCGCGCTCGCACCGCTCACCCGGCGCATCCGGCTGGGCCTGATGGTCGGCGCCAACACGTTTCGCAACCCGGGGCTCACGGCCAAGCTCGCGACCACGCTCGATCACGTCAGCGACGGTCGGGCCGTACTGGGCATCGGCGGAGCGTGGTTCGAGCGCGAACACGATGCGTTCGGGATTCATTTCGGGAGAGGGTTCGGAGAGCGTCTCGATCGCCTGGACGAGTCGGTCATGCTCCTCCGGAAGCTGCTCGACGGGGAGCGGGTCACGTACAAGGGTCGTTACTACGAATTCGATGACGCGATCTGCGCGCCCCGCCCGATCCAGCCGCACCTGCCGATCCTCATCGGCGGCTCGGGGCCCAGGAAGACACTCCGGACTGTGGCCCTCCGGGCCGATGCGTGGAACACGAGCGGGTTCCTCGATGAGGTTGCTCGCAAGGTCGACAACCTCCGGAGCCATTGCAAGGCCGTCGGCCGCGACATCGAGACCATCGAGCGCACCCTGAGCTTCCCGATCGTCATCCGGGACACCGAGGCGGCAGCGCGCGAGGCATTCGCGTCGCTCGTCGCCCACAACAAGGCAAAGGACGCTGGCAACGTTCCCGTGTGGCTGGGGCCACCATCAGCGATCGCGGACTCGATCCGTCCCTTCCTTGGACTTGGTTTTTCGACCATCATCGTCAGGATGCCGGCCCCCTACGATCGCGAGACCATCGACCGAATCCGGGAGGTCCAGGAGGCGCTTGGCTAGCCCCTCGAAGCCCGCCCTCGCAGGTGACCGGCGCGTCGTCCTGCTCGCAGGCGGGGTCGGAGGGGCGAAACTGGCCGACGGGCTACAGCAGGTCCTCGAGCCGGGCAACCTGACCGTCGTCGTCAACACGGGCGACGACTTCGAGCGGCACGGCCTCCTCATCTCGCCCGACCACGACACGGTCATGTACACGCTGGCCGGGATCGCGAACCGGGTCCAGGGTTGGGGAATCGAGGACGACACGTTCGCCGCTTTCGACATGCTCGGGAAGTTGGGCGAAGAAACGTGGTTCCGCCTCGGAGATCGGGATCTCGCGGTTCACGTCACGCGAACGTGTCGCCTCCAGGAAGGGCGCCGGCCGACGGAGGTCTCGCGCGACCTCCAGCGATCACTCGGCGTCCCGTCGACGATCCTGCCGATGAGTGACGAGTCGGTCCGGACCCGGATCCGTACCGACGACGGCTGGCTCGCGTTCCAGGAGTACTTCGTGCTTCGGCACCAGGAGCCCGTCGTGCGCGAGGTGTGCTTCGACGGAGTCGAGGTGGCCGGCGCAACCCCGGAGGTCCTCGCCGCCTTCGCGGAGGCGGATGCGGTCGTCATCGGGCCGTCCAACCCGATCGTGTCGATTGGCCCGATCCTGGCGGTCGGGGGCATTCGGGGCGCGATCGGCGCGGCGCGCAAGCGAGGCGCCCTTGTCGCCGCGGTCTCGGGGATCGTCGGTGGCCGGGCGCTCCGCGGGCCCGCGGATCGGATGCTGTCGTCGCTGGGTCACGAAGCGACGGCCCTCGGCGTCGCTCGCCTCTACGCGGACCTGGCCGACCTGTTCGTGTTGGATCGGGCCGATTCGGCTCTTGAACCGGCGATCGCTGCGCTTGGCGTTGCGACGAGGACAACCGATACGGTGATCACCGACGGCCCAGCCCGGCGGCGGCTGGCGGCCACGATCCTCGAAGGGCTCGACTAGCATCGCCGTCATGAACCCCGGCGGCGGCAGCGGCGCCGACCTGTCGCGAATCTGGGCGATCGTGCCGTTGCGCGGCCTGGAGTCGGCCAAGTCGCGCCTCGCCGAGCTGCTCGATGCCGAGGAGCGTCGCGACCTGGTCGAGGAGCTGCTGAAGCGGACCCTGCGCGCAACCGCCGACACCGAGGCGATCGAGCGGACCCTCGTCGTCAGCCCCGACCCTGAGGTTCTCTCGATCGCCCTGGCGTTCGGCGCCGAGTCGATCCAGCAACCGAGCGCCGGACTCAACGCCGGGCTCCGGCTGGCGAGGGAGGTCGCAACCGCGCGCGGCGCAACGGCGCTGCTCGTGGTGCCCGCAGACCTGCCGGCGGTGTCGCCCTCCAGTTTGGGCGCGTTCCTTGGCCGAGCTTTTGATGCCGCGAGGCCCGACCGCGGGCAACCGTTGGTGGTGCTTGAAACGGATCGGCATGGCTCCGGGACGAATGTTCTGCTCGTGAGCCCGCCCGACGCGATCGAATTCGCCTTCGGCGCGGGCAGCCGGCAGGCACATCGGACAATGACGTCGTCCGCCGGCGGGCACTACCAGGAAGTGACCGGACCGCTTTCGCTCGACCTGGACACAGCCGACGATCTCATCCTGGCGGAGTTGACGGACGTGGCGGAGTTGACGGACGCGGCCGAGTCGGCCGACGGGACCACGCCTGCTCCGGAGGATTCCGCGGCTCCGCCGGAGCCCGTGCCCGAGCCGCTCGATGCCGTCTGAGGCAGCGGGAGGATCGCCAGCGAGTCAGATCGACATCGTTGCCCTGGACGGCATCCCCGAGATCGCCCCGGGCGACGATCTCCAGTCGATCCTGGCGACGGCCCTCGCCGCCGCAGCCGGTCTCCTGCCGCTTCGGGACGACGACGTGCTCGTGGTCACCCAGAAGGTCGTTTCCAAGGCCGAAGGGGCGATCGTCGACCTGGCCGCCGTCGAGCCGCGCCCTGAGGCAGTCGCCTTCGCACGCCGCTTCGGTCGTGACGCTCGCCAGATCGAGGTGGTCCTTCGCGAGGCGCGCCGCGTCGTCCGCATGGCCGAAGGGGTCCTCATCACCGAGACGGCCCATGGCTTCGTCTGTGCCAACGGCGGCGTCGACGCCTCGAATGTCGGGCCGCGATCGGGTGACGTGGTCACGCTGCTGCCGGCGGACCCCGATGCATCCGCCGCTCGCATCCGCAGCGGCATTCAGGCCCGTTTCGGCGTCGACGTGCCGGTCATCGTGTCGGACTCGTTTGGCCGCCCATGGCGCTGGGGCATCGTCGACGTTGCGATCGGCGTATCCGGAATTGCCCCGCTCGAGGACCTCCGCGGCGCGCCCGATCACGACGGACGGACGATGCGATCGACCGTCCGGGCGGTGGCCGACGAGATCGCGGCCGCGGCCGAGCTGGCCCTCGGGAAGACGGCCGGGCGCCCGGTTGCGCTGATACGCGGCGCGCGGTTCACGCGAGCCGAAGGCTCGATCCGGGAGACCCTCATGCCCGCGGAGTTCGACCTGTTCCGCTGAAGCCTCGCCCCCTGGGCGGCCTTCCGGGGGCCGCTTGCCGTACCCTTCTGATCGCCCATGAAGCTCGGCCTCCAGATTCCCTCGTTCACGTGGCCCGGCGGCGGCCCGGAGATCGGGCCAACTCTGGCCCGAATCGCGCGCACCGCGGACGACGCCGGTTTCGATTCGCTCTGGGTCATGGACCATTTCTTCCAGATTCGCGGTGTCGGGCGGCCCGAGGAACCAATGCTCGAGGGCTTCGGCGCCCTCTCCTTCATGGCCGCCCACACCAAGCGAGCCCGGCTTGGCCTCATGGTCGGTGGCGTGCACTACCGGCCCGCACCCATGTGGGCCAAGGCGGCCACCGCCCTGGACGTCTTGTCCGAAGGCCGAGCCTGGTTCGGCATCGGCGCTGCCTGGAACCAGGAGGAGTCCGAGTCCCTGGGTTTCCCGTTCCCGCCACTTGCCGAGCGCTACGAAATGCTCGAGGACACGCTCCGCTACGTCCGCGACATGTGGACCGGCGAGCGTGGCACGGAGGCACCCTTCTCCGGCCACCACGTGCGGGCCCGACGCCTCATGAACTCGCCGCAGGCCCTCACCCGCCCGCATCCACCGATCATGATCGGGGGTGGCGGTGAGAAGAAGACCCTGCGCCTCGCCGCCCGTTACGCAGACGCGAGCAACGTCTTCGGTGGACCGGCCGCCCTCCACCACAAGTACGAGGTCCTGCGCGAGCATTGCGCCGCCATCGGACGCGATCCCGAGGAGATCGAGCGCTCGACGCTCAAGAGCGCCCACCTCACGGCCGACGGGTCGAACGGCTCGGAGACGCCGGACCAGCTCGTGGAGCGCTTTGGCGAGCTCGCAGACGTGGGCGTCCAGCACGTCATCTTCAGCCTCCGCGACGTGTGGCGGACCGAAGCGATCGAGCTGATCGGCACTCGGGTCCTACCCCAGCTCCGAGGCCTTTGAGGTGGGCGACTCGCGCCAGCGCCGCTCCCCCTCCAGCACCCGCATGCCCGACCACGGATACCCCCTGGGGGTATCGGTTGCGTGATAGGATGAAGCGATGAAACGTGCTTCGAGGAAGGCCGACGAGCGAAACGGCACTGGCCGGGAGCCGGTGGCCATTCCCTCCAAATCTGAGCGCCTGGGCGCGCATACCGGCGACGCTGACGCCGCGCCGGAGGCGCCGGCCACGAACCCTCTCGCAATCGACTTCTCGGGCGACACCGGGCCTTCCGCCTCGGCCGCCCTGCCCATCTCATTCGGCGGATCGGCAGCCCCCGCAATCGCGATTACGTCCTCGGGGTTGGGGATTCCGGACCTCGGTGGGTCCGGCGATGGGCGAACCGACTCGAAGCTGCTGATCGTCGGGTCCGGGCCCGCCGGCCTGACCGCGGCCATCTACGCCGCCAGGGCCAACCTGGAGCCGATCGTCCTGGCCGGTTCGTCACCCGGCGGCCAGCTGATGATCACCAGCGACGTCGAGAACTACCCCGGGTTCCCAGAAGGCATCCTGGGCCCGGACCTCATGGCCAGGTTCCGCGAGCAGGCGATCCGGTTCGGAGCTCACGTGATCGACGTCGACATCGATCGCGTTGACTTCTCGAGCCGGCCGTTTCACGTCTGGGCCCGCGGCGTGGAATACCAGGGCGAAGCGGTCATCGTGGCCACCGGCGCCTCGGCGCTGTGGCTCGGACTCGAAAGCGAGATGCGTCTCCGAGGTCGCGGCGTCTCGGCCTGCGCAACCTGCGACGGGTTCTTCTTCCGCGACCGTGAGATCGCCGTCGTCGGTGGCGGCGACACCGCGCTGGAGGAGGCCCTCTTCCTGACCCGGTTTGCCTCGAAGGTCCACCTCCTTCACCGGCGCGACGCGTTCCGCGCCAGCAAGATCATGGTCGACCGCGCTGTCGCCCACCCGAAGATCGCGATCCGCACCAACGTCGCCGTCGACGAGGTCCTCGGCGACGAGAAGGTCCACGGCCTGCGCCTGCGTGACACGGTCACCGACGCGACGAGCGACGTCCCGATGGAGGGCCTTTTCGTCGCCATCGGCTATCGACCGAACACCGAGGTCCTGAAGGACTGGCTCGAAGTCGACGAGAAGGGCTACCTCGTCGTCCACGACGAGACCGGCTCCAAGATCGACGGCGTGTTCATCGCCGGCGACGTCCACGACCACCGTTACCGCCAGGCCGTCACCGCTGCCGGCGATGGCTGTCGCGCGGCGATCGACGCCGAGCGATGGCTCGAGGCGCAGGGAATCGCGGAAGCGAGCACCCGTACCGCGTGGTAACCGCCCGCCGATGAAGGTTTCGTGAACCTTCTGTAACGATCGGTCGATCGCAGGTCGCGCCCCGGTAGGGTGGCGGGATGCGCCCTCCAGCAGCCCACCGTCTCCGTCAACCGCGGCGTCGTCGCCGTGTAGCGTCGATCGCCGCGGTCGCCGTTGTCGGCCTCGTCGCCTTCACCGGCGCTTACGCATTGATGTCTGGCGGCCATCCGTCGCTGGGCGTTTCACGATCGTCGCCGGCGACGATACCGAGTTCAGGCGCTCCGAGCGGACCGCCGACTGCGGCCGGGGGATCGAGCCCGTCGCCCGAGGCGGCCGCCGGCGGCGTGGATGGCCCGCCGTTTCCGCACGGCGTCCTGATTGCGGACCGTGCGAATGGCCGGATCCTGGCGGTGAACGACGCCGGCCAAATCGCCTGGCAGTTCCCGCATGCCGGCGGCGTGCCGAAGGGCCAGGCATTCTCGGCCGATGACGCGTTCATCGCTCCCGACCTGCGGACCGTCGTCGCCAACGACGAATTCCATGAGGTCATCGATCGGATCGACATCGCCACCGGCCGAATCGTCTGGCAGTACGGCCATTACGGGGTGGTTGGCTCGGCGTCCGGCTACCTCCACACGCCGGACGACGCCTACCCGTTGTCGAACGGCGACATCATGGTGGCCGACATCGAGAATTGCCGGGTCCTCGAGATCGCGCCCGACAAGTCCATCGTCCACCAGTGGGGTCGCACGGGAGTCTGCAAGGATGCCCCGCCGGTTGCCTACGCGCGCCCCAACGGCGACACGCCGCTGCCCGACGGCGGACTCCTGATCACGGAGATCACCGGCTCGCGCGTCGTTCGCCTAGCCGCCGATGGCCACGTCGTCTTTGACATCCACGTTCCGGTGGCCTATCCCTCGGACGCCCAGCTCGATGCCAAGGGCAACGTCGTGGTCGCCGACTTCAGCACCCACGGCGCGGTCGTGGCCGTGAACCCGAGGAACGACGCCACTGTGTGGCGATTCGCACCGAGCAGCGGCGCAGGCCGACTCGATCACCCAAGCCTGGCCACGCCGCTGGCCGACGGAACCGTTTCGGTCAATGACGACTTCCGTCATCGACTCGTCGTCTTCAACCCGGCCACCGGCGCGGTCCTCTGGATCTACGGCCACGCCGACCGGCCTGGTCGAGTCAATGGCTATCTCGATACGCCCGACGGACACGAGCCGTTGCCTCAAGGGGTCGTCTGGCCGACAGCCGCCTGACCGCCGTCGTGCTGCCCAAAGGCATGATTCCACGTGGCTGCGGCCACCGCTCTGAGCCGTCGGAGCGTTTCAGTCGGTCGTGGTAGCGTCCCGGAATGACCACTGACTCCGTGGGGCCCGATCGGCCGCGACGCGCCTGATGGGCTTCGGGCCGCGGGGCGGAGCGCGCCGGTTCGCCTACGGCGCTTTCAACGAGAGCGAGGCACCGCGGGTCCCGCCCGAGCGGCGCGGTCGCACGGTGCGGCGCATCGTGGCCTTCTTCCGGCCCTATCGGCTGCAGGTCGCGGTCGTTCTGGTCGCCATCGCGATCACGAGCTTCCTGGGGCTGATCAATCCGCTGCTGCTGAAGCTCCTGATCGACGTCGCGATCCCACGGCTGGACTTCGGCCTGCTGAACCTGTTCGTCGGCCTGATGATCGTCGTCCCGATCGTGTCGGGCCTGATCGGCGTGGGCCAGAGCTACCTCAACAACAGCATCGGCCAGAACGTGATGCAGGACCTGCGGCTGGCCCTCTACTCGCACCTGCAACGGATGCCGCTGCGGTTCTTCACGGAGACGCGAACCGGCGAGATCCAGAGCCGGCTGGCCAACGACGTCGGCGGGATCCAGGGCGTCGTGACCGACACGGCCGCCTCCGTGACGAGCAACCTCGCCGTCGCCGTCAGCACGATCGTCGCCATGTTCCTGATCGACTGGCGCCTGACGGTCCTGTCGCTCGGCCTCCTGCCCTTCTTCATGTACCTGACCTACCGCGTCGGGCGCGTCCGGCGCGAGGTCAGCGGCGCCACCCAGCGCTCGCTCGCGGACCTTTCGGCGGTGACCGAGGAAACGCTCAGCGTGTCGGGGATGCTCCTGTCGAAGACGTTCGGCCAGGGCGCCCAGGCGATCGGGAAGTACCGCGACCTGGCCCAGCAACTTGCCCGACTGCAGCTGCGCCAGGCGATGGTCGGACGGTGGTTCTTCATGATCATCGGCACGATCTTCTCGATCACGCCGGCGTTCGTGTACTGGCTGGCCGGCTACCTCGCCATCCACCACGACCCCAGCGCCCCGACGATCGGGTCGATCGTGGCGTTCACGACGCTCCAGAGCCGGCTGTTCTTCCCGCTCGGACAGCTTCTCGGCGTGCAAGTCGAGATCCAGGGCGCCCTTGCGCTCTTCGACCGCATCTTCGAGTACCTCGAGATGGCGCCCGAGATCGCGGACGCGCCTGACGCTGTCGCCCTCGATCCGGCCGCCGTGCGGGGAGGGATCCGCTTCCGTCATGTTGATTTCCGATACAAGTCGACTCCCCCACCGCTGCCCGACGGCCCGGTAGCGACCCTCGAGCCCGATCTCGCGGCGGCTGTGCCGACATTGGCCGAAACCCCGGATCCGCTCCTGGAGTCCGCCCCGCCGGCCCTGCCGCCGGTGCCGTTCGGCCTGGAGGACGTCGACTTCGAGGCCGATCCGGGCGAGCTCGTGGCCCTCGTGGGGCCCACCGGAGCCGGCAAGACGAGCACGATCTACCTCATCCCGCGGCTCTACGACGTCGACAGCGGCGCCGTCGAGATCGACGGACAGGACGTCCGTCACCTGGCGCTGGCGAGCCTCGGCGAGGTCGTCGGCTTCGTGACCCAGGAGACCTACCTTTTCCACGCCAGCGTTCGCGACAACCTGCGCTACGCACGCCCCGACGCGACGATCGCCGAGCTGGAACGCGCGGCCCGCGCAGCCGCGATTCACGATCGCATCATGGAGCTGCCCGAGGGCTACGACACCATCGTCGGCGAGCGCGGCTTCAAGCTCTCGGGCGGCGAGAAGCAGCGGATCGCGATCGCCCGGGTCCTCCTCAAGAATCCACGGATCCTGATCCTCGACGAGGCCACCTCAGCGCTCGACACGGTCAGCGAGCGGCTCATCCAGACCGCCCTCGAGGGACTCATGGAGGGCCGCACGACGATCGCGATCGCCCACCGCCTCTCGACGATCCTTCGCGCCGACCGGATCCTCGTTTACGACCGCGGCCGGATCGTCGAACGCGGAACCCATGCCGAGTTGCTCGCCCGCGGCGGGCTGTATTCGCGCCTCTACCGCGAGCAATTCCAGACGCCCCTACCGGTCGAAGAGGCCGTGCCGGCTTGAGCAAGATTCGCTCCGTTGAGGTTGTCCGCGACGGCGCCATGCACTTCGCGGCCACGACCGGCACCGGCCGCTCACTGGCGTACGACGACGTGACGACGGGCGGGCACAGCCCGGTCGAGTCGGTCCTCGCAGCCCTTGGCGCGTGCACGGGGATGGACGTCGCCTCCATCGCGCTCAAGAAGCGGCAGAACGTCAGCCGCTACGCGATCCACCTGCGGGGCGAGCAGCGGACCGAGTATCCCCAGGTGTTCACCCGGATCGACGTGCTCCACGAGGTCGAGGGTCCCGCTACAGGCATCAGCGAGGACGCCATTCGCCGCTGTATCGAGCTGTCGGCCTTTAATTACTGTCCGGTGAACGCGATGCTTTCGGCCGGCGCGACCGAGATCCATCATCGCTATCTCGTTCGCGGAACCGGCCCGGGCGCCTTCGAAGCGGCGGGCGAAGCCGCGGTCACCGGCCCGTATCGCCGCCCCGACGCGGTTTCCTGATCCGGGCGGTCATCCCGGCCCATTCGATCCCGCGGCGGACCGTGGAGTCGCGGCCAACCCGGCCACATTGCACTCCCATGACCCTTAAGGAGCCGAACGGGGCGAAATCCGGCCAAACGGTCCCCAGAGGATCGTTGGGCCAGACGGCGCCCAGCTGAGCCAGGGACAGGAGCCGCGCCTGTCCGGAGACGTGATCGGAAGCGTTTGGGAGCCGCCCTCGCGTGGCCAGATGCGGCCGATTCCGTGGCCTCCTGTGGCCGAACCGTCATGTGGCGAGAATCTGGCCACGTTGCGCTGACGCGGAGCGCGGCAAAGCGATCGCGGCTCTGCGAGTGGTCGGACCGCGCTTTTCGGGTTCGGCCCTGACCCGGACGCGCGCCGATACGCTCAGCCGAAGCGGATCGACGCCCCCGGCGTGGCGGGCAGGCTGCTCCGGCCCCGCGTCCAGAGGCGGGTGACCGCCGCCGGAACCCACCAGCGCAGGAAATAGAGGCGGCAGCCCAGGCAGTAACCCGTGACGGCGAGGAGGGTCTGGAGGCCGGCGACGGCGAAGGCGAAAGTCCAGCCCAGGATCGGCACACCGAGCACGAAGGCGAGCGCCGACAGGATGAGGGCGACGCTTCCCAGCGTCTGCGCGAACCGCGGCGGGTATTCGTGCTCGAGCTCGGTGGGACCGAGGTGCAAGGCCCGCGCGAGCCGCCGCCAGATCGCACCGTAGATTGACCAGCGGAGACCGAACGCCGCGCTCGTCCCGATCGAGAGGAGCGCGATCGCCACGCCGAGCGGGGCGTTGAGGGCGAATGACGCGACGAGCAGCAATGCCGAAAGCCCGGCGCCAAAGCGATGGCCTCGGGGATCGATCAGGCGCGCCGGGGGCAGCGATGACGCTGCGTTCGCTGGGACGGCGTTCGGCATCGGGAGCTCCTCTGGCGGACAGCGAGCGGTAGTCCGGGCGGTCGGTTGCCGGTCGGTGGGTCCGGCCAATGGATCGTAGCGGATCGTAGCCTATTCCTATCGAATTAGTCGGGATTTTCCTTCGTTGCCATCAGGGTGCGTTTCGGTGCCGACCGAAGCGTTCCAGAGGTTGCATGACTATGCGGGCCCGGTGTATAGTCATGCGGACCATGACGGCGATCCTTCGGACGTTCGCAACCGGTTCGGGTTCCACACCCCCAGAGAGGGGTCTCGCGCGCCTGTGAGCGCAGGACCCGGGTCCGGTGCAGCGGTCGCGACGGATCGCCGACCTGGCCTTCTCCCCCGGTCCGCGCGCGCCACTCGAGGCGACGGCTCCCCAGCCCGGGTACGGGTAGGAATCATCGGCGCGACCGGCTACGTCGGGGCCGAGCTGATTCGGCTGCTGGCGCGGCATCCCAACGTGGAACTGGTCGGGCTTGCGGCGCGCGGCCGCGAGGCGGAGCCAGTGGGCACAACGCATCGCCACCTGGCGACCACGAACCTCATCATCGGGGGCGAGCTCCCGGACGCGGACGCCGTCTTCCTCGCGCTGCCCCACGGCGCGGCCGCGGAGATCGTCCCGGCCATCGCGTCCTCGGGCACGGCGATCATCGACCTCGGGCCGGACTTCCGGCTGCGCAATCCGTCCGACTACCCGCGCTGGTACGGCTTCGAGCATCCCGCGACCGATCTCCTGGCTCGCGCCGTATACGGGCTGCCGGAGCTCCATCGGGACGCGCTCCGCGCCCTCTCGGATGCATCCCTTGCGGTCGTCGGATCGCCCGGTTGCTATCCAACCGCGACCTTGCTCGCGCTCGCACCCCTCGCCCGCGCCGGACTGATCGGCGATCTCGTCGTCGATGCCAAGAGCGGGGTATCGGGTGCCGGGCGGGAGGCCAAACCCGACCTGATGTTCGGCGAGGTCAACGAGAGTGTGAAGCCGTACGGCGTCGGCGGCCATCGCCACGTCGCCGAGATCGAGCAGGAGCTCGCGGCCATCGCCGCCTCGGCCGGCCTTTCGCCGGAGACGAACCCCGGTGCGGTCGTGGTCGACTTCGTCCCTCACCTGATCCCGATGAGCCGGGGCATCCTGGCGACCTGCCATGTCCGACCCACTCGAGCCGTGGACCAGCCGGAACTCGACCACCTCTATGCCGAGGCCTACGCCGGCGAGCCATTCGTCTCGGTCGTGAGCGATCCGCCGGCGACCAAGCACGTCAGCGGCAGCAATCACGCACGCGTCCATGTCCGTCACGACGTCCGGACCGGCAAGATCCTGACCTTCGCGGTCATCGACAACCTCGTGAAGGGCGCCGCCGGACAGGCCGTCCAGTCCTTCAACCTGGTCTTCGGCCTGCCCGAAACGGCGGGGCTCGAGCAGCTGCCGCTGGCTCCATAGCGCGGGCGCGTCGAAGGCCATGACGATCGGAGCAGATCCGGCGACGACCGACGCGCCCCCGGCCTGGGTGGGGGCGTTGCCGAGCGATCTCCCTCAGGTGGAACGCCGGGCCGCCATGCCGGCCGGCTTCCTGGCTGGCGCAACGACCTGCGGGATCAAGACCAGTGGCCGCCCGGACCTGGCCGTCATCAGGACGATCGGCGCCCCCGCCGCGGCGGCCGCGGTCTTCACGCCCAATGCGCTCGCGGCCGCGCCGGTCCGGCTCAGCCGGACCCATCTCGCTACGAGCCAGCCCGCGGGCGGCGGCGGCATGGGCTGGGCCGAGGCGGTCGTGTCGACCAGCGGCTCCGCGAACGCCGCGACCGGGTCGGCGGGCGACGCCGACCAGGCACAGATCGCGAGCCTCCTCGGCGACATCCTCGACGTCGCGCCCGAGCGTACCCTCCACCTCTCGACCGGCCTCATCGGGACGCGTCTGCCGCTGGACCGCGTCGAAGCCGGGCTCCGCGAGCTCGCCGCCCGACTGGGGACGACCGACGGCGACCTCGAGGCGGCGGCAGTCGCACTGCGGACCACCGACTCGGTCACGAAAACTGCGACGGCGACCGCGCGCCTGCCCGGACGGGACGGCGCAACCGTCACGATCACCGTGAGCGGCATCGCCAAGGGGGTGGGGATGATCCACCCGCGGATGGCAACGATGCTCTCGGTCGTCCTGACCGACGCCGACGCCTCTCCCGCTGCGCTTGGTGCGGTCCTACGACCGGTCGCCGCGCGGACCTGGGATCAACTGTCCGTCGACGGCGACACCAGCACCAACGATACGGTCTTCCTTCTCGCATCTGGCCAGGCCGGCAACGCTCCGATCGACGCGGCGACGGACCCGGGCTTCGAGGCGCTCCGTGCCGCCGTCGAGGCGGTCGCCCGGGATCTGGCCCGCCAGCAGGCGGCCGACGGGGAGGGCGCCACGACACTCCTGACCTGCCAGGTTTCGGGCGCCATCGACGACGCGGAGGCGCGGGCCGTGGCCCGTGCGGTCATCTCCAGCAGCCTGGTCAAGGCTGCGGCGCATGGTCGCGATCCGAACTGGGGCCGCATCGCCGGCGCCGCCGGCAATGCCCGGCTAGCGGATGCGCGGGTGCTCGAGGCCGGCGGGCTGGACCCCGCGGCAGCGGCCGTTCGTGGTGGCGGGCCGGCAACGGTCGATCCCGACAGGCTCCGGATCGCGATCGCCGGCCACGTCGTCTTCGACGGCTCCGCCGATGGTCCGGTGCCGTTCGATCGGGCAGCGGCGCGAGAGGCGATGGATGCCCCCGAGGTCCTGATACGACTCGAGCTCGGTCTCGGTGATGGGGTCGGCGAGGCATTCGGGTGCGACCTGACCGAGGCCTACGTCATCGAGAACTCCGAGTACACGACGTGAGCGGCGACGCAGGGAACCGTTGGCCGTGAGCGAGATCCTGGTCGTCAAGCTCGGGGGCACGACCATCGCCGATCAGCGCCAGGTCCTGGCGGAAGTGGCCGCGGTCTCACGGCGTCGTCCAGTGATCCTCGTCCATGGCGGCGGCAAGCGGATCAGCGAATGGCTCGACCGGCTTGGCGTCAAGAGCACCTTCGAAGGCGGTCTGCGCGTGACTGACGCCGCTGCGCTCGAGGTGGCGGCCGCGGTCTTGCGCGGCGTCGTCAACGGCGAGCTCGTGTCGGGCCTCCGCGATCTCGGGGTCGACGCCGTCGGGCTCTCGGGTGTCGACGGGGGGCTCCTCATCGCAGAGCGCGTACCCGGACTCGGGCTCGTCGCCCACGTGGTGGGCCTTCGGCGGGACCTCCTCGATGCGGTCCTGGTCGGCGGCCAGGTCCCCGTCGTCGCACCGCTCGCCCGCGATCAGGACGGCGTCGTGTGCAACGTCAACGCCGACGACGCCGCGGCCGGAATCGCTGCCGGTATCGGTGCCCGCCAGCTCGTCCTGCTGACCGACGTCGATGGCGTCCGCGACCGCGATGGCCGGCGGCTCGACTCACTCACGGTGGCCGAGGCCGAAACCCTCATCGATGACGGCACGATTTCGGGCGGGATGGTGCCCAAGGTGCGGGCCGCGCTCGCCGCCCTGACCTGGGATGGAAGCGAGGCGATCATTGCCGACTCTTCCGCCCCCGACGCCCTGGAGCGGGCGCTGTCAGACGCCGGCTTTGGCACTCGCCTGATGGCGTCGCGCTCGGCGGGGGTACCCGCCGCATGATGGCTACACCCCGCATGACCGCCACCGTTTCGGACCGATCTTCATGGCGGTGAGCACGGTCGTTTCGGCCAAGCGCGATCGCCAGCGGGCGATCCGGGAGGTGATCGCGCGGGAGCCGATCGGCAGCCAGGGCGAGCTTGCAGAACGGCTCGCGGCACGCGGCTTCGCCGTGACCCAGGCGACGGTCTCGCGCGATATCGGCGAGCTCGGGCTGGTGAAGGTCCCGCGCGCGGATCGCCACGTCTACATCGCGCCCGAGGATCTCGGCGCACCGGCCTCGGCAGGCGCCAAAGATACGGCGACGCGCGGCGCGACCGCCGCAGCTTCCGATGAACGCCTTGCGCGGATCCTCGCGGACGTCCCGGTGACGGTCGGCCGGAGCGGCCTGACGATCGTCCTCAACGGCACGCCGGGCACCGCCAGCATCATTGCCCAGGCAATCGACGAGTCCTCCCTCCAGGACCAGGAGGGAACGCTGGCCGGCGACAATACCCTTCTGGTGCTGTTCGCCGACGAGGCGCGCCTGGAGCGCTGGCTCGAGCGGTTTCGCGAGATCCAACCGACGCCGGTCACGGCGTCCCCATCGGCGCCAGCGTTGGCGCCGCGCCCGGAGGTCGATCGATGAAGAAGGTGGTCCTCGCCTACTCGGGAGGGCTCGACACGTCCGTGGCCGTCGCGTGGCTACGCGAGCAGTACGACTGCGAGGTTGTCACGCTGACGGTCGATCTCGGCGGTGGGTCTCTGCGCGAGGGGGTGGAGCGCCGAGCCATCAGCGCCGGGGCGTCCCGCGCGTACGTTGTCGATGCTCGAGAGCGCTTCGTGACCGATTTCGTCTGGCCGCACCTGCAGGCGAACGCGCTCTACCAGGGCGCCTATCCGCTCGCGACGGCGCTGGCGCGGCCGCTCATTGCCCAGCTCCTCGTCGAGGTCGCCCAACGCGAGAAGGCTGACGCGGTCGCTCACGGCTGCACCGGGAAGGGCAATGACCAGGTCCGCTTTGACGTTGCTGTCCATGCGCTCGATCCGGGCTTGGAGGTCGTTGCCCCGATGCGCGTCGGAATGGGCCTCTCCCGCGAGCAGGAGATCGAATACGCCCACGAGCGCAACATCGAAATCCCGATCACCAAGGCGTCGCCATATTCCATCGACGCCAACCTCTGGGGCCGATCGATCGAGACCGGGGTCCTCGAGGATCCCTGGGTATCACCGCCTCCCGACGTCTACCAATGGACGGTCGACCCGTCCGCGGCGCCCGACCCGGTCGAGATCACCGTCGAGCTCGAGGGCGGAATCCCGGTTGCCATCGATGGCGAGCGGCTGCCATCCGTTTCACTTGTCGAGCGTGTTAGCGCGGTAGCAGGTCAGCATGGTGTCGGGCGGGTCGATCACGTCGAGGATCGTCTCGTCGGCATCAAGAGTCGCGAGATCTACGAGGCTCCCGCCGCGACCGTCCTCCATGCGGCACATCGCGCCCTCGAAGGTTTGACGCTCTCCAAGGACACCCTGCGCTTCGACCGCCTCGTGGCCGACGAGCTCGCGCGCCTGACGTACGACGGTCTGTGGTTCAGCGCCCTGCACCGCGACCTGCGCGGCTACGTCGCGTCGTCACAGCGGGTGGTATCGGGCGAAGTCCGGATCCGCCTCGATCACGGCTCGGCCATCGTCGCCGGGCGCCGCTCCCCGCTGTCGCTCTACGACCGCAGCCTCGCCACCTATGAGGCAGACGACGCGTTCGACCACGCCTCAGCGGTCGGCTTCATCGAGATCTTCGGCCTGCCGCTGCGGGTCGAGGCGGCCCGCCACGGGGCCGTCGGCAAGCACCATGGCGCCGCGTGGTCGTGGACCGAGCCGCTCCTCGACGGCCTCCCCACCAAGGTCACGGATCCGGAGCCGGCCGGGGTCTGAGGCTCGGACGCCCGGTGGGGGTCGGAGCGCCGCCGGTCCCCGCGCGTCGGTCTTTGCATGTGGCGGCGCTATCGGACAGGGGTGGGGCCACCCTCGTCAAAAATCGCCACGTGGTGCACGTTCCAAGACGAGTTGGGCGTGGGGCGGGCGGCGTTCTGTCAGAACCATGCATGGGGTTGGCGCTCCACGACCGGGGAGTCGGATCCAGGCGCGTGAGGTGGTCGATAGCGTCATCACATGCAAGCTCGGACATGCCCTGCCTCGACCGTCCGGACAGCCCGTCCGCCCCGCTCGGGTCGCGCTTCAGCGAACCGCGCCGGGCGTCAGCGAAGGGCGCGCACCGCCGTCAGGCGGAGAGCGACCAGCCCGTAGACGAGCCCCGCGACGCCGCCCCAGATGGCGGCCTCGATCACGAAGCCGCCACCGGCTGCCGCCGCCAGCCCGCCGAAGTCGAACCACCCGAAGACGAAGATTGCAACGATCAGCGCGCGACGACCGATCGTCCCCGTGCCGAGCCAGAATCCCAACGTCGCCGCGATCAGGTTGAGTGGCAGCACCACGACCGCCAGCGCCGCCGCCCAGACGGCCAGTGCCGGCACCGATGCCATCCAGTCCCGCGCGGCATCGACTCCCTCCACGACCGTGATCGCGGCGATGCCATAGGGAACCAGCGCGACCGCCCACAGGAAATGCCAGACCGTCGCCCTGACCAGGAACCGGCGCAAGGGGTGTTCGATCGTCCCGGCAACGGACCTGACGGGAGCGCCGGACGCGACGGGCTGGAGCGACGAGTCGGGCGCGCCAGAGGCGATGGCCGTTGAGGCGGACGCCTCAGGAGGATTCGGCAACAACCCGGCTTTCCTGGGCGCGGAGGCGGGCGAAGCCGGGCTTCACGACCTCGTTGATGATCCGGAGCCGCTCGTCGAACGGCGCGAAGGCGCTCTTCATGGCGTTGATGATCAGCCACTCCATCTCTCCGAGGCCGATCGCGAAGGCCGCGTCCAGGGCAGCGAACTCCGACGAAAGGGTCACGTTCGACATGAGCCGGTTATCGGTGTTGAGCGTGACCCGGAAGCGGAGGCGTCGGAGCAGGTCGATCGGGTGATCCGCGACGGAGGCGGCCGCGCCGGTGTGGACGTTCGACGTGGGGCACATCTCGAGGGGCACGCGCCGGTCCCGAACGAACGCCGCCAGCCGGCCCAATTGGACCGTGCCGTCCGGCCGAACCGTGACGTCATCGACGATGCGGACACCGTGGCCGAGGCGCTCGGCGCCGCAGAACTGCAGCGCCTCCCAGATCGATGGAAGTCCGAACGACTCGCCGGCGTGGATGGTGATGTGGAAGTTCTCGTGGCGGACGAAGTCGAAGGCCTCGAGATAGCGAGTCGGCGGGTAGCCCCGCTCGGGCCCGGCGACGTCGAAGGCAACCGTTCCGGCATCGCGCCAGCGCACCGCGCATTGGGCGACCTCGAGCGAGCGCGCGAACTGGCGCATGCCAGTCACGATGACCTTCATGACGATCGGGCTGCCGGCCGCGGCCGCTCGCTCGGCGCCGATCCGGAAGCCCTCGAGATTGGCCTCGACCACCTCATCCAGCGTCAGCCCGCGCTCGGTCGAGAGCTCCGGGGCATAGCGGACCTCCGCGTACGCGACGCCGTCGGCCGCGAGGTCCTCCGCGCATTCGGCCGCGATGCGGATGATCGCGTCGCGCTCCTGGAGGACCGCGACCGTGTGGGCGAACGTCTCCAGGTACAGTTCCAGGCTCTTGCGGTCGGCGCCACGGCGGATCCAAGCCGCGAGCTCGTCGGGATCGGTCGTCGGCAGCCCGGCGTAGCCATACTCCGCCGCAAGGTCGATCATCGTCCGCGGGCGAAGACCACCGTCGAGATGATCGTGGAGAAGTGCCTTCGGCGCCGCGCGGATCGTCTCGAGGGTCAGCACCGGCTCAGTCTGCCTCGCGATCGAGCCGCGCGCGGGCGGCCGCAAGTGCCACCGATACGCGCGACGGGGCGGTTCCCCCGATGACGTCAGCGGCGCCAAGGGCGTCGTCCAGGCCGGCCGCTTTCCGCAACGAGCTCGGAATTGCAGGATCTTCGGCCAGAGCCGCGGCGATCGGGTCGTCGCTGGCCCCGAGCGCGCTCCGGATCGTTTCGTCCTCGAGCTCGTCCAACCTGAGGCCGGCGTCCTCGGCGCCTGCAACCAGCACCCCGACAACATGGTGCGCGGCCCGGAATGCGACGCCGCGCCGGACCAGCGCGTCGGCCACCGCCGTCGCAGTCGTATGGCCCTCGATCGCGGCTGCACGCATCCGGTCGATATCCACCGTGAGTGTCCGCATGAGCCCGGACATCACGCCGAGTGAACCGGCAAGAATCCCAAACGCCTCGAAGACCGGCGCCTTGTCCTCCTGGAGGTCCCGCTGATACGCCAGGGGCAGCCCCTTGAGGACGGCCAGCATCCCGGTCAGCGACCCGATGACGCGGGCCGCGCGGCCGCGTACGAGCTCGGCAGGGTCCGGATTCTTCTTGTTGGGCATCATCGAGCTGCCCGTGGAGTAGGCATCCGCGACGCGGACGAAACCGAAGCGCGGATTGGCCCACCACGTGATCTCCTCGGCGAGCCGACTCAGGTGGACCATCGCGAGCGCGACGGCGGCCAGGGCCTCGACGACGAAGTCACGGTCGCTGACGGCGTCGAGCGAGTTGGCCGTCACCCCGTCGAAGCCGAGCTCCTGAGCGGTCGCCTCGCGATCGAGCGGGTAGCCAGCCCCCGCGAGGGCGCCCGACCCGAGCGGGCTGAGGTTGGCGCGCCGCCGAGCGTCGGTGAATCGACCGCGGTCGCGCTCCAGCATCTCGACATAGGCGAGCAGATGGTGCGCGAGGAGGACGGGCTGGGCCGGCTGGATGTGGGTCATGCCGGGCATGACCGCCTGGCCGTCGCGGTCGGCGAGCTCGACAAGCGCGCGCTCCATGTCGACGATGCCCCGATCGATGCCGTCGATCGCGCGACGAAGCCACAGTCGGAGGTCGGTTGCGACCTGGTCGTTGCGCGACCTTCCCGTGTGGAGCTTCCCGGCGAGTGGCCCGATTCGCTCGCTGAGCGCCGCTTCCAGGTTGAGGTGGACGTCCTCGAGGTCGGGGTCCCAGGCGAGTGTCCCAGCCTCGACTTCCGCCGCCAGCCCCGTTAGCCCGGCGACGAGGCGGGCGACCTCGTCGTCCGTCAGGAGGCCGGCACGACCCAAGCCGCGAACGTGGGCGATCGAGCCGGCAATGTCGTCCGCGGCGAGCTCCCGGTCGAGTTCGATCGACCGGGTGAAGTCGGCGACCTGCGGGTCGTTCACCTCGCCGAACCGGCCGCCCCAGAGCCGCATCTTGCCTCCCAGATTCGTGGAGGCGTCATGGTAGCCGGATCGCGGTCAGGCGCGGAACCCCAACCGTTGGCCTAGCGCGGTAGGCCAATGGCCGGTATCATCCGGCGATGACGGCCCCGACGCCTGCCGCTCGCTTCGAGGACGACCGCGTCAACTGGCTGCTCTTCCTGGCGCTGGGTGGCATTTGGGGCAGCAGCTACCTGTTCATCAAGCTGGGCGTCGAGACCCTGACGCCGCTGACGCTCGTGGCCGCCCGACTCGCGTTCGGGGCCGCACTCCTGATCGGGGTGGTGGCCGCTTCGCGGGAGCCGCTTCCCCGAGACCCGAAGATCTACGGCCACCTCGTCGTCCTGGCATGCGTGAGCATCGTGCTCCCGTTCTTCCTTATCACCCGAGCCGAGCAATCGGTCGACTCGGCGCTGGCGGCCGTCCTCACCTCGACGGTTCCCCTCTTCGCGATCGTGATCGCGGCGCTCTTCCTGCACGACGAGCCGATGACCGTCAACCGCCTCGTCGGACTGGCGGTCGGGTTCATCGGGGTGGTGCTGCTGGTTTCACGCAATATCGCCGCCGGGAGGTCCGACCTAGCGGGCGAAGTCGCCCTCATCGGGGCATCCACCTCCTATGGTGTTGGAGCGGTGTACGCGCGGCGTACCGTTCGCGGACTGCGCCCGATGATCCCGGCGGTCTTCCAGGTCGGGTTTGCGTTCCTGATCTCGGCTGCGCTCGCCATCGCCCTCGAGCACCCCTTCGACGTCCGCTGGACGCCGGTCGCCCTCGGGTCGGTTGCCTGGCTCGGAATCCTCGGATCCGGCGTCGCCTACCTCGTCAACTTCAGACTCCTGAAGGAATGGGGCGCCACCCGCACGACGCTCGTCGCCTATCTGCTGCCGGTCGTCGGCATCGCCCTGGGCGTCCTCGTCCGAGGGGAGACGATCGGCCTTCAGGTCCTCGCCGGCACGGCGCTGATCATCGGGGGGATCGCGCTCGTCAACAGCCGCTTCGGCGCCCGACGCCTCTTTGGGCGGACACCCCCGGCGGTCGATCCGTAGAACGCGAGGAGGGACGGCTACCGCGCCGGCTGGCGGCGGTCACGATGCGGAACCGCTGACGGGCAGGTTCTCTCAGCCGAAGGCGAGCAGTACGGCTCCCGCGACGATGACCGCCGAGGCGCCGATGCGCCGGGCGGCATCGCCACGGTCGGCGGCCTCGCCGAGCCGCACGGCTCCCCAGGTCGCGGCTGCCACCGTGGCCGACTCCCGCAGCGGCGCGACGGCCGTCAGGGGCGCGACACTCAGGGCAACCAGGATCAACAGGTAGCCGCCGAGCGTGAGCAGGCCGCCGACGGCCGCGTGCCTCACCACGTCCCGGCCTCCGGACAGGAGTCCACCGCCGGCGACCAAGGAGACCCATACGAAGAGCAGCAGAGCGCCGGTCACCCACAGGATCGTTGCGTACTCGAACGGCTCGATGAGTCGCGTACCGATCCGGTCGATCGACGTGTAGGCGGCGATCGCAACTCCGGTGGCCAGAGCGAAGGCGATCGCCTCGGTGGAGCGTCGGTCGCCGCCGGCGCCGCGGTCGCGTAGCCAGCCGAGAACCATCCAGGGCCGTTGGAGCGCCAGGAAGCCCGCAAGCAGCGCAGCGACGCCGATCCAGGAGGGCACCCTCAGCCGCTCCCCAAGCCCGACGACCCCGACGACGACAAGCAGCAGCAGTGCGGAACCCCGCGCGAGCGGATAGACGACGGACAGGTCGCCTCGCCGGTACGCCCCAGCGAGAAGGATGAAATAGACCGTCTCGACGACCCCGGATGCAATCCCGAGCGCGATACCCTCGGTCGAAAGCGACGCTCGGCCTGACAGCCACCAGGCCACCAGTCCGATGGGGACGATCACGATCGAGGCCGCCAGCATGCCAAGCGTCGCGGTGCGGAGCGGGTCGCCGGCGGTCTTGAGGCGCACGTTCCAGGCGACATGGAACACGGCCGACAGGGCGACGAGCGCGATGATCCCGGGCTGCACCGTCGGGACCGAGGCGCGCTAGGAGCGGCGGGAGGTCGGGCTGGACTCAGCCAGCTGCTTGAGTGTGGTCAGATGTCCCTCCACGCGGGCCGGCAGCGATGCACCGGCCAGCCGGACCAGCAGGCCGCCGAAGCGTCCGCGCGGCTCGATCGTCGCAACGTGGACGACCCGGGTCCCACCTGCACGAGGCTCCAAAACCCACGTCCACTCGCTGCGGACGCCCCGCGCGTCGACACGAACGCGGAACGTCGAGCCGGGCCGCGCTTCGAGGCTCTCGACGCGGGCGGTCCCGCCGATCGGCCCGAGGCGGTTGAGGCCACGGCGCGTGGTCGCTGCCGCGGGCCAGGTCGGCGCTGCAGGTTCGAGCGCAACCTCGGGGAACAGCGACGGAGCCTGCGCTGGGTCGTGGAGGACGATCCAGACGTCGCGCGGCGAAGCCTGGACGTAGGTCCGGCGCTCCACCGAGCGCGAGCCCGGTGCGCCGGGCGGCGGAGTGCGGCGGACCGAAGGAAGGATGGCCATCAATCAAACGCCAATCGGGTGCCAGACCGTCTTCATCTCGAGGAACGCGGCGATCCACTCGAGTCGTTCGGCCGCGCGGTCATCGAGCCAGTCGAAGCCGGCATCGGCGATGCGTAGCGGTCGGTGGGCGACCCGCTTGACGTTATCCGCCGCGGCGAGATCGACGTCGGTCCTCATCGCGTCGGGGACGCCCCACGCGTCCAGGGCGTCGACGTCGGCATGCGCGGCGAGGACCGGCACGAGCTCCCGGCGAAGGCCGGTGAGGATGTTGACCACGCCGGCCGGCACGTCCGATGTCGCCAGCACCTCGGCCAGGGTCACGGCCGGAAGCGGCCGGCTCTCCGATGCCACGACCACGACCGCATTCCCGGTAACGAGTGGCGGCGCGAGCCGCGAGATGAGCCCGAGAAGCGACGACGTCTCAGGAGCCACGATCCCGACAACGCCGGTTGGTTCGGGGATCGTGAAGTTGAAATACGGCGCACCGACCGGGTTCGAGGAGCCCAGGACCTGGGCGATCTTGTCGGCCCAGCCGGCATACCAGACCCATCGATCGACGGATCGATCGACCACGGCGCGAGCGCGGTCGCGACCCAGACCCTCCGCCTCGGCGACTTCCTCGACGAACTGGTCGCGACGGCCCTCCATCAACTCCGCAACGCGATACAGGATCTGGCCCCGATTCATCGCCGTCCTCGCGGCCCATGGTTCCGACGCCGACCTGGCGGCCCGAACCGCGTCGCGCAGGTCCTTGCGCGATGCCCGGCAGGCGTTGGCCAGCGGCATTCCGTCGGCCGACGACACCAGATACGAGCGTCCAGATTCGGTCCGCGGGAACTGGCCGCCGATGTAGAGCTTGTAGGTCTTGCGAACGTCGATGCGGGACGCACTGTTCGCTCCAGCCATCGCTCAGCGGTCCTCGAGCCGGACGTAGGAGTGCAAGCCATGCATGCCTCCCTCGCGCCCGAAGCCCGACTCCTTGTAGCCGCCGAATGGCGACGTCGGGTCGAAGCGGTTGAACGTGTTGGCCCAGATGACTCCGGCCTTCAGGCCGCGGACCATCGACAGGATCCGGCTCCCCTTCTCCGTCCAGACGCCGGCCGACAACCCGTATGCGGTGTTGTTGGCCTTCTCGATCGCCTCGTCGGGGGTGCGGAAGGTGAGCACGGACAGGACCGGACCGAAGATCTCCTCGCGGGCGATCCGTTGGCTCTGGGCGACGTTCGTGAAGAGCGTCGGGCGGAAGAAGTAGCCGCGGTCAGGGAGGTCGCAGGCCGGCTGATAGAAGTCGGCGCCCTCGGCCTTCCCCGCCTCGACGAGCTCGGTGATTTTTTCGAGCTGTGCCTTCGAGTTGATCGCGCCCACGTCGGTGTTCTTGTCGAGCGGATCCCCGACACGGATCGTCGAGAGGCGGTCCTTGAGCTTGCCGATCAGCGTCTCGGCGATCGACTCCTGGACAAAGAGCCGCGAGCCCGCGCAGCAGACCTCGCCCTGGTTGAAGTAGATGCCGTTGACGATGCCCTCGACCGCCTGGTCGAGGGCGGCGTCCTCGAACACGATGTTGGCGGCCTTCCCGCCAAGCTCCAGGGTGAGGGCCTTGTCGGTGCCGGCAACGCCCTTGGCGATGAGCTTGCCGACTTCGGTCGAGCCGGTGAAAGCGACCTTGGCGACGCCGGCGTGGCGGACGAGGTACATCCCGACCTCGCCTGGCCCCGGCACGATGTTCACAACCCCGGCCGGCAGGTCGGCCTGCCTGCAGACCTCGGCGAAAAGGAGTGCACTCAAGGGTGTGGTCGAGGCGGGCTTCAGGACGACCGTGTTGCCGGCCGCGAGGGCCGGGGCGATCTTCCAGCTCAGCATGAGCAGCGGGAAGTTCCAGGGGATCACCTGCGCAGCAACCCCCAGCGGCCGGGCGACGCGGCCCGGGAACGCGTACTCGAGCTTGTCGGCCCAGCCCGCGTAGTACCAGAAGTGGGCGGCCGCGAGCGGGACGTCGACATCGCGCGATTCCTTGATCGGCTTCCCAGAGTCCATGGACTCCAGGACCGCGAACTCGCGCGAGCGCTCCTGGAGGATCCTCGCGATCCGGAAGAGGTACTTCGCGCGCTCCTTGGGCGGGAGGTTGCCCCACCGCGTGCGCTGCGCCCGTCGCGCGGAGCGAACGGCGCGATCGATGTCGGCCGGTGTTGCCTTCGCGACCTCGGTGAGCTTCTCCTCCGTGGCAGGGTTGATGGTCGCGAACGTCCCGCCGTCCGAAGCTGGGACTTCGCGCCCGCCGATGAACAGGCCGTAGCGCGGCCGGATCGTGACGATGTCGCGAGATTCAGGCGCCGGAGCGTATTCCCAGGGGATCGCCTGCCCATCGCCGATTCCCCAGTCCGCGGGCGCTCGTTCGCCCGTCCAGGGCCCCAGCTTCTTGGTCTCGGTCGTCACCCGGAGATGATACGCCGCGATCTGGCCAGGTCCGTCTCGCCGGATCCGGTCAGCCTCGGGCGACCAGCAGCGCCGACGCGAGCTCCCGGAGCCCGTCCACGGCGGGGTCGTCGGCATGCTCCCCGCGCAGCTGGATGCAGACGTGATCCGCGCCGCCGTCGAGGTGCTCACGCACGCGTCCGACGATCGCATCAACATCGCCCCAGGCGATCACGGCATCGATGAGGCGATCGCTGCCGTCGCCGGCGAGGTCGGCGTCGGACCAGCCGAGTCGACGGAGGTTGTTGGCGTAGTTCGGGAGTGCCAGGTAGCTCCTCGCAAACGCGCGCCCGATCCGGCGGCCCTCCGCGGGATCGGTGGTCAGGACCGCCGTCTGCTCCACTCCCAGGAACGGCTCCGGGCCGAGATGCTCGCGGGCGATCGGGGTGTGGTTGACCGGGACGAAATACGGATGCGCCCCGTCGGCCCGCTCCGCGGCCAGCTCCAGCATCCGCGGCCCGAGCGCCGCCAAAACGAGGGGGACCGGCGGGTCGGGCTCCGGCGCGCTGTACTGCGCCGCGGCCATTGCGTCGAGGTACGCCCGCATCGTCGCCACCGGCCGCTCGTACGTTCCCCCGCGCGTGGCGACCGAGGGCGCGTGACTTACCCCGATGCCGAGGGCGAACCGACCCGGGTAGGCCTCGCCCAGGGCTCGGGCGCCGTTGGCCATCGCCATCGGGTCGCGGGCATGGATGCTGGCGATCCCGGTCATCACGGTGAGTCGTTGCGTCCCCGCGAGGAGGATGGCGGCGTGGCTGAACACCTCCTTGCTTGCCAGGCTTTCCGGGATCCAGGCGGCCGGATATCCGGCCGCCTCGATGTCCCGCGCCG
>DATCPH010000109.1:0-1500 GCA_036570185.1 Candidatus Limnocylindrales bacterium | reverse complement strand
ACGATCGGCCCGGACAATCTCCAAGTATCAGTGTCCAAAGAACAAGTCAAAGACGCCCCCACCATCCAACAGGAAGGCGACGAACTCTCCCAAGCAGACGAATCAGCCCTCTACCACCACTACCAATTCAACTACACCCCATCCGACACCCCAAGCGGACGCCGACTCGCCCGCCGCGAGAAGTAGACGGTAGTCAAGTCGTCTGAGATGGTTTAACGCTCCTCGCTCGTCGCTTGGACGTTCAGGCTGGTTGGAGGGCGCGCACCTCCTCTCGCTCGGGTTCGGCCGAGCCGCACTGTCTTCGCGACACATTCGGGCGATGCGTTTTCGGGCTGAGTCGGGGGGTTTTTGGCTCTGGGAGGCTGTTTGCGTGCGGGTTGGGGCCGGACGTCGTGCTCACAATATGTAGCGCGGAGCGAGCGCCGCGGGAACCGGTACGACGCCATCCCGGTCAAGCTCTGACGACCGGGGGACCACTACCTGTTGTCGTCTTTCGGCTCTTCTGCGACAACCATAGCCGGCCACGCCCCGGGCCTAGTCGAAGGCCAGTGCCTTACGGTTGAAACCCCGGAACTCGTCCTCCTCGTCGGCGCGTACGACCGCTGTCCATCTGTTGGTGTCTAAATGCAGGGGCACAATCAGGCCGACGACTTCGGTGGAGGGCATGTGCTGGGGTCGCTCGACTATCGCCCAGGCGACGAGCGGAACGCCCCGGTCGTGATCCTCATAGTGCGCGTACCAGCCATCTGCCGGAATCAGCGCGAGGGCCGTGTCGTTGAGTGCCACCCCGCGATTCTACGCCCGCCGTAGTTCGACGGAAGCGCCTAGATGTCCTGCCTCGGGACGTTGTGGACGCGGCTGATCGGTGATCGGCCGCCGAGCGAGCTGTGGGGTCTGCGCTCGTTGTAGTAGTTGACCCCAGTGTGACAGTGCCTGGGCGCGGTGCTCGCTGGAGCGGTAGACCTGTCCGCGTGCCCATTCGCGTTTGAGCGTTTGCTGGTAGCGCTCGACCTTGCCGTTCACTTGCGGTCGGTAAGGGATCAGAAGGTGGCGGATGCCGCGGCGGGCGAGCAGCCGGGCAAGCGCTTTGTTTCGGGTGTAGGTCCAGGCGTTGTCGCTGATCAGCCGCCGGGGCGAGGAGGTCGTCCCAGCCAACGTCGCGATCGACCCGCGAACGCTATCGCCGCGAAACGTTGAAACGTACCCCGCCCCCTTCCACGCGCGGGCCAGCTGGTGCTCGCAATCCGCTCGAGCGCCTCGAGGGTGTCGGCACGAAGCCGGGGGAGACATTCACCTCCCCCGGCGATTGACCGCTGTCGCCCATTCTTGGACGCACGACAAAATGCGTCACTGTCGCGTTTTGGATGTCATAAGGGCTCTGTCCTGAGCGCTTGAGGATGATCGGGCCTCTGTGTCGACGAGAGGAGGTCCGTGATGTTGTACGCGGCGATCGACATCCACAAGCACGCGTTCCAGGCGGCTGTGCTCGATCCCGACAGC
>DATCPH010000108.1:0-3787 GCA_036570185.1 Candidatus Limnocylindrales bacterium | reverse complement strand
GATGTCGAACACGGCGAAGGCCTCACCGCAAATCAGCCCGACATTCGCATAAGGCTCACGCGGCCACTGCCGGCGGATCAGGTCGGGGTCCGTGGTGGCGCTCGTCTGCCAGCCGGTGAAGAGCGCCTTCTTGCGGCCCGCTTCGATGGGGTAGACGCGCCAGCCATGCTCGGCGTAGGTGAGCGCCCACTCCCGCGCCGTCCGCGATTCGCTCACCCGCTACCGGCCTCGCCCGGCGCCGCCGGGCCGCTCGATTGGGGTCCGCTCCGGCGGACCCGCTGACGTCAGCCTGAGGTCGGCGATTCGGCAGAACCGGCGGCGAGTTTCGTCGCTCCAGCCTCGGGCACGAGACGTCCGCCGCGGACGGTCGCCCCCACGACCATCGCGGCCCCGATCAGGACGATGTTTTTGATGATGTACTGGCCCTCGAGCGTCGGCGCGTATGGGAAGCGGCTGAACGTCTCGCCAGGGAAGAGGAAGAGCGGGGTGATCGTGCCGGCCATCTGGAGGGCCAGGAGGAAGAGCGTCGCCCGGAGGAAGCGACCGCTCAGGAGTCCCAGGCCAATGAGCGTCTCCCACGCGGCGAGGATCGGGAGCGAGGTCGACGGCGGCATCGCGCCACCCGTCAGCTGCGCGATCGTCCGGGCGGCCAGGTCCTCGGCCGGGCTCATGCCCGGGAAGAATTTGAGCACGCCGAACCAGAGGAAGACCACGCCGAGCCCGACCCGGAGCGTCGGCACCGCCGCTCGCGCCAGGAACCCGGTGATCCGGGCGTCGAGTTGCTCGTACGCCCGAGCCAGCGCGCTCCGATTCACGGCGCCAGCATCCCACGGTCACCGTCCCGGCGGTTTCGGTCGCCCGGTCCATGCCTACGCCACCCCGGCCTTGGCGCGGCGCCGACGGCCCGGAATCTCGATGATCCGGTGGCGGATGGTGTAGTTCAAACCTTCACGGATGCCCGTGGGAGTCGGGACTCCACCAAGTCCATCGACAGGCTGGGGGAACCGGTACTCGACGTGCACCTTGGTCGTCTTCGTCCCGTCTGGGCCCAGGTGAGTCAGGACGCGGACTCGAGTGAGGAGCCGGACGATCTCATGCCGTTCTGCGTCCGTCAGCCCGGCGTCGATCCGTCGTCGAACCTCACCGAGCAGGTCCACCTCGGTGGGGGACGGAGGTAGGTCGGCGGCCGGCTGGAGCGCCGTGAGCCGCCGCTCGAGTTCCGAACGCTGGCCAGCGATCCCGGCGAGCTTCGTCTGGAGTTCTGCCTTGGTCATGACCCCACCGACGGCGAGGTCGATCGCCCGGCTGCGCTGCTCGTCGAGGGCCTCGATGGCTCGGGCCAGCGTGATGCTCTCGGCCTCAGCCACTGCTGCTTCGCCCTCGTGGTTCGCCTCGGCGGCGAGATCGGCGAGGACGTCGCCGGGATCGCGCAGGAAGCGCTCGATGTCGGTCCAGACCGCAGGCTCCAGCTTGCGGCCGGCCACCATGGAGCTCGGACAGCGGCCCTCGAACTCGCCGCGTTCGGCGTGGCGTCCGCCGCACCGGTACCACCACTGGCCCGGACGGCCCTGGCTGGCGGTGTAGGCGAGGCCGCACGTCCCGCATGCGATCACGCCGCCCAGCAGGTATACGCGGCTCGTGTTCTTGGGGATAGTGCGGTTGCGCGCGAGCGCCTCCTGGGCGGCATGCCAGAGCTCGGCCGAGACCAGCGGCTCGACCTGAGCTTCGATGATCTCGTGGCCGCGTCGCTCGCTGCGGGCGCTCCGCTGGTCGATCCGCCGGCCGTATTGAAGGACCCCCTTGTAAACGGGGTTGACCAGCATGTTGCGGACCCGGCCAGCCCGCCAGCGGCCCTGGGTCGCCCGGCCCCGGACGCCGCGCCCGTCGCGGACGTAGTGGGTCGTGATGGCGAGGGCGTTGAGCTCGGTCGCCACGCTGCGGCAACTGCGGCCCTCGAGGGCGATCCATTGGTAGATGTTGTGGATGACGTCAGCCGCCGCGAGATCGCCCCGCACGAGTGCCCTGTCCGGCTCCAAACGCGCGGTTTGCTTGGTCCCCGCGACCCGGTAGCCGTAGGGCACGATGCCGCCGGTGTAGCGGCCCTCCCGGGCGGCCCGATCCATGCCCCGGGCCGAATTCGCAAGGAAGGTCACCCGAGCGTTGTCGTCGATGACCGACATGATGTCGCCAACGAGCGGGTTCACTTCGCCCTCGAGGGTCATGAGGCGAATGCCGAGCCACCGCAATCGGCGCCGCGAGAGGAGGACGTCGGGGGCGTCGCGGCCGAGCCGGTCCGTCGTCACGATCCAAAGCTCGTCGAACCGCCCGGCGGCCGCATCGTCGAGGAGTTGACGACCTCCGAGTCGATCCGCGAGTGCGATCGTGCCCGACACGCCGTCGTCCGAGTACTTGGCGACGACCTCGATGTCCGACTCGCGAGCGAGGCGGCGCTCCAAAGCGTCGGTCTGGGTCCGGATCGTCTCGCGCTCGCGCTGGTCTTCGCTCGACACCCGCTCATAGGTCGCCACCCGCCGCGTCGCGGTCGGGGCGGTCATGGTCATCGCTGGCCTCCGTCGCCGCGGCCCGGCAGGACGCGGGGGAGGCCCAAGACCACCCGGAGCGCTGCCCGCATTGACTCGCGGTCAGCGGACCATTCACGCTCTGTGTGGAGCGATCTGGCAAGGCGTTTCTGTGGGCGCGCCGTGTCGGCGCCCTGTGCATCAAGCGGCTCGCGGACGACGGCCAATCGGAGGCGGGCAAAGCGGCTCACCGGTCGCTCACCCAGTCGATTCCGCGTGTCTCGTAAACCGAGACGAACTCGTCCTCGCGCTCGATGTTCGCCAAGGCGAAGAGGGCGTCGCACCAGGCGGCCACCCCGTCGATCTTCTCGGAGCTCTTCTCGCGGTCGGGCTTGATGTTGCCGGCCGGGTCCGTCGCCGCGGCGGCGTTGGCGACCATCCAGGCGGTCACGGGGTTGCCGTCGTGGTGCACGAGGCCGGCCGCGATGTCGGCCTCGAGGCGCTTGGCCGGCGCAGAGAGGCTGGCGAAGCCCTGCCCGACCTCGACCACCTCGAAGCCTGCATCCTGCAGCTCAGGCGTCAGCCAGGCGGTGTTCCAGCGGTCGATGCCGATCGGGCGGACCCCGATCGCGCTCGTCTCCATGACGTCGGCAAGGATCCGGCGCTGGTCGACGCGGTTGCCCGCGGTCGTCCTGATCCAACCATCGCGGATCCAGACGTCGTAGGGCACGTGGTCGCGGCGGACGCGCTCGGCGACGTTCGCCTCGGGCATCCAGTACCGGATCCGGAGGTCATAGCAGCGCCCCACGTGGCCCTCCGCCTCGCACGTCTCGCGCGGCCGGACGATCGCGTAGGCGGTCAGGTCCGTCGTCGAGGACAGGTCGAGACCGCCGACCGCGTGGGAGCTGCCGCCGAGCGGCGTCGGGCGGCTGGCCTCGGCCGCGCTCGCGAACGCCGACGCATCGAGCCACTTGCCGGAGCCCTCGGTCCAGATGCAGAAGCACAGGCGCTTGACGACCGACTGCTGGGCGGGCTTGCCGAGGGCCTCGCGGACCATCTCCCGGAGGTACTGACGGGGCAGGCTGACGCCGAGGTTGGGGTTGGCCTTCTCCCACACGGCCTCGTCGGTCCAGCTGTCGCAGCCCGCGCAGCCGTCGACCGGCATCCCGCCCGGTCGATGCTCGTCGCACATGTCGAGGCCGGCCACGAAGCCGAACCAGGAATCGTCCTCGAGCACGCCCTCGAGGACGTTGATCGAGTACTGGTGG
>DATCPH010000107.1:0-6747 GCA_036570185.1 Candidatus Limnocylindrales bacterium | reverse complement strand
AGGAGGCCCTGGCAGGCGAGCTGCTCGCCGAACTCGCGGCGCCCCACATCGCCGTCGTCGACTCAGGTGACACGCGCGCGGAGCTGGCGAGCTGCACGGACAACGCGCTCCGCGCGATCCGCGACACGACGTTCGGGCCGGGTCGTGCGGGCGCTCCTCTCCCAGATCGCGATCAACCCCCGTCTCGGCGACCCGTTCCGGGCGACGGTCGTGCAGGCCCGCCGGGCCGAGATCGCGCGCGTCGTGCAGCGGGGGATCGCTCGCGGCGACCTGCGCCCGGACGCCGACCTCGAGATCGCCACGGAACTGCTCGTCGGACCGGTCTACTTCCGCCTGGTATTTGGTGGCGAACTCGACGACTCCTTGGTGGTCCACGTCGCCGACGCCTTCATGGAAGCGTTCGCCGTCCGTCGCTGAAGGCGATGTCAGCGCTCGTCGTCCTCGAGCTCGGCCATGTCGACGAGCAGGTCGGCCAGGTGGCGGGTCGACGCGATCTGCCTGGCGTTCGGCTCGTCGACCTCGGTCACCCAACGACGGGCCTCGGGCTGGCTCTTCCCGAACGCCGCATGCCTCGCCACCAGCCGGTCCCTGCGCACGGTGTCGTCGAGCTCGACGTACCAGACCTCGTCAATGAGCTCGCGGATTCCGGGCCACGGCCAGGTGCCGGACAGGAGGTAGTTGCCCTCGGTGACGACGAGCCGAACATCGGGCTCGATCGCGATGCTCGCGGCGACCGGTTGTTCGAGGACCCGCTCGAAGTCGGGCGCATAGACAGGGTTGTCCTGCCCGGTCCGGATCCGCCGTAGCAGCGCGAGATAGCCGAACGCGTCGAACGTGTCGATCGCTCCCTTGCGCTGCCGGCGGCCCAGACGGTCGAGCGCGGCGTCCGCGAGATGGAAGCCGTCCATCGGGACTCGCACCACCCTCCGCTCCTCGGGGTCGAGGCGCGTGACCAGGCGCTCCGCGAGCGTTGACTTGCCGCAGCCCGGACACCCGGTGATCCCGAGAATGGCGCGGCCGCTCGCCGCAAGGTCGGCCGCCCGCCGCGTCAGCTCGTCAAGCATTCGCGCCGACGGCGACGCGACCGAGCACGTCGCTCACCTCATCGGATGCCGGTCGTGACCAATGGTGCTCGTCTTCTCGAAGGCGAACAGCGAGGCATCGCCCTCGCGGCGCACGACCGGCTTGCCCCGGTAGTCAGCGAGCGGACCCAGAATGCGAGCGGCACGCAGCAGACGACCAGCTGAACTCACCGTCGACACCACGATTTGGATCTGGCCCTCGTACCGCCTGGCGTCGATGACGAAGACGCCGGCGGGCCCGATGACGAAGAGGTCGATGTTGGGCCCCCAGGCGCTCGGCAGGAGCTACCGCGAGGTGCTGGAACGCCACGCTGCCATCGTCCGCCAGGCCCTCGTCGCGCACGACGGGATCGAGATCAGCACTGAAGGCGACGCCTTCTTCGCGGTCTTCCGCTCGGCCACCGAGGCGGTGCAGGCGGCACTCGCCGCCGAGCAAGGCTTGGCCGAGGAGCGCTGGCCGGACGGCTATCCGGTGCGGGTGCGGATGGGCCTGCACACAGGCGAAGGGCGCCTCGGCGGGGACAACTACGTCGGCCTCGACGTGCACCGCGCGGCGCGCATCGCAGCCGCCGGCCATGGCGGCCAAATCCTGCTCTCGGCGGCCACCAGCACCCTCGTCGAGGCCGCGTTGCCGGACGGGGCGGCGCTGCGCGACCTCGGCTCCCATCGGCTCAAAGACCTCACCCAACCCGAGCACCTCGCGGAGCTGGTCATCGGCGGGCTCCAACAGGACTTTCCCCCGCTCCGCTCGCTCGAGACGCCGAGCAGGCTTCCAACTGAGCTGACGAGCTTCGTCGGTCGACAGCGGGAGGTGGACGAGACCACGCGCCTCTTGGAGACCAGGCGCCTGCTGACCCTCACGGGTCCCGGTGGCACGGGAAAGACACGGCTGGCCATCCGCATTGCATCGAGCCTGGTCTCCTCGTTCCGCGACGGCGTCTTCTTCGTCGACCTGGCGACGCTCACGGATCCGGCACTGGTTGCTCCGAGTATTGCGCGAAGCCTCGGACTGCGCGAGCAGGCGGACCGACCGATCGTCGACATGCTCACGGGGCATCTCGAGCCGCGTGAGCTGCTGCTGGTGCTCGACAACTTCGAGCACCTCCTACCAGCGAGCGAGGTGGTCAAGGATCTCCTGGAGGCGGCGCCGCGACTGAAGGTCCTCGTCACCAGCCGGAGCATCCTGAACCTCTATGGCGAGCAGCAATTCGCGGTCCCGCCGCTCGAGTTGCCGGACGCGAGCCCAGACGCCGATCTCAACCGACTGTCGCAAAACGAGGCGGTGGCGCTCTTCATCGCGCGCGCGCGGGCGACAAAGGCGTCATTCACGGTCACCAAAGGCGTCATTCACGGTCACCGACGAGAGCGTCCGGGCGGTGGCGGAGATCTGCATCCGGCTTGACGGCCTGCCGCTCGCGATCGAGCTGGCCGCCAGCCGGGTGCGGCTGCTCGAGCCGAGTGAGATCGTAGCTCGGCTACAACGACGCCTGCCCGTGCTGAGCACCGGTGCAACCAACGCGCCGCCCCGGCAGCGGACCCTGCGGGGGCAATCGAATGGAGCTACGAGTTATTGGATTCGGCAGAGCGGGCGCTCCTCGCGCGCCTCGGCGTCTTTGCCGGCGGCTGCACTCTCGAGGCGGCGGAGGTCATCTGCAACCCGGACGGCGAGCTCGGGCTCGACACGTTCGACGGGATCGCTTCGCTCGTGCAGCAGAGCCTCGTTCGGCCGAGCAGCGCCGCGGGCGAGTCGCGGTTCGGGATGTTGGAGACCATCCGGGAATATGCGCGCGATCGGCTCGAGGCCGGTGGCAGTCTGGACAAGATCGGCCGACGCCACCTCCAGTACTACCGCGACCTGGCCGAGCTGGCGGAGCCGCATTTTCTGGGGTCCGACCAGGTCAGCTGGCTCGACCGCTTCGAGCGCGAACACCCTAATGTGCGAGCCGCTCTGAGCAATGCTCTCGAGGCAAACGACGCGGAGAGCGGTCTCTGCCTCGGGGCTGCGCTCTGGCGCTTCTGGTTCCAGCGCGGCTACCTGCACGAAGGGCGCAGCTGGCTCGAGGCGCTCCTGGCACTGGGGCCGGAAGCCGTCTCTGCCACGAGGGCGAAGGGGTACGCGGCCCTCGGCGGTTTGACCTATTGGCTCGCCGACACCGACGCCACCGAGCGCGCCTATGAGTCGGCTGTACGCCTTTACCAAAAGATCGGAGACCACAAGGCGGGCAGAGGCGCTCTATAACCTGGCCTTCGTGCCGGCGATGCGTCGGGATAATGATGAGACCCGCCGGCGGGTTGAAACGAGTCTTGCTCTGGCGCGCAAGGTTGGGCGCCCTGACATCGCCGCACAGAGCCAGGCCCACCTCGGCACCAGGGCCGCGGTTGCGGGTGACCCGCGGTCAGCGCTCAGGCTCCTCGAGGAGGCGACGGCCTTCTTTCGTCAGGACGGGGACCGCCTCCACCTCGCTGACGCGCTCGTCAGCATCGCCATCGCGCATCGCCTCTTGGCGCAGCCCCAATTGGCGCGAAGGGCGTACATGGAGGCGTTGGGCCTTTCTACCGAGAGCAGGAACATGCCGGGCATCGGTTCGGGGCTACTCGTGGGTGCCGCCGTGGAGTCCGCCGGGGGCCAACACCTCGCCGCCGTCCGAATGATGGCTGCGGCCGTCGCGCTCAGTGAGACGTTCGGCGCGTCGTCCCCGGAAATGCCGGCGCTCCGCAATGAGGTGGAGGAGGCAGCCCGCCAAGCGCTAGGCAGCGTGGCAGTCGAGCATGCGCTCGCTTTGGGCCGGCGCTTGACGCCCGACGAGGTGGTCGAATATGCCGCGAGCATTGGCACCTGATCGGGATGGGGCGTCACTGCGCGATGGGTGGATCGCGTGGACTCGCGGGCAGATGAAATCAACCGCTAATCGTGGCGCTCGCCACCGGCCAGTCACGGCGTGCTCGGATGGACAGTCCACACGGTTGCGGGAGCGGTGTCCTCGACGTCTGTAACGCGGCCACTGCCACGACCTGGTCGTTGCCAGCCTCCACGGCCGCGATCCGGGTCTGGTGGCCTGGCGACAGACTGACCTTGACGAGGGACGTGAGGTCGGCCCCAACCCAGATCGCGCTACCGAGAGCGCCATCAACAACGATGACAAGGTCGGGATAGAGGCCCCCGCCCACCCACCGCACAGTCCCGGATCCCGCGAACCACAGAGGACCCACGCTCCCAAGATTTGCCCGGAGGCGGGGCCAGCGGGCACGTCGACCGCGCGGCGTCAACCCACCGGGCCGAGCCGACTGGCCCGAGGTCGACCGGTTGCGGCGCAACTCGCTCAGGAGCCTCAAGAGTGCCCTAGCCCAATTCAGATGACTTCGCTGATCTCGTAGGTATTGCCCTCGCTGTCCTCGAACCACGCCGCCTTGGCCCCGCCCATGTTCATGAGGCCGTCAACGGTCTTGTTCTCGCCGAAGTCGTAGTCCTCGAACGTGACGCCCCGATCGCGAAGATCGGCCATCACGGTTTCGATCCCCTTCACGGTCCAGCCGGCGATGGTGTTCTTGGCCGTCCCCGCTGAAGACGTGCTGTAGAGGTAGAGCCACGTGTCGCCGCCGAAGCGATACCAGAGGCCGCCCGGGTCCTCCTTCTCAGGCTTCATGCCCAGCTTCTCCTCGTACCAGCCTCGGGCTCGATCGAGATCCACAGCCGCGGCGATGGCGTTGACCGGGAATCGTTCCAGCATCTCGGGCCTCCATCCCAGTTGCGCGGGCCGGCCGCTCGAGCGGGCGGTCGACAACCCACGACGTTCCGGGTCACTCCGACACGGTGCCCTTTTCGCGGCCCCGCGTCCACTCGCACGGCTCCCGCGCTGTCCTTAACGCTTCCGCATCGTGACCGCTGCGAGCCGGCGGGGCAGGCGACCCTCCAGGTAGTCCGTGACCTCGAGAAGCTCGAACCCGTCGGCCAGGTGCTCGATGAGCGCGCGGTCGAAGAAGTGGACGATGAAGCCGCCGGTCTCCCATCGATCGTCCCCGTGATTGACACCCAGTCGAAAGTGCGGGTCGGCCGTCGTGCGCACCGTGTACACGAAGACGTCACCGGGCCGCAGGACGCGGCGGACTTCGGCCACCAGCCGCTCGATCTCGGCCGTCGAAAGGGCCATGCAGAACAGCATGTGGGCATAGCAGGCGCCGACACTCGCGTCCGCTACCGGGATCGGCTGACGCACGTCCGCCGCGAGCGTCTGGATGGCCGTGCCGAGCCCGGACGCCTCGGCCTTCGCCGCGATCTGGGCGAGTCCCGCCTCAGCGTAGTCGAGCGCGATCACCCGCAGGCCGGCCTCGGCGAAGAGAAGGGTGTCGCGGCCCTGGCCGGATCCGAGCTCCAGGACCTCCGCCGCGCCCGCCGTCGCGAACCGGGTGAGCGCCGCACGGCCCGGCGCGCTGGGGTCCGACCCAAGGAAGTTTGGCCGGGCCAGAAATGTCTCGGACCACTTCTCGTGCTGGTCCGGACGGAGACCCAGGGCTCGCCCCCGGTCACCCATGCGTCATGGCCGGGCGGGATCTCGAAAATGTCGCCCGGACCGATCTCGAGCTCGATGCCGTCGGGCATCTGGACCCGGAGTCGGCCGCTCAGCGTGACGCCGACGTGGTGGAACTGGCATGACTCCGTTCCGGCCACCGGCTTCACGTCGACGGACCACCGCCAGCCCGGGTCGTAGGTCATCCGGCCGACGACGCGATCGTCGAGTTCGACCACCTCGATCCGCCCGTGGGGAATGGTCCGGACATCGTCCGGCTCGCTGAACCGTCGGCGCTGGAGTCGTGCCATCCTGCTCCCTGTCTCGTGGCCCGTGAAGCTTGCCACTCAGTCCCAGCATCGTACGCTGGCTCGGTCGGCCGGCACCGCCGATGGACCAATTCGCGCGCGGGCCCTTGACCCGCCAGCGGGACTTCAGGCTCTCCGGCCCAGCTGAGGGCACCGAAGAGGATCCACGCGCGGGTTCCCGCGCATGACGGCCGGCCCGGAAGAGGCGACATGAAGGCTTCGGTCGGACCTGCTCTTCCGGCACGATGGCAACGTCGTGTTCGTCGGAAGCCCGGTCGTCGTGGGGCCCATTGCCACAGCCATGGATCGCGCATGGACCGGATTTCTCCTGCCTCGCGCTTTGGGCCATCTTTGGCTTGACACGCGCGCCAGGAGGTCCACCGTAGGCAGGGCCGAGCGAGCCAATCGGGCCGGCTTGGGGTGGCGGCGATGACGATGGCCGTTGTGGCCCTGGGAGTCAGCATGGCAGCACAGGTCGGAGACCGGATCATCGTCGAGTCGCAGAAAGTCGGCCGCGCGGCCCGAGAGGGCGAGATCCTCGAGATCATCGAGGCGTCCTATGGGACCCGCTACCGGGTCCGCTGGGACGACGGCCAGGAGAGCACGATCCGGCCCGCCGGCGGCAGCGCCCGAACGACCCCACCTGCGGAGCGGCATCAGGTCGAGGCGCCCGGTCCGGAAACGGGACCGACCCGGCGCAGGGGCGCCCGGCGAACGCGGAAGGGCTCCTGACGACGGAAGGCGTCCCCGGGGTCCTCGCTTGGGGGTGCCCCCTGCCGTGCTGAGGGGCCGATCCGTTCGATGGAGCCCGCCGGGATGGCCCGCGCCGCCGCTTTGGCTCGATCATCGGGA
>DATCPH010000106.1:0-4806 GCA_036570185.1 Candidatus Limnocylindrales bacterium | reverse complement strand
CCTGACCGTCCGCCGGGAGACGTCAGCGGCCGCCCCGCACGATCAAGACGATGAGGAAGCCCGGTTCCTGGTGAGGGCGCGCCAGACGAACAGGACAAGGATCGCCCCGAGCACGGCGATCACGATGCTCTCGAGATTGAGCCCCGTCACGTCGCCCTTGTGGAAGACCGCCGCGGCGATGTACCCGCCGACGACCGCCCCGACGATCCCCAGGATGATCGTGCCGACCAGCCCTTCGCGTCCGCCCACGATCATGTTCGCGAGAAACCCCGCAATGGCGCCCAGCACGATCCAGCTGATGATGCCCATCTCGTCCTTCCTTCCTAGCGGGCGTCCCCGGCGGGAACGTGTTGGACCGAACGCTTTACGCGCGCTCGCGTCGGAAGATGTTGATGGCCCAGATGACGATCAGCTCGAGGATCGTCCAGCCGACGAAGGCGACGATGGCAGTGATGTCAAGTGTGGAGCCGCTGGCGTGGAGTGCGTCCGTGCGAAGGATCCCCTCGAACGGGGCGACGAAGATCTGGCTCAGATCCAGAATGCCCTTCACGATCGTGTTCGCCTCGCGAGCATTCAGGAGCAGCAGCACGATGCGCAGCGCGATCAGGACCTGGATCAGCCCGAAGATCAAGACGACAACGCGACGGGCCAGCTCGCCGCCGCTGGGCCGCGACTCGACCGTCCGACGGGTAGTGGACCGGCCGCTCTCGCCCGAGGTGGCCGGTTCCTCGGTGACGACGGTGCGACGTTCTTCCTCTGTCATGACATCCTCACCCTTTCCGAGGGACGGAGCAACCGTCTCGCGGGCATCGATCGCGCCTCGACTGGGCCACCCCGACGAACGCCACCCTACGGTCGACATGATACGGCGGGCCGATCGTCATCCGGACGCGGACCGTACCTGTTTGCGTCCTCATCCTCCGACGCGACAGTGCTGGAGAGGCCCGCCTGACGCGAGGGTTACCTAACCTCGGCTTCACCGCGCGTCCCCCCAGCGATAGAGCCGGCTGCCACGCCTAGCGAGGTGCCGACGTCCTAGGCCCGGTCGCCTTCGTCCTTGCGGAGTGCCGATCACGTCCCGGTCGTTGATGAACTCGTCCGCTGGCGACCCAGCGCCGCTTGGCATGGCGGGTGCGGCGTATTCGGCGCCACTCCTTCGCGACGATCACTGCTGATCACCAGCAGACCCTGGGAAGGGCTCCGTGTCGTGGCCCGCGGAGATGACCAACCGTCATGACGCGCTGATATCGGGCGAACACACTGGGATCGCGTCCCCATCCCATGGGGATTCGGGACGCTCGTCGTTGCGACCGAGTTCGGGATCGACTTCGGGCGCTGGGGTTGCCCGACGGCGAGGGACGGCAGCCGGTCCGGCCCGACCAAGCGGAAAGGACACGGATCATGGACGAAGTCAAGCGCACGTACCGCGACGTGGAGACCGGCGTCAAGAAGACCGCCCGCGGCGTCGGCGGCACGGACCTCAAGGACCGGGTCGGGAACGCCGGGGACGAGGCCCGCAAGAACCTCGGCAACCTGGGCGACGACGTCCGCAAGGCCGGACGTGAGCCGGAGGGCCTCGGGGACGTCCCGGCCGCGACCTCCGAGCGGGAGCTGTGACGCCGCGACGCCGCGGAGCGCGATCCCTGCACGACAGCTGAACGGCCTTCTGGTTACTGAATGGGAGATCGAGATGAACTATCGAAGCGGTGGGATCGGAATCGTCGGCGTGATCGTCATCGTTGTGGTGATCCTCTGGCTGGTCGGCGTCATCAAGCTGTGAACGCAGGATAGCGCGCCGGCGACGCCAGGCTAGTCGGATCCTGGGCCCGCCGACGGGATGATCTCGAGGCTCTCGGCCTTCTGGTGGGGGTCCTCGCCGTCCTCCTTGTCCTCGCGGTGACCATGGGCGCGACGCCGCTCATCTGACGATGACCACGCCATGGCCCAAGCCGCTCGCGTGTCGATGCTTCACGACGACCGCCTAACCGGTCACACCAAATAGGCGTCCTCCGCTGTTGCCGGCCTCTGCGAACGGACGTTGGTCCCTTGGGAGATGACGGACCTTCATGACGCGATGGTCTCGGGACCACACACTCCCATCAGGCCGAGTTGGCTTGGAAACCCATCCGCTTTGAGCGGCGGGCGGAACCAACTCACCTGCGGCGGCGGCCGTGACCCTGACTGGGCTCGCTTGGGGAACGTCCAAGGAGGAGATCCAACATGCCCGATGCAACGCTGATCATCGTCGCGGTCGTGATCATCGCGATCCTGGTCGCAGCCGTGTGGTGGTATTCGATGCGGCAGCGGAGCGCGAAGCTCCAGGAGAAGTTCGGGCCCGAATACGGGCGGACCGTGGCCGAGAAGGGTGACACCCGTAAGGCGGAAGACGAACTGACGGACCGCCAGAAGCGCGTATCGAAGCTCGAGATCAGGCCCCTCGCGGCCGACGAGCGCGGGCGCTTCAACGACGAGTGGCGGGCGGTTCAGGCGCGGTTCGTCGACGATCCATCCGCCGCCGTTGCCGATGCCGACACGCTGGTCGGGCGGGTCATGGAGGCCCGGGGCTACCCGGTGGGCGATTTCGAGCAGCGCGCCGCCGATGTGTCGGTCGACCATCCGACGCTCCTCGAGCATTACCGGGCCGCGCACGCGGTTGCGCTCCGCCATGCCCAGGGACAGGCAAGCACGGAGGACCTCCGTCAAGCCATGGTCAACTACCGCGCGTTGTTCGCCGAGCTCCTCGAAGAGCCGCGGACCGTTGAGACTCGCCCAGACACCTCACCTCGGGCGGCATCGTGATGGCTGAGCAGCGAACGGACAATGAAGTGATGGCCGGACGCGACATGCAGCTGAGCCCGGACGCGGAGGCCGATCGACCTTCGGAGGGCCTCAGCACGGCCGACCTCGCCGGCGTCGGAAGCGCGACGCAGGCGACGACGACAGACGTATCGAGGACGGAGACCCCTGCCCCACCGGAGGAACGCCTCGAGCCCCAGTTCCAGGCCCCGGCCCCGACCGCGGACCAGCCGGCCAGGCCAGCCCAGACCAAGGAGGAGAGTCGCACGCCGCTCTTTGCGGCCGATGCAGCCGAGTCCTTCCGGTCCCGATGGCAGGACATTCAGACCAGCTTCATCGACGAGCCCACGCGCGCCGTCGAGCAGGCCGACAGCTTGGTCGCGGAGATCATGCAGCAGCTCGCCAAGACGTTCGCCGACGAGCGCTCGCACCTCGAAGAACAGGAGGAGCACGGCAAGGAAATCTCGACCGAGGACCTGCGGATGGCTCTCCGGCACTACCGGTCGTTCTTCGATCGCCTGCTCTCGATCTAAGGCCGTAACCGCTGGCACGGGACAGCGATGGCGATGGACGCCATCACGTCGTCCGCGACCGACTGGAAGGAGATAGATCGATGGACGAGGTCTAGCGCACCTACCGCAATGTCAAGACCGACGTGAGGAAAACCGCCCACGGCATCGACGGCACGGACCCCAAGGACTATGTCGGCAACGCCGGGGACGAGATCAGCAAGGACCAGTTCGCATGCCTCCAGTGACCAGGCTTGCCCGCCTCGTCCGCATCGTGACGCTGCCCGAGACTCGTGGCGTGATTGTCGCGGCCGCCCATTCGCAGACCCTTCGCGACATCCGCCAGCGCGCCGTCCACGACCGGCGCGCCCTCGTGCGGGATCTGGGCAACCCTGCGAACGCTCAACACCTGGTTCGCAGCGCCGCCCGACACCCGGCCACCCGCGAGCTTGCGAGTGCGGGCCTCATGTTTCTGCCACTTCGGTATCTCCCAGTGGGTTGGGCGGCGACTTGGGTGGCCCACCGGGTTCTCCGGCGTCACCTCGATCCGCCTGCCGAGCTGCAGACGAGTCATCCTTCGGGGCCACCCCAAGGATGAAAAACGTGACACCTGCGGGCCCCGAGGCGTGGTTCCGAGTCACGTTCTCGCCGAGCGGGAACCTCGCTCCGCCTATCCCCTGGCTCCGCCTATCCCCTGGCTCCGCGACCCCAGGTCGCTGGATCCGCGCCCGCCCACGTCAGGAGGTCCAGATGCACGTTGAAGAGCTACCGTCCGTCAATGAGGTTGTTTCGACGCTTGAGGAAGCGCGCCAGCGCGTCTCCGACGCGGATCTCGTCGACGCCTCGCGCTCGGCCCTCACGGATCTCGTCGACGCCTCGCGCTCGGCCCTCACATCCGTTCGCCAAGCCGTTGCCGACGGCTGGCCTCGCCGTCGGCGAGCGAGTCGATGGCCGTGGGTCGCCGGCGTGATCCTGGGCATGACCGTCCTCGGCCTCGTGCTCCTGACCCTCGCCTTCCGGCGATGGTCAGCGTCGCGTCGAGCATCGGCTGGACCAGATGGCGTCATGGGCGACGTGACCCCGGCGCCGGCAATGTCAGCGGCCGACGAGACGGTCGATCTGGTTTATCCCGCCGAGCCGGATGCCCTGGATACCGCACCACTGCTGGATAGCGGAACGGAGGAAGCCGAGGCCGATGTCGACAGCCGGGCAATCCGCGAACGTCGTGGTAGCACCGCGGTAGCAACGCGGACGTCCACGGGTCGGCCGCTGTCCGCCTGACGCCCCGCCGCTGAACATGAAACCGGACTCTGGCGGACGTTCCCGCACACTCCGCCCCGCCTCCGATCCAGAACCTTAGGGCCGCCGCATGCGCCGATCTCCAGCGCTCGGCCGAAATCGGGTGTGGCCGGGGCCGCTTCCACTCATCAGGGCGAACTGGGCGGCGCTGATGGCGCTGTCGCCCTCGCGGGTCCAGGCGTCCTGGGTCAGCGAGACCCCC
>DATCPH010000105.1:0-12405 GCA_036570185.1 Candidatus Limnocylindrales bacterium | reverse complement strand
CAGGCCGGTACCATGCCGGCTGACACCCGACGGAGGCCGCCATACCGATGATCGAAACCGCAGACCTTCGCGTGATCGCTCCCGAGCACCAGCAGTACAACGCCGCGCTGGTCGCGCGTAGCGACGAGACCGAGTCGCTCGGGTACTTCGTGGTCAGGTTCGACGGCCAGGCCACCCCGTTCGCCTCGGGTCAATACATGACGATCGGGGTCTTCGCCGACGGCCGCCTGGTGCAGCGGCCCTATTCGGTGGCCTCCGACCCCGCGGTCTGCGCCTCCGAGGGCTACGAGCTGTATGTCCGCCTCGTCGAGGGTGGCCAGTTCACCCCGCTGCTGTGGCGGCTCCCGCTCGGCCACCGCATGCGGATGATCGGCCCAAAGGGCAAATTCCTCCTGGAGCCGGAGGATGAGCGGACCCATCTGTTCATCTCGTCGGGCACCGGCAACGCCCCGTTCGTTTCGATGATGCGGGCGCTGCTGCGGGAGGGACAGCCTCGCCGGACGGTCTTCCTCAACGGCGTCTCATATGAGCGTGACCTGGGCTACCGGGAGCTCCTCGAGGGCTGGGAAGAGAGCGGAACGTACCCGGTTGCGTTCGTCCCGACGGTGTCGCGTCCCGCTGACCCCACAAATGCCGGCTGGACCGGCCGGACGGGTCGGGTGGAGTCGATCCTTGCTCCGACCCTGGAGGAGTTCGGGCTGACGCCGGATAACACGATCGCCTACATCTGCGGGAATCCGGACATGATCCTTGACGTCGAGGCCACGCTCCTCGGTCGCGGCTTCCCCGAGGCCCAGGTCAAGAAGGAGCTCTACTGGCCGAAAGGCAGGGAGCCGCGCGAGGAGCCGCACCCGTAGCGCCGCGGCAACCTGAACCTGGCGGCGGCCGCTGGACGAGGCGCAGGTCTACGCTGAAGATGAGCTCACCGAGGAGTGCGACACCGCTGAAGAGAGCCACGAGCGCGAACAGCGGGCGAATCGCCGCGAGTCGCCACGTAAGCATTGGCCCATCTTTCCGGGTCCCGGGCGGGACTTCATCGTGTTGTTGCGCCACGGGGCGGCGCCCGTGGACGACTCGGGCGCCAGGTTCGCCGGCTAGGAGAGCGTCCGCGCCGCAGCGGAAGGGCGCACGGCCGGATCCATGCGGAGGAAGTCGACCGGGCGATCGGTGCGTCCGTCGAGGGCCAGGTCGGCCAGCGTCGCGCCGATCACGGGCGAGAACTTGAAGCCGTGGCCGGAGCACGCCGAGGCGAAGACCACGTTCGGCGCATCGGGGTGCCGGTCGATCACGAAGTGCTCGTCGGGCGTGTTGGTGTACAAACAGACCGACGAGCCTCGGACCGGCCCGTCGGCGATCGGCAGGTGCGACCGCACGAATTCGCGGACCCGCGCCTCATCGGCGGGAGTCGCCGTTCGATCGACCATGTCGGGATCGACCCGGACGCCCGAGTGGTGGCGAGCGACCTTGAGTCCCGCGTCCGGCTCGTACGGGAATCCGTAGAAAGTGCCGTCGGTCGCCGTCTCGAAGATCCAGACCGGTAGGTGCCCTGCGGAGACCGGCTCCGGCCCCCCGGGCGGCTCGAACCAGAACACCGGAACACGCTCGACCCACAGTCCGAGGTCCAGCCCATGGAGGAGGGTGTCCGTCCATGCTCCGGCCGCGAGCGCCAGGCTGCCGCAGGCGATGGTCCCCTCGTCGGTGCCGACGGTGATGCCGGTGGTCGTCGCCCCCCAGCCCAGGACCTGCACGCCGAATCGAAGGTCGGCGCCGGCCCGTTCGGCCAGCGAAAGCTGCGCCTCGAGCGCGGCCGCCGTCCGCAGGAGTCCCGCTCGCTCCTCGTAGATTCCCGAGGTTTCGTCGCCGACCCGGAACTGCGGGAATCGCCGCCGCAACTCGGTCGCCGTCAGGACCTCGTGCGGCAGTCCGTGCTGGCGCGATGACCGGAGCGCGCCCTGGAAGACCTCGCTGTTCGGCGGACCGGCGTAGAGACCGCCGGTTGGCTCGAGAATTCGTGCTCCCGTCGCGGCCTCGAGGTCGACCCACGCCTGCCACGCCTCGAGAACGAGCGGGACGTAGCTCGGGTGCTCGAAATAAGCAACGCGGATGATCCGCGTGCGCCCGCCCGAGGATCCGAGGTCGTGCCCGCGTCCGAAACGTTCGAGGCCAATGACCCGAGCCCCTCGGTCGGCCAGGGCTCGCGCTGCCGCGCTGCCGTGGGCCCCCAGGCCGACGACCACGACGTCTGCAGCTGCTGGGGAGGGCAACGTTGTGTGCTCGTTCGATCCTTGCCGAGGGCCCTACGGTCGGGACGTCTCCAGGCGATCGAGGATGGCCTGGCGCAGGCCCTCGACCGGGATCCGCTCCTGCGTCATGGAATCGCGATCGCGAACCGTGACCGCGCCGTCCTCCAGCGTCTCGACGTCGACTGTGACGCACCACGGGGTCCCGATCTCATCCTGCCGCCGGTAGAGCTTGCCGATCGCGGCCGTATCGTCGTACACGGCCATCGTGTGGCGAGCCAGGTCGGACCGGATCCTGCGGCAGAGCTCCACGATCTCGGGCCGCTTCTTGAGGAGCGGCAGGACGGCAACCTTGTACGGCGCAAGGTCGGGGTGTAGACCAAGCACGACCCGCTTCTCGCCCCGGACCTGCTCCTCGCGGTAGGCGTCGATGAGGAACGTGAAGGCGGCCCGGTCGGCGCCCGCCGCCGTCTCGACGATCCACGGGATGAAGTGTTCGTCGGTTGCCGGGTCGAAGTACTCGAGGTTCTCGCCCGAGGCCTCGGCGTGCCGGGACAAGTCGAAGTCGCCCCGGTTGTGGACGCCCTCGAGCTCCTTCCAGCCGAATGGGAAACGGTACTCGAGGTCGATCGCCTTCTTGGCGTAATGGGCCAGCTCATCGGGGGCGTGCTCGCGCAGTCGCATTCGCTCGGGCGAGACACCGTAGGCCGTGTACCACGCCAGGCGCCGCGGCAGCCATTGATCGAAGGCGAGCGTCGCCGGCTCGCCCGGCCGGACGAAATACTGCATTTCCATCTGCTCGAACTCGCGCATCCGGAACACGAAGTTGCCAGGACTGATCTCGTTGCGGAAGCTCTTGCCGATCTGGGCGATCCCGAACGGAATCTTCTTGCGCGAGCTCTGCAGGACATTCTTGAAGTTGACGTAGCTGCCCTGCGCGGTCTCGGGGCGGAGGTAGGCGAGGGACGCGTCGTCCTCGACCGGGCCCATGTGCGTCTTGAACATCAGGTTGAACCGTCGTGGCGCCGAGAGCGGCCCGCCATCGATCGGGCAGCGGAGTCCGAGCCGTTCGACGATGTTCGGGTCCTGCAGATCGGTAGCGGAGAGGTTCTCGGCGCCGGGCAGCTCGTCGAGCCGAAAGCGACGGTGGTCCGTCTGGCATTCGACGAGGGGATCCGAGAAGGACCCGACATGGCCAGAGGTGACCCAGACCTTCGGGTGCATGAGAATCCCCGCATCGAGGCCGACCACGTCGTCGCGCTCCTGGACCATCGACCGCCACCAGGCCCGCTTGACGTTGTTCTTGAGCTCGACCCCGAGGGGACCGTAGTCCCAGACGGCGTTGATGCCGCCATAGATCTCGGATGACGGGAAGACGAAACCGCGACGCTTCGCCAGCGACACGATGGTTTCGAGATTGGCGACGGCCGGCCGGACCAGATCGGCGGTGTCGTCGGTGGTGGCCTCGATCACTGTGCGTCGAGCTTGTCCGATCCGAGCGCGTCGGCGATCGCCCGAATCGTATCCGCCTCCCAGTCGCTGACGCGTGTGCCGCCGATACCCAGCAGGCCGCCCTCCTTGGCCGTTTCGGCAACTCGCCGCGCCCCGGTGAGATACCAGGTGCGGACCACTTCCGCGTCGGCTGGGTCCACCGCGACGTCCAGGATCGCGCCAGCTCGCCGTGCACTCTCGAGCCCGTCCACGAGGGCCTCGTGGGCCTCCGGGCGCCAACCGGACGTCAACCGGGTTTGCAGGTCGGAAGTCAGCTCGCCAAGCATCTGCGCCGGGGCGCCGGCGGCCGCGCCGGCGGTCTCGGCCACAAATCCACTGAAGGCGTCGAACTCGTGCGCGGATTCATTGGCGGAACCGGCCGCCGAGGCCACCGCCAATGCGATCGCCGGGCCGGCTTCGACGAGTGCGGCCCAATTCGCTTCGGTGAGGTCGGCCTTCGTGGTCACGCGTGGACTCCTCTTGAATCGCGGACCGCGATCTTATCGTGCCGAACCTAGGCAGGACTTCCGGCTTCGCTGAGAGCCGCCACTCCCGATCGGGCCTGGTGACCCGCGCGTACCTCGTCGAGAAAGGCCAGCGATCGGGCGACCCGCTCCAGGGCGATGGCGATGAAGTCGCGCATCGCCGCCTCGACCTCGCGTTCGGTGTCGGGCGCCAGGCGGAGTCCCGCGAGCGCCTCGACGTCGAGCCGCTGGTAGGCCTTCAGGAGCTTGAGGGCCTCCAGCGAGAGCCCCGTTCGATCGTGAGGCGGGCCGGGGCACCGCGGGCACAGGACGCCGCCGAGCGTCGGAACCCAGCGGAAGCGCTCGTCGATCTCGAGGACCCGGTCACATTCGACGCACCGATCGACCTCGGGCCGCATTCCCAGCTCGTCGGCGAGGTGCATCTCGTACCAGCGGGCGACGCGGGCCGGCGCCATGCCCGCATCCAGCAGCTCGTAGCCGCGCCGGAGCAGGTAGTAGAGCGGCTCGGCCGTATGGCGCTCCTCGAGCGAGCGGTCTGCCAGTTCAGCGAGGTACCAGGCGGTCGCCGCCGACTCGAGCGAGTCACGGAGTCGGAGCCAGGCGTGACCGACGGTTACCTGCGTCACGACCTCGAACGTCCGGCCTCGGGCCAGGGCGACCCGCAGTTCAGCGAACGGCTCGAGGCTGCCACCGATCCGCGACGTCGGCCGCCGGATCCCCTTCGCGATCGCCTTGAGCTTGCCGCTCCCCGGGGTGATGAGGGTCAGGACGCGATCGGCCTCACCGAGGTTGAAGCGGGACAGGACGATGGCGTCGGTCGTGTAACGGTGCGGTGCCGGCACCGGCTCACCGTACCACGGGGGTCCGCGCCGGGGCCGACCGCGAGTTGACTCGTCAACAGGCTACCTGGGCCGAGCAGGTTTGTCGCGAGGTCGATACACTCTCGGCGATGCGATCGGTGGAGCCCAATCTCGACCTCGAAACGCTGATTGCCGACACGGAGGCTGAGATCCTCCGGCTCGTCGGCGACGGCGACCCATCGACGGCCGGTGTCTACGAGATGGTCCGCTATCACCTCGGGCTGGACGGTTCGGGCACGTCGTCTGGCAAGCGCGTTCGGCCGCTCCTGGGGCTGCTTGCCTACGCCTCGATTGCCGGCGACTACCGGCGCGGGCTGCCCGGCGCTGCAGCGGTCGAACTCGGCCACAACTTCAGCCTCGTGCACGACGACATCGAAGACGGCGACCGTGAACGCCGCCACCGTCCGACGCTGTGGGCGCTCCAGGGGATCCCCCAGGCGATCAACGCCGGCGACATGCTCTTCAGCCTGAGTCGCGTCGCGCTCCATCGCCTGACCGATCTCGGGTTCCCCGATTCGACCGTCCTTCGGCTGATGCGCCTCTACGACAGCACCTGCGTCGCCCTGTGCGAGGGTCAGTACATGGACATCTGGATGACCGACCACGCCGAAGGGCTCTCGGTCGAGCTGTACTTCGACATGATCGGGCGCAAGACGGCAGCGCTCATCGCGGCCTCGATCGAGGCCGGCGCGATTCTCGCGACCGACGATGAGCGCGTCGTCTCGCGGTACCGGGCTTTCGGCTGGGATCTTGGGATCGCCTTCCAACTCAACGACGACCTGCTCGGAATCTGGGGCAGGGAACAGGCGACGGGCAAGGAGCCGACCGACCTCGCGCGCAAGAAAAAGACGTTGCCGGTGATCTACGCCTTCGAGCACGCCGGACCGGACGACCTGGCCCGCTTGACGGGTCTGTACACCGACGCCGCGGCCGACGCTGAAGCGGTCCCGGAGATCACCGCCATTCTCGAGCGTGTCGGGGCTCGCGAGTACACCCGCGACCAAGCCCGGCTGCATCGGGACCGCGCCCTGGCGGAACTGGATGCCGCGGGCGTCGTCGAGGGGGCCGCTCGCGAGCGGCTCGAGGGGATCGTCGTCTCGGTGATCAGCGCGTAAGCCGGCGGTTCGGGCCGGAGGACGTTTCATCCAGTGCACGTATCGGCACCCAAGTCGGGCCTTTAGCCCGTCTCCGGGCCGATTTCTTCCACCGGGTGAACCGAATCGACGCGAAGGGCGCTGATCGCCTCCCTGTCCGACGGAATGTTCCGTTGGATGCAACGAATCGACCGCGGAATCGGCCGGAGGCGCCGACGTGTTCACTGTGTGAAACGTGGGCCGGGAAATTTTCGTGGGATGAAACGGGCGAGCCCGTGCCGTGCGTTGGAGTCCGGGTCAGCGTCGGAATCGATGCTCGGTGACGGTCCGTGAGCCGCCACCATCCGCTCGGTTCGCCGTCAGCGGTCGGAATCGTCCTCGGACTCGATCCCGCCGTCGGGCTCGCCTTCGGGACGGTGGCGAACGGCGAGGACCTTGCCAACCCGACGGCCGTCGGTGGACTCGACCGTGAGGGTCAGTCCATCGAGCTCGACGCGGTCGCCGGCCGAGGGGACACCGCCGATGCGGTGGTAGATCAGCCCGCCGATGGTGTCGTACTCGTCCTCGTCTTCCAGGCTCAGCGTCACGTCGAAGAGGTCTGCTAGCTCGTCGATGTCGGCCCGCCCGTCGAGGCGAGCCTCGTCCTCGGACAGGCGCTCCACCAGCGGCTCCTCGACGTCATATTCGTCCTGGATCTCCCCGACGATCTCCTCGAGAAGGTCCTCGATCGTGACCAGGCCGGCCGTCCCCCCGTACTCGTCGAGGACGATGGCGATATGGACCTTTCGCCGCTGCAGCTCGTGCAGGAGATCGTCGATCGTGAGCGATTCGGGCACGAGCACGGGGGTGCGAAGCAGCGACCGCAGGGCGGGTCGCTGGCCGGCATCGGGCTTGATGAATGGCAGCAGGTCCTTGGCGTAGAGAATCCCGACGACCTCGTCGATCGATTCCTCGAACACCGGGATCCGCGAATGGCCCTCTCCCATGATGAGGTCGATCGCCTCCTCGAAGGAGGCCGTGGCCGGCAGGGCGATGATCTCCGTTCGGGGCACCATGACCTCGTGAACGCGGCGCTCGCCGAGCTCGATGACCGCGTTGATCATCTGTTCCTCCTCGGCCTCCAGGACGCCCTGCTCGCCGCCCCGCTCGACGATCAGCTTCAGCTCTTCGGCGGTGATCTGGGCTTCCTTGGTGACGTCGGCGCCGAGGCCCCGCGAGATCCAGGCGGTGACCTCCGTCAGGACGAAGACGACCGGCCGGAGGACGTTGCCGAGCAGCTCGATGACGCGCGACAGGGCCAGCGCGACACGGTCGCGATTGGCCAGGGCCAGCGTCTTGGGAACCAGCTCGCCGAAGACGATCGTGAACAGCGAGAGCAGGATCGTGACGACGAACAGGGCGATCCCCCCTGCCAGGGATTGCCCGGCGCCGAGCGAGCGAAGGAATGACGCGAGCTCTTCGACGAGGCTGACGGCGGCGAACGCCGAAGCGAGGAACCCGATGAAGGTCACCACCAGCTGGATGACGGCGAGGAAACGGAACGGATCGGAAATGACCCGCTGCAGGCGTTGCGCGCCCGGCCGGCCCTCGTCGAGGAGTTGCTCCACCCGGCTGCGGCGGATGGAAACGAGAGCGATCTCGGCTGCGACGAAGATCCCGTTCGTAAGGACGAGCAGGACGATGACGAGAAGCTCGATGAGGGTCTGACTCATCGATCGGCGCCTTGGCTTGAGCCGTCGACGTCCGTGGGGCGACGCGGCTCTCGGATCCGCGCCGGCACACCGACTGCGAGCTTGCCCGCCGGGACGTCGCTGACCACCACGGCGCCGGCGCCGGTCTTCGCGCCGTCGCCGACCTCGACGGGCGCCACCAGCATCGTGTCGACGCCGAGGAATACCCCCTTGCCGACGATCGTTCGGTGCTTGGACTGCCCGTCGTAATTGGCCGTGATCGTGCCGGCCCCGACATTCGTGCCCGGTCCCAGCTCAGCGTCGCCGAGGTAGCTCACGTGGTGCTGTCGAACGCCGGCCCCGAGGCGGGTGTTCTTGGTCTCGGCGTAGTTGCCGATCTCGGCGCCGGAACCCACGGACGTGCCCGCCCGAAGGTGGGCGAACGGGCCGATGCGGACGTCATCCTCGACGTCGGAGCCCTCGACGACGCTCGCCCAGACCGTGCAATCGCGCCCGATCGCGCTGTCGACGATCTGGGATCCCGGTCCGATCACCGTGCCCCGGCCGATCCGCGTCCGGCCGCGGATGATCACGTCGGGCTCCACGGTCACGTCCTCGTCGAGCTCGACGGTCGCGTCGATGTAGACCGTGGACGGGTCGCGCATCGTGACGCCGCGAAGCATCCATGCCTCGTTGATCTCTCCCCGCAAGTCCCATTCCGCCTGTGCCAGCTGGGCTCGGTCGTTGATCCCGAGAAGTCGGCCATCGTCGATGACGTCGACCGAGGCCACGACCCGGCCGTCCGACCGCGCCAAGGCCACGAGCTCGGTGAGGTAGATCTCGCCGGTCGCCGGCGATCTGCCAAGCGAGTCGATCCGACCCCGCAGCCAGGCGGCATCGAATGCGTAGAGGCCGGCGTTGATCTCGTTGATGCCGAGTTCGTCGTCGTCGGCATCGCGCTCTTCGGCGATGCGCTCGACAAGGCCGTCATCGCCGCGGACGACGCGACCCAGGCCACGCGGATCGTCGGTCTCAACAGCAACCAGCGCGATCGCTCCGTCGTCGAGGCGGCGAGCCTCCAGGAGGTCGCCGAGGAGGCCCGGCTGGACGCGCGGAACGTCGCCCGACACGACGAGAATTTCCCCGACATCGTCCGGCAGTGCAGCCAGTGCCGCGCGGATGGCGTCGCCCGTCCCGCTCGGCTCATCCTGGAGGGCGAAATCGGCCTCCGCTGAAAACGTTTCCTGCACCGCCGCGGTCTGCGGTGAGTACACAACCAGCGGCCGCGCCCCCGACGCGGCCGTCGCAGCGTCGATCACGTAAGCGAGCATCGGCCGGCCGCAGAGTTGGTGAAGGAGCTTTGGCTGCCGGGACCGCATGCGCGTCCCGAGGCCCGCGGCGAGGACGACCGCGACGGTCCGTTGCGGCGGTGGACTTGGCGGGTTCACGAGGTGCGTCGCCGGTGGGCTGATCGGAGATCCGGCAAGGGCGCGTGGGCTGTCATCAATGCGTGGAGTTTACCGACGCACGGCAATCGCCTCGATCTCGATGCGGGCACCTTTCGGAAGGGCGCCGACCGCGAAGGTCGACCGCGCTGGCGGCGGATCGGGCATGAATCGGGCGTAGGTCTCGTTGACGGTCGCGAAGTCGCCGATGTCCGCGAGGAAGACGGTGGTCTTCACCACATCGGCGAACGTGCAGCCGGCCGCGTCCAGGACAGCGGAAAGGTTGCGCAGAGCACGCTCTGCCTGATCGGCGACTCCGTCGGCGAGGTCGCCGGTCACCGGGTCGATACCCACCTGGCCTGAGCAGAAAACGAGGTCACCGGCGGCGATGGCCTGGCTGTAGGGGCCCAGCGCGGCCGGCGCGTCGGTCGACGAGATCGATTGGCGGGTCATGGGCTTGGGCTCCCCTTCTCTCCTGTTTGGCGGATGTCGGGTGGATCGCGCAGGATGGCGGTCGCGACGACGAACGGTGCCGCGGCGCCCGGCGCTTCGATTTCCCCGGCCGCCAGCGCGGCTCGAATCCGGGCCGCGATCCCCTCGGCCTCGTCCAGGGAAGGATAGAGCGCCCAGAGTGTCGGGCCGGAGCCATTCAGCCCGATCGGGCGGCCACTGAGCCGCATCAGCCGCCGCCGGAACGCGACGAGCCCGGGCACAACAGCCTCTGCGGCCCGAAGAAGATCGTTGGCCGAAGCGAGGACCCCGGCGCGTTCGAGGAGGGCGCTCGTCGAGAGACCGCTCCCGAACTCGCTCGCGAAGTGCTCGGACGTGCGTCGCGCGATCCCCGGCTCGCTCATCGCCCCGGCCGCCCAGGCGCCGAAGACGTCGCGCGTGGGGGCCGGAACGGACGGCGTGACGAGCACAACCGCCGCGGCACCCTCGCGGATCCCGTGGAGTGGCGTCAGCCGTTCGCCGCGTCCCTCCACGAGCGTCGCGCGGGGCGCAAGGAAGAATGGAACATCCGAGCCGATGCCGGCCGCGATCTGGAGGCAGACGGCCGGATCCAATTCAGCGCCCCAGGCCTCGAGCGACCCGAGGATGGCCGCCGCGGCGTCGCTGCTGCCGCCCCCGAGCCCAGCGGCGACGGGAATCCGCTTCTCGAGGCGAGCCGCCAGCGCGGGCGTCGGGTTGGCTCGCCCGACGGCGCCGCGCACCGCGGCGATCGCGCGTGCAACGAGGTTCTCAGGATCCGGTCCGCACGGAAACCCGCTGCAGCTCAGCGAATCCTCGTTCGCGCCGTTTGGCGCAAGGCTCAAGCGATCCGCGAGGCCCAGCGGCACGATCACGGAATGGAGCGCGTGGAAACCATCGGTCCGTCGCCCGACGATCGCCAGGGTCAGGTTGAGCTTGGCCGGCGCGACCCGGACCACCGGCGCCAGGCGTCGAAGCGGATCCGCAATCATTCTGGCTCCACGGTCCCCGCGGAAGAACGCGGTCGCCCGCGATGGTCGGGCCCGATGGGACCGAGGGCGGCCCGGAGGGCGAGCCACTCCCCCACCGACACGGTCTGGGGCCGACGATCCGGGGCAATGCCGGCCGTCGCCAGGGCGGCCGCAAGTCGCTGCGGCGCGATCGGCAGCTGTCGCGACAGGACGTTGTGGAGCATCTTTCGCCGCTCCCGGAAGGCCGCCTGAACGAGTCGCCACAGCTGGTCCTGATCGTCGGGGTCAGCCAGCGCGCCCTCGGTTTGGCGCGGCTCGAGGACGAGGATGCCCGACTCGACGGCCGGCTCCGGCTCGAAGGCCTCAGGCGGAACGAGGCGCGCAATCCGCACCTCCGCGTGGTACTGGACGAACACGGACAGGTAGCTGAGCCCTCCCGGAGCTGCCGCGATCCGCTCGGCGACCTCGCGCTGGACCATGAGGACCATGCGGCGCGGTGGAGGTTCGTCGCCCAGGAGGCGGTGCAGGATCGGGCTGGTGATGTGGTACGGCAGGTTGGCCACGACGTCATACGGCGCAGGAACGAGACCGGTCAAGTCGAGGTCGAGCGCGTCGGCTTCGATCAGGGTCAGGGCACCCGGGGCCGCCGGACCCGCTGTGGCCGCAACCTCGATCGCCGCCGCCTGACGAGACCGGATGAACGCTGCGAGCCCTCGATCGAGCTCAATCGCTGTGACCGCGGCTCCCGCGCTCAGCAGGCCTCCGGTCAGAATCCCCAGTCCCGGCCCGATCTCGAGGACGCGGCGGCCGGGCGCCGGGTCCGCCTCTGCGAGGATGTCTTCGAGCACGTCGACGTTGGTGAGGAAGTTCTGGGAGAGACCATGGCGGGCGCGGAGCCCCGCGTCGCGCAGCGTCCGCCGCACCGCGAGGGCGTCGAGCTGCGGCGGGTGCGGGTCCTGGGAGGTGGCGGGGGTCTCCAAGTGGCGGGCGCTCACCGTGTCGCCAGTGGCAGCGACGGGCGGGCATCGATATCCTCTGGCGCGCGCTCTCCGGCGGCAAGCCTCCGGCAGCCGGCTGCCCCGATCATGGCCCCGTTGTCGGTGCAGAGTGCCGGCCTCGGGATGACCAGGCGCACGCCACGGCTCCGTGCGTCCCCTGCCAGCCGGGCCCGAAGCGCCGCGTTTGCGGCAACGCCACCCCCCAATACGATCGTACGAGCTTCGAATTCCTCCGCAGCTCGGATGGTCTTGGTCGCGAGGACGTCGACGACCGAGTCCTGGAATCCCCAGGCCAGTTCCGCCGTCGCCGCGTCCGAGAGCCGCGCCTCCGGATCGTCCGGCAGGCCCTCCTCGGCGCGGCTCGCCGCGATGACGCGACGGGCCGCGGTCTTCAGGCCAGAGAAGCTGAAATCGAAGCTGTCACCGAGCCACGCTCGCGGGAACACGACGTCACGTCGCAGGGCACCCTCGGCGGCGCGACTGATTGCCGGGCCACCTGGGTAGCCCAGGCCGAGAAGGCGGCCGACCTTGTCGAACGCCTCGCCGGCGGCGTCGTCGACCGTCTGGCCGAGCAACCGGTAGGTCAGGTGCTCGGACATCTCGACGAGGAACGTGTGACCGCCGGACACGACCAGAGCGGTGACCGGGAACTCGATCGGCTCGTCGTCGAGGCTCCGTGAGGC
>DATCPH010000104.1:0-7689 GCA_036570185.1 Candidatus Limnocylindrales bacterium | reverse complement strand
TAGACGTTACGCACACCCCATGCACATGTCCGCGTCTCACGGCCCGAAACGAGTCGAAAGCTTTCACCCGGTGGAACGAAACGCGCTCGAACGGCCCCTCGAGCGGTTCCGGCGTCGAAACGTTCCATGGCGTGAAAGATTCCGACCCGTTTGGCCCTCGATTGGCCCGTCGACCTATCGACACGTGCACGCCATGAAACGGCGCCTCGCGGAAGACCCTCCTCAGGTCAGCGCCACTCCGGGTTGCGCGTCCCGGTCGACCGCCCCGACGGCCTCCACCCATCCAACCCGCCAAAACTCGACGCCTCGGCCAGCGAGGTCGGCCTCGACCGCGGCGAGCGCGCCCGAAGGAACAGCCGCGAGCAGCCCGCCCGAGGTCTGCGGATCGTAGGCAAGCGCCGCGACCGCCGCCGGGACATTCCCCCCAACCGACAACGACGACTCCACGAACCGGCGGTTATGGGCAGCGCCCCCCGTCTCGACGCCGACCTCAGCAAGTTCGAGCGCGCCCCCCAAAGGGGGCAAGGCCGCCGCGTCAAACACAAAACGCGTCCCGCTGGCGCGGGCCATCTCGAGGCCGTGGCCCAGCAACCCGAACCCGGTCACGTCGGTCGCACCGCGGATCCCATGGGCGACCAGGACCTCGGACGCCGCGCGATTGAGCGTCCGCATCGACTCGATGGCGACTTCGAAGTCGGCGTCGGGCGTGCCACCCGGCCCGCCGCCTACCTCGGCCCCAACCTTCGCTCTCCGACCCCGACGTCGATCGCTCACCAGGAGCCCAGTCCCGAGTCGCTTCGTCAGAAGCAGCGTGTCGCCCGGCCGCGCCCCGCCCTTGCGCAGCAATCGATCCGGATGCGCCGCACCGATCACCGCCAGGCCGTACTTCGGCTCGGGGTCGCGGATCGTGTGCCCGCCCGCGAGCACACCGCCACCCTCGCGTACCTTGGAGGACGCGCCCTCGAACACTGCGGCGAGCTCGTCGCGCGGCAGCTCCTCGGGGAACGCCGCGATCGACAGGGCGAACAGCACCCGACCGCCCATCGCGAAGACGTCGGACAGGGCGTTGGCCGCGGCGATTTCCCCGTAGAGGCGCGGGTCGTCGACGATCGGCGGAAAGAAGTCGAGCGTCCCGATCACCGCCAGGTCCGGCGCGACGAGCCACGCCGCCCCATCGTCCGGTGGCTGCAACCCCGCGATCAACTCCGACGGCGCCACCTCCGCGCCGAGGCCGGTCAGCGCGTCGGCGAGCAGGTCGGCCCCCAACTTCGCGGCGCATCCGCCGCAGTCGGTCAGCTCGGTCAGCCGCACAGTAGAGCGGGAGATAAGCGCCACTTCGGAATCATAGGGCCGGGGGCCGGGCACGAGGATGATCCTTGGGAGGGACTTGGTTGAGCCCGAACGCCGTCGACCCTCGGCGAACCGCTCTGGACTGCCTCTATTGCTGAAGGCGATCACGTCCACGTCGAGTCGAGCGACGGCCATGCCGAGTTCTGGCTCGGGCCGGTCAGGGTGAAGAGTCCGGGCTCGTACCATGACCAGGAGCGGGCCCGCGCGGGCCGGATGATGGAACGTTACGAGGCCGCCTGCCTTGCAGCGTGGGAGCGATTTCATGGAGCTCGGTGAGCACGTGACATCAGTAGACGCTCGGGTGCGATCGGCGCGGGTCGTTGGTCAGACGCTGATCGTTTCGCTCATGGACGGACGCGAGGTCCGTGTGCCGATCGCATGGTTCCCGCGCCTTGCCGCAGGCAGTCCCGAGGACCGCGCCCGGTTGCGCATCATCGAGGACGGCCGCGCCATCAACTGGCCCGACCTGGACGAGGACATCGGCGTCGAGCCGCTCATGGTCACGAAGGGCCCAAGTTCGGCCCTCGGCTGACGAAGTTCGCGGCTGCGCCGCGGGGCTGGCCGCACCGGCCCTACACCCCCAGCCTCCGGCTGGCGCCATCAGGCACCGCAAGAAACCTCCCGCAGCCGCATCCGGCGCTCCCGCGCCGCGCTCCTCCCGGCTACGGGAAGGGCAGGTGCGATGAGGCTTGCACGACGTTGAGCCGAGAGGACATGGCCGCCAGCTTGGTGGACCATTCGTGATCATTGGTGACGACGTGCCGAACCTGGGCGGCCAGGGCCGTGCCCACGACCAACGCGTCCGGCGGAGCAAACCTCTTGTCGGCTCGAAGGTGAGCTGCCTCCTTGGCGATCTGGAGATCGATCGGCACGCAATCCAGATTGGGATGCGATCGCAGGAATGCGAGCACGGTGTATTGGCCGGATGGAGTTGCACGCATCGGGCGCACGAGAATCTCCATCACCGTGATCATTGAGACGACACCGGGGTTTCGCCCGGTCGCCACAAGTTCGGTCAGTACGTGTTGAGCCACTGGGTGCGTGACATCGGTCGCGTCGAGGAACGCCGCGAGCACGGTCGTGTCGAGCAGAATCCGATCGCCCGACGGAATCGCCGTCAGGAGTGACGCCCGCGACACGGGACGCTACTCGCCCCAGGCCTCACGCTCACCGCGGACGAAGGCCAGAACCTGCTCGCTGGTCCCATAGACACCGGTGAGGCTGCCGGCGAAGTCCCGAGGGACGAGGTGGAGATGGGCAACCCCCGGCTGGTCCTGGTCAGCCTCGAACACGATGATGTCATCCGGAGCCGCATCGAGCGCCCGGACGATCGCGGCTGGAAGGGTCAGTTGGTTCTTCTGGCGGAGACGCGCCTCCGCCTCGATGGGACGGTCAAGAACGGCCATTCGGAATCTCCAATGTGCTGTAGGACCTGATGTTTACGTGCTCCTACTCCCACAGTCAAAGTAAGACCTACGCGCGACTGGCGCATGGACCGATGGTTCGAAGACCTGGCAGCCGCCTGACGACGGAGCCTCGTGCTGCTTTGCATGAAGACACATTTCGTGACTGTCCAGTCGCGCGGAACGGTGGCTCTGCCGGTCAGCCTTCGCGAGCGGCTTCGCCTCGACGAGCCAGGCGCGCAGCTGCAGATCATCGAACAGGAAGACGGTCGGGTGGAGCTTCGCTCCGTGCTGCCTGTGCCGGCTGACCAGCGGTGGTTCTGGACCGAGCGTTGGCAAGCGCTGGAGCGTGAGGCTGACGCGGACATCGCTGCAGGCCGGGCCGTCGTTGTTGATGGCGTTGACGAATTGATCGCTCATCTCGACGGGTGAGGTGAAATACGTCGTCCTCGACTCGTTCAAGGCCGACTACAGACGTCTCTCCAAGCGTGAGCAGGCTCTCTTCAAAAATACGTTGCCGGACTTCGTCGCCGTCTGCAATCGTTACGCTGCGAACCCCTCGGTGGCGTGGCCGGCCTCGCTTCGGGTCAAGGATGTCGAGAATGCGCCGGGCATCTGGGAGATGACGTGGAGTTTCAGCGGGCCGGACGGAGGCGCTACGTTTGAATGGCCAAAGGTCGATGGCCAGCTGGCGGTGCGCTGGCGTCGAATTGGTGGCCACTCAGCCAGATGACCTGGACGTCGTCCGCGACGCGCTCGAATTCGGGGTCACCGGTCAGGACGGGCAGTCCCTCGCGATGCGCCAGTGCCGCCGCGAAGCAGTCGGCCAGCGAGATGCCGCCGCGCGCCTTGAAGTAGGCGGCCCGAGCCGCCAGCTCGAGGTCGATGTCGATGAGCTCGAGCGGCAGCTCCTGCAGCACGTCGAGCGTCCGATGGCTGGCTTCAGCCCCGCCCCGACGCTCCTGGGCCACGAGGACCTCCGCCGCATTGACGACCGTCATCAAGACGCGTGTGGTCCCGTTTGAGGCTCGAACCAGGAGCGACTCGATCAGTCCTGCGCCCGGCTCGTCGTTGAGGAAGATGACAAACGGGTGGGCGTCGAAGACGATCGCTTCCCGCTCCAGCGCCGGAATTGCTCCTGCCACAGCGACTCGTCCTCCCTGCGCAATCGCAGAAGCTCATCGCCGGCGCGCGTTGTTCGCATCGCCTCGGGCGTGAGCGCCCGGATCGAACGAGGCCCGTCCCGAATCGGGTCGTCCCAGGCTCGCCGCACCTCGATAGCGTCGTCGCCGGCCCGCCGCCGCAGGAGCACGGACGATCCCGGGTTGATCCCGAGTTCGTCTCGGAGGGCTTTTGGAATGACGACCTGCCCCTTCGGACCGACCTTGGCGATCATTCTTGCTCCGTCTGACCGGAAGGCCTCGGTATGACCATTCGCCAAAAGTATAACCAACACCGCGAGCCCGCCCGCGGTTGACCTCGCGCACTTGCATACGTATGATCTCACGTATGCGAACCACATTGATTCTCGACGACGGGCTGCTCCGTCAGGCAAAGCGACGTGCCGTAGAGCGCAACCTCACCGTAAGCGCCGTCGTCAACGAGGCCCTGCGCGAATCGCTTTCGCGCACTGTCCCAGAAGCCCCGCCGTTCAAGATGATCACATACGGGGACCCGTCCCGAAAGGCGCGTCACGAGCCGGCTGACTTCAGCGCGATACTCGAGGAGCAGGATCTGGAATCGCTTCGCTGATGCTGATGCCGGACGTCAACGTCCTTGTCTATGCCCATCGTCCGGATCAGGAACGGAATGAGCCATACGCCCGCTGGCTCGAGAGCATGGTCGACGGCAAAGAGCCATTCGCTCTGAGCGTTCTCGTTGCGGTCGGCTTCATTCGAGTGGTCACTGACCCGCGCTTTCCCGGCGGCCCAACACCAATCCCTGGAGCCCTGGCCGCGGTCGAGCAGCTTGCCGCGCATCCGCGATGCCGCCTCGCCGCCCCCACCAGCGCGCATCTCGACGACGTCGTGCGACTGTGTCGCGCGGTAGGTGCGACGGGCAAGCTGGTCGCCGATGCACAGCACGCTGCGCTGGCGATCGCCGAGGGCTGCACGTGGGTCACGCGCGACTCCGACTTCGCGAAATTCGAGCCTCATGGGCTCCGCTGGCAGCACCTCGTTTTCGACTGAGAAAGCATCCGGCCTGACGAACGGCAATCACCGGCGATCACCAACGCCTGAGTCTCGCGCGCCTTACAACTCCCGCCAGATCACGTCGACGTCCTCGGCGACGCGCTCGAATTCACGAGCGCCGGTCAGGAGGGGTATGCCGCGTGGCACGATTGCGTGGCAGGCCGACGTCGCATAAAGCCAGCCGACGGAGAACACCTGCTTACCCACCTGGCCCGCGCCCACGCGAGCTTCGAAGCGATCCATCCGTTCCGCGACGGCAATGGCCGAACAGGCCGGGTGGTCTTGAACCTGCTGCTCGTAAGAAACGGATACCCGCCGGCAATCATTCGCGCGCGTACGCGCGCTCAGTACCTTCGTGCCATTCGTCGTGCCGACCCGAGGAGACATCGCGCCGTTCACCGAGATCCTCGCCCGCGCGGTCAAGGAGAGCCTCGATCGCTTCGTCCTGCCGAACCTTGCTGGCCCCGTGAAGCTCATGCCACTCAGCGCACTTCAGAGGCCGGGGCTGAATATCCGCGGACTGCGATCTGCCGTTGAAAAGGGTTGCCTCAAGGCAAGGCGGGACGATTACCGTCGCTGGCTGAGCACCAATCAGTGGGTCGACGAGTACATCAGGACGCGTCCCCTCGGCCGGCCGGCATTGACGACTGACATCGGGTAAGTGGCGGTCAGAAGGGCGGATCCGTAAGACTACGAGATATTGACGGCAGAGGTACTAAACGCGTAGTCTTACGCGGTGAGCGAACAGAGCCAAGGCGCGAAGCAGGTTGAGATCCTGCAGTTGGTCTTCCTGCAGGTCCTTCCCTCGTACCTGCCAACGACCGACTACGCAGTGAAGGGCGGAGCGAATCTCCGCCTCTTCTACGAGAGTCGTCGGCGTTCTCAAGATATCGATTTCGACTATCTGGGTGACCGATTCCACGACGTCGAGAGCAAGGTTGACAAGGCACTCTCTTCGCGTGCCCTCCGGGACATCCTGCGCGTGGCGGGGGTCACGATGAGCGATCCCACCAAACCCGAGCAGACCGATACGACCCGCCGGTGGAAGTTCAGTGTGGCTGGAACGGGCGGGCAGCTGAACACGAAAATCGAATTCTCGGTGAGGGGAGTCGTTGATCCCGAGCACGCGTTTGAGGCAGTTCGGAACGATATCGGCCGAAGCATCGGCCTGCGAGTCGTGAAGGCAGAGCATTACCTGCCGCCCGCTTCGATCCGCCAGAAGATTCGGGCCCTCGCGCATCGATCCGCAACAGAACCTCGCGACGTGTTCGACCTCGATCTCCTCTTCGGGTCCTATCCCGACGCACTGAAACCCGGAGGCATCGATGCCGCGACGTTGAAGAGGGCTGAGGACGCGGCTCTTGCCATCCCCTATGAAGCCTATTCCGAGCTGGTCGTCGATTACATCGAGGACGACTTCGTCGAGATCTACGGACGCCCGGAGGTCTGGACTGCGATGGTGCTCGGCGTCGTCGAGCGGCTGGAGGCGCTCCAATGAGCCGCCTCGAGGCGTATGCGACGCTCGAAGCCCTCGGGCCGGTTATGCGCACGACTGAAGCCGCGGCGGCCTTGCGGCGGAGCGCCAGTTCGACCAGCCGAGCACTTCGGAGCCTGGAGGAGGCCGGCCGAGCTCGACAGGTGCGCCACGGCCTCTGGATCGTCGGGCAGGGTGCTCTTGATCCGTTCACGATCGTGGGTGAGATCACTCACCCGCATCCCGCATACGTTTCGATGACCTCCGCGCTCAATCATCATGGGATGATCGATCAGGTCCCGCGCGAGATTTCGGTCGCCTCGCTGGACCGCGCGCGGCGGATCAAGACAAACGTCGGTACGTTCGCGATCCATCATCTGCCCCCGGACCTCTTCGGTGGCTGGCAGGAGACTCCGCGAGGTCCCGTGGCGACGCCCGAGAAGGCAGTCTTCGATCTCAGTTATGTGGGCGCGGTGCACGCTGGCCGGGCCCCCCGAGTCCCCGAGATTGAGCTACCTGCGTCCTTCGACGAGGCAAAGCTCGACACCTGGATCAAGCGAATCGGCAGCCGCCGAGTGGCGACACTCACGCGACAGGGCATCGCTTACGTCCTTTCGCGTGGAATGCGTTGATAGGGGCCCACCACATGAGACTGCGGGAGCCCCGCAGGGCCGTTCGACGTCCAGCGCGCTCTCGACGTTGTCGGCGGATGCACTTGGCCGCCGGTGACCGTGTTGACCCGCGCCCACTCCGTGGATACCATCTGGAAGATGCACGCGATCCAGATGGCCTCCGACATTCCCACCATCGAGCTGGACAGTCCTCGAGCGGCTGTGGTGGCGACGCGGCTGGCCCAGCTCATGGGCGTCTTCGACCGCCCCGAGAAGGCAGCCATCGACCGAGGGCTCGTGGGATCGGCGATGCGAGCCGCGGCTCGGGTCGGAGTCGCCGAGGCGATTGCCGCCGGCGCCGGCGACCAACCCTCCGATCAGAAGATCTTGGGCTTCCTCGATGCCCTCCGCCGGTCTCCGCGTCCCATGTCCGAGATCGTGAGCCTTGCCGCGATCTTTGGCTACTCTGGCCTCGAACGCCTCGTGGCCGCCTCCGAGCCGTCGCTGCGTCGCTATGCCGCCGGGGATCGTGCGACCCCGGATGCAGTTGCCCAGCGTGTCCATCTGCTGGCGCAGCTGGTGGCGGTCCTGCGCGGCAGCTTCAACGAGTTCGGGATCCGGCGCTGGTTCGAACGGCCGCACCCGGCCCTCGGCTCCCC
>DATCPH010000103.1:0-62629 GCA_036570185.1 Candidatus Limnocylindrales bacterium | reverse complement strand
GTCGCGCCACACGAGCGCGACGCCGCTGAACTCGCCGGCCTCGGTCCGCTGGTCGAGCCAGGCGCGGATGTCCTTGATGTCCACCGCGCCATTCTGATAGCCAGGGGAGGGCAATGCCGGGAGGCCACCGGGCGCCAGCTGGGGCCAGCGGTGCCGACCCCAGCAGATGACGGCGGCCCTCTTCGGCACCCACCATCACTGAAACGGACCCCGCGAAGTAGGCTACCGCGGTGATCCCGGAGACGCAGTACGCCCGGCTCGGCGATCTGCACCTCGCCTACCAGATTCTTGGCGATGGGCCGCCGGACATCCTCATGCTCGACCAGTGGTTCAGCCACATGGAGGCACAGTGGGACGTGCTGCCGCTGGCGTCGTTCCGGGAGCGCCTGGCGTCCTTCGGACGACTGATCATGTTCGACAAGCGCGGTAGCGGGCTGTCCGATCCGGTTCCGACGTCCACGCTCCCGACCCTCGAGCACTGGATGGACGACGCCTCCGCGGTCCTTGACGCCGCCGGGTCGGAGAAGGCAGTCGTCGTTGCAAACCTCGGCGGCGGGCTTCTCGGCATGACCTTCGCAGCCGCACATCCCGAGCGGGTGGCGAGCCTCGTCCTCGCGAATTGTTTCGCCCGGTTTCTCGAGGCTCCCGACTATCCGTTCGGCGAGCCTTCCGAGGCGATCGAACAGACCATTGACAAGATCGAGGCCGGCGCCGGCCACGGCCTGATGATCGACCTGTTCGCGCCAAGCCTGGTTCACGATGAACACGTCCGCCGCGCATGGGCCCGCTATGAGCGGCAGGCGGCGAGCCCGGGGATCATGAAGGCCGTCGTTCGCCTCATGTACGCGAGCGATATCCGCAGCGTTCTGCCCGCGATCCGTGTCCCGACCCTCGTTATCCAGCGGGCCGGCGCCGAACGGTTCGGGCCTCCATTCGGGCGATTTCTGGCCTCGCACATCGCGGGTGCGATGTACGTCGAGGTTCCGGGCTCGGACAGCTTGGTCTGGGCCGGGGATCAACAGGCCATCCTCGACGAGATCGAGGACTTCGTGACCGGCATCCGTCCGGCCCCGGAGCCGAACCGAGTGCTCGCCACGGTCCTCTTCACCGACATCGTGGGATCGACTGGAATGGCCGCGGAGATGGGCGACGGGCCGTGGCGTCGATTGCTGGCCGAGCACAACCAGGTCACCCAGAAGCAGATCGAGCGCTTCGGCGGACGCGAGGTGAAGACCGTGGGGGATGGCGTCCTCGCCACCTTCGACGGGCCCGCCCGCGCGGTCCGCAGCGCCGTCGCCATCCGCGACGGGGTGGGGGAGCTCGGCCTCCAGCTGCGCGCCGGCCTGCACACTGGCGAGATCGAGGTCCAGCCCGATGACATCGCCGGTCTCGCGGTGCACATCGGCGCCCGGATCTCGGCGCTCGCCAACGCTGGGGAGATCCTCGTCTCGAGCACGGTGAAGGACCTCACCGTGGGCTCCGGCCTCAGCTTCGATGATCGGGGCACTCACGTGCTGAAGGGAGTCCCCGGCGAGTGGCGCTTGTACGCCCTGATCGGCTGAGGATTCTCCGCCTGCAGGGCTCGGGCCTCTCCGAAAAAAGATCCCGGAGCATGTCGATCTCGGCGCTCGCGATTCGACGCCCTAATAGGGAACGGAAACAATCCGGACGAGTCGTCCGGCGTCCCACAGGTTCGTGAAGGAAATGTCGAGATGCGCGTCATGATCCTCGCCAAGTCGACACCCGAAACCGAGAACGCCGCGCGCAACCCTGAGGGGTTTGAGGCGATGGGGCGATTCAGCGAGGAGCTGGTCAACGCCGGAGTCCTCCTGGCGGCGGACGCCCTCGAGCCCAGTTCGAAAGGTGCGCGTGTCCGGTTCGAGGGCACGAAGCGGACCGTGATCGATGGCCCGTTTACCGAGTCCAAGGAGCTCGTCGCGGGTTACTGGCTCTGGCAGGTTCGCTCGCTCGACGAGGCGATCGAATGGTTGAAGCGGGCCCCGTTCGGAGAAGGCACGGAACTGGAGATCCGGGCGGTCGCCGAGTGGGACGAATTCGTTGACCGCTTCACGCCCGAGCTTCGCGAAGGCGAGGAACGCAAGCGCTCCGCCGTCGCCGGGGGGCAATCCTGACGCGCACGCGCTGGAGCGAAACAATCGCTCGAGTAAGAACAGTTGGAAAAGGAGAAGATCATGAGCCGCTATTTCATGCAGACCACGCCTGACGAGAATGGCGTCGCGCTCCCGCCCCCGAGCCCCGAGCTGATGGCCGAGATGGGCGCATTCATCGAAGAGTCGTTCCGGAACGGGACACTCATTGCGACGGGCGCGCTGGATCCACACAAGATCCAGATCACGTCGTCGGGCGGGAACTTCACCGTCACCGACGGGCCGTACACGGAGGCCAAGGAGGCCGTCGTGGGCTGGGCGCTCGTGGAGGCCGCCGCAAAGGAGGAGGCCATCGAGCTCTCGAAGAAATTCTGGAAGCTCGTCGGCGACGGCACCGGGATCATCCAGCGGGTCTTCGACCCGGGCGAGCAGCCCGGTACGTAGGGCCGGGACGTGGGGCCCGTGTCAGTGGCGGAAAGCCGGGGCGACGTGGTCCACCGCGCGATCGACGCGGTGTGGCGCATGGAGTCGCCCCGGCTCATCGCCGGCTTGACGCGGATCGTCCGTGACGTGGGGCTGGCCGAGGACCTCGCCCAGGATGCCCTGGAGGCGGCGCTCCGGCAGTGGCCCGAGTCGGGAGTCCCGAACAACCCGGGCGCCTGGCTCATGGGCACGGCCAAGCACCGCGCGATCGACACGATTCGCCGTCGAACGACGCTCGAGCGCAAGGAGCAGGAGCTTGCCCGGGAGCTCGAGGTCGACCAACAGACCGACGCGGATCTGGACGCGGCAATCGACGACGACGCGATCGGCGACGACCTTCTGCGGCTCGTCTTCATCTGCTGCCACCCGGTGCTCTCGGTCGACGCCAGGGCCGCGCTTACCCTTCGCCTGCTGGGTGGCCTCCGGACGGACGAGGTTGCTCGCGCCTTTCTCGTCTCCGAGGCGACGATGGCCCAGCGTGTCGTCCGCGCGAAACGCACGCTGTCCGAGGCCCGGGTTCCGTTCGAGGTTCCGCAGGGCGCCGACTTCGACGCCCGTCTCGGCTCGGTCCTGCAGGTCATCTATCTCATCTTCAATGAGGGCTACTCCGCGACCGCTGGTGAGGACTGGATCCGCCCCGCGCTCTGCGAGGACGCCGCGCGACTGGGCCGCATCCTCGCCGAGCTCGTCCCAGGCGAAGCGGAGGCGCACGGCCTCGTCGCGCTCATGGAGCTCCAGGCGTCGCGCATGCGAGCCAGGGTGGAACCGACCGGCGCGCCGATCCCGCTCTTCGAGCAGAACCGCGGGCGCTGGGACCAGCTCCTCATCGGCCGCGGCCTCGCAGCGCTGGAGCGTGCCGAGGCGCTCGCGGGAGCTCGCGGGCCATACGCGCTCCAGGCTGCGATCGCCGCCTGCCACGCGCGGGCACGAACTGCAACCGACACAGATTGGGTTCGGATCGTCGCCCTCTATGACGCCCTCGCGCAGCTGACGCCGTCGCCGATCGTCGAGCTCAACCGTGCGGTCGCCGTTGGAATGGCGTATGGACCTGCAGCAGGCCTCGAGCTCGTGGACGACTTGGTTGAGGAGCCGTCGCTCAAGGCGTACCACCTCCTGCCGGCCGTGCGCGGAGACTTGCTCGTGAAGCTCGGGCGGTTTGATGAGGCCGCTGCCGAATTCGCCCGCGCGGCGTCGCTCACGCGGAACATCGCTGAGCGGAAGTTCCTGCTTGGTCGCGCCGGGTCGGCCGGGTCCACCGGGTCGGCCGATCGCGCGGGGTTCGCTCGGCCCGCGTAGACCAGGTCAGGAGAAGCGCGTCTCCTTCACCAGCCGTCCTGCCCGATCGAACGTTCGCCAGATTCCGACCTGGCGGCCGCGCTCGAACTCACCCGTCCGCATGACGCTGCCGTCCTTGCGGAAGAATTCCCAGGCCCCGTGCATCTCGCCGCCCAACATGGACCCCCGCGACTGGATGGCGCCGGTCGCGTAGTAGGCGACGCCCGGAAGGGGCTTCGGCGCTTTCGGCATGGCTCGATTATGGGTCCATGCGAGGCCCCCGGAATTGCGCAAGACGGCGCCCACGAGGTGGTCAGAAGGCGAGCGAGAACGCGGCAAGCCCTGGATCGACGGCCTCCTCCAGGCGGGCCGCAAGTGGGTCGTCATCAAGGCGGAAGGCGTTGAACATTCGTCGGACAGCGACCCTCACACGCGGATGTGCACGATCTGCGCACGGAGACCCTTTGCTCCGCGGGGTGATCGCGGCGTCGGCGCAGCAGCTACAACTCGCCCGATTCCATCATCGTCTTGAGTGTTTCCAGGCCAAGGTCCCATTTCCGACCGTACCAGCCGGTGAACATTCCCGCGAACAGCCTGGCCGGACCACGGAGGAACACCTCCGTGACGGCCTCCACTCGCGTACCGCCGTCGGCCGGCTCAAACGTCAGCGTCGCCTCGAACGGGGCGCTCGACGAGGTGCCCCGCATCACGGCTTTACGCGGAGGGTCGTAGACGGGAACCACCCGACCGTCACGACGGCGTGCCGGGTCGAACCGACGCCATGCGGCGGCTCCGAGGTCCACCACTCCCTGACCTTTGTTGGGAACCACTTCTCCGTGTTCTCGACGTTGGTCAGGACGGCGAAGACGTCCTCAATTGGCCGGCCAATGACGATCGAGCTGGTGACCGGGGAGGCCATGAATTGCTCCTTGGGTGGCGGTCGCAACGTAAGCACCCTAGCGCAAAGCCTCAACGGTCGGTCGAGGAAGAATCGCGTGAAACGCTTCCTCCGACCGCGCATCATCTCCACATGGAGGCCCCTCCTCTCCGCGTGGTCATCGCGGAAGACTCCGCGCTGATTCGCGAAGGGATCGCTCGGCTCATCGAGGAGTCGGGGGGCACCGTCGTGGCCAAGGTCGGCGACGGTGAGGCGTTCATCGAGGCGGTCGTCGCGCATCGACCCGACGTGTCTGTGGTCGATGTGCGGATGCCGCCAAACCAGCGCGACGAAGGCCTTCTCGCCGCGATCGAGGCTCGACGGCGCGTGCCCGGCACGCCAATCCTGGTCCTGAGCCAGTACGTCGAGCGCCAGTACGCGACCGAGCTTCTGGCGGACGGCGCGGGCGGGGTCGGCTACCTGCTCAAGGATCGCGTCGGCGATATCTCCGAGTTCGTGGACGCGCTGCGCCGGGTCGCTCGTGGCGGGACGGCCCTCGATCCCGAAGTCGTCGCCCAGCTGATGGTGCGCAATCGAGCCGACGATCCGCTGTCCGCCCTGACGCCGCGCGAACGCGAGGTCCTGGCCGCGATGGCGGAGGGTCGCACGAACGTCGGGATCGCGAACCTCCTGAGCATCACCGAAGGGGCAACCGAGAAGCACATCAGCAACATCTTCGGGAAGCTCCAGTTGCCCGACTCGCAGAACGACCATCGCCGCGTCCTCGCGGTACTGGCCTACCTCGGTTCCTAGGACCCCCGGCTCTCCCACAAAGTAGCCATCGGGATCTCGGCGCGGACGAGCGTGGGGCCGCCGGCTGGACTGGTCACGGAGAAGGTCCCGTCCACACCGGCGATCCGGCTGGCCAGGCCGGCCAGCCCTCCGCCGGGCGCGACGTTCGCGCCGCCCGCACCGTCGTCCCAGACCTCGACCACCAGCCGCGATCCGCCGGGAGCATTCTCCCGGTGGCAGCGCACTTCGGACCGTGTGGCGCCGCTGTGCTTGGCGACATTGGCGAGCGCCTCCGTGGCGACGAAGTACGCCGCGCGCTCCGTCGCCGCCGGCAGTCGCTCACCAGGGGCCAGGTTGCTCACGAGGACGGTCGGCACCGGTCCGTGGCCCGAGATCGACTGCAGCGCCGCGATGAGGCCCCGGTCGAGCAGGATCGATGGCGCGATTCCGCGAACCAGCTGGCGGATCTCGGCGAGCGCCTGGTGGGCCTGCTCCTGCCCATCCAGGATGAGCTGCTTCGCCGCCGCAGGATCGGTGTCGATCCGCTCGCCGGCCAGCCCCAGGTCCATCGTCAGCATGACGAGCCGCTGCTGCGCGCCGTCATGGAGGTCGCGCTCGATCCGATGCAGCTCGCTCGCTTCGACGTCGAGGACCGCGGAGCGGCTCTTCCGGAGGGTCTCGACCTGGCCCCGCAGCTCGCGGCTTTCCGAGGTGCAGAGCAGGCCGGCGACGACCGCGCGATGGAGCGCCATCACGAGCTGCGAGAGCGACGCCGCGACCGGGAGGAGCGCGAGCCCGAGCAGCGTGCGAAGGACGACGAGGGGCGGGTCGTGACCGGCCAGAGGACCGAGCGGCGCCGCCAGCGCGGCACCTGGAACGCCGTCGTACCAGATCGGGGTCGTCAGCAGGGCCAGGGCCAGGGTCCACAGCACGGCAATGACGAGGGACTCGATGATCGAGAGCGGGAAGTTGACCGCGACATAGAGCACGTCTCGCCAGCGGCTCTCGTCCGCGAACTCTGCTCGGAGGAAGGCGAGGACGCCGCCTCCACGGAGCGGCTTGTACGGGTGCGCCGCAGGCCGGATCGGCTCGCCGACGAAGGCGCGCCAGCGCTCGAGTCGGGCGAGGCCCCGGGAGCCTTCGATCGCGGCGGCGATGAGCACGACCCCGATGCCCGCCAGGAGAACGGTCAGACCCGTCGAGGCGAGTGTGGCGATCAAGACGAACCCGAAGATGCCGATGAAGAAGCCGAGGGCGATCGCGCCGTTCGCGTACCACGTGGATGGATGGATCGGCGAGAGAAGAAAGGCCCTGATCGGGCTGCTCGAGCCCCAGGAACGGGTGATCCCCGGCCGAGCGAAAGTCGCCCCGCCGGGGATCCGGGCTGCTCCCAGCCCGGCCAGGATCAGCAGCAGCCCTGTGGCGAGGCCTGCGGCCCCGATCACAACTCGGACGGCTCCCGCCGAATGGCACCACGGATCAGGTAGGCTCCAATCCCGATCGCGACCGCAGGCAGGATGAAGTGCTCGACGTCCAGGCCCGGAAGGAACCGATCGACGAGGGCGAGCGAGCCGAACAAGATCAGGGCGAAGCCCACGATCGTCGTCCATCGCCCGCTGCCGCTGCCGCGATTCGCGTGGCGATGTCCGTCCGGTGCGGTCGACCCTTCAGCGGCAGCCGCGTCGGCGGCGACTTTGGCGGCGGCCTCGGGCGACAGCGGCTCGAGCGGCACGATGATCGCCAGGCCGATGTAGAGCAGGAGGCTGATGCCCCCGGCGAAGATCGACAGGAACCACAGCACGCGGACGAGTGTGGGGTCGAGGCCGAAGAACTCGGCGGTGCCCGCGGCGACCCCCGCCAGAACCCGGTTCTCGCGGCAACGATAGAGACGACGGTTCACCTGCATCCTCCAATCGGATTGATTTCGACTCCACCAACGTTGACACTGACCTCGAGGTCGGCGTGGTGCAGCGCCGTCTCGTAATCGGGGCTCTGCCAGTCCGAGCCTGCTTGTTGCAGGCCGTCGACCTTGACCTGCCTCGGTTGACCCGTGGACGTCAGCCGCAGCCCGAGACCGGTCGGCGCGCAGATCTGGAGCTGGCCACCGCGCACTCGAAGGGAGCCCGTCAGGTCACTGTTCGCCGGGAGATGGATCGATAGCGATCCGACGTTCACGGTGCCCAGGAGATTCGTAACCGCCGCCGACGAAGCATCGATCGCGATCAGCGATGCATTGCCCGTCACCGCCAGCCGGGCGATTTGGGCCGCAGGAAGGGCGACATGGCTTTCGCCCGCATTGACGACAAGGTTCAGGCGGTCGATCGGGCTCGTGGGGAGGGTGAGGTTCCACGTATTGCGACCGGCGCTGAGTACTCCCCAGCCCTCATCGGCCGTCGATTCGATCGACAGCGACTGGGGCGAAGTCCGGATGGTCGGTGTGTGCCCCGCCGTGTTCCCGGCATCGAGCCGCCAGCCGCTTCCCGGCGCGGTGCTGACTGTCAACGAACCGCAGCCAGTCGCCACGGAAACGCTCGCCGGCCCATCAAAAGTGCCTTGCTGGGGGGCGCTGGGGGCGGCCTCACCTGGCCCGCCGCAATTGCCCACGAACCGGGGGCCCACCGCGAAGGCACCACCGAGCACGAGGCCCGGAACCGCCGCCGCGAGCATCCCGCCGGAAAGGCTGAGGCGAGTGCGCCGAAGCACGAGGCCCACTCCGACCGCGACCACCGCGAGCGGCCAGAGCCGCAACGCGTCGATCACCCTCGCCGGGTCGAGGGCCCCCAACTCGCCCGCGACGAGAACGCCGCCCAGAGCGACCAGGAAGACACCCCAGTAGAGAAATCCGCGATTGACCCGCATCGGTAGCCATCCCTCCCGCGCCACGATCTCATGCGAGTCGCGGCGCTGCTCCGCGCTGGCACAGAGCGCGCTTCTGGCACCTTGGAAACTCGGCCATCCGAGCGATCCGTTGGTGCCGGGGCTCACGGTGGGAGGTGGAGAGGAACAATCCCAGCCGGGGAGCGGGCGTCTCGGGGCGGGGGATATCCCCATCCACACCGGATGGCTGGCAGGCTTGCGCGGGAACGACAAGACAAGTCCAATTGGCGCAGTGTCACCTGAGGAGGAGCAATGAAGGCGGTGGTCCAGGACCGCTACGGGCCGCCCGACTTCCTTCGCGTCGCAGATGTCGAGCAGCCGGTGCCAAAGGACGACGAGGTCCTCATACGGATCCGCGCGTCGACTGTCAGCCAGAGCGATACCCATGTTCGTGCAGCCCATCCGTTCTTCTGGCGCCTGATCGGCGGTTTTCGCCGGCCGAGGTGGAGGACCCTCGGCGTCGAGCTGGCGGGCGAGGTTGAGGCCGCCGGCGCCACCGTCACCGAGTTCAACGTCGGCGACCAGGTGTTCGGCCAGCCTCGTTGGATGGGGGCACACGCGGAGTTCATCTGTCTTCGCGAGAGCGCCGCTCTCGCGCTCAAACCGGCGACGATCAGCTTCGAGGAGGCCGCGGCTGCCTGCGACGGGGCCACGCAGGCGCTGGCGACCCTGCGCGTGGCCGACATCCGGGAGGGGCAGCGGATCGTCATCTACGGTGCGTCAGGATCGCTCGGCACGGCGGCGGTGCAGCTGGCGAAGAACCTCGGCGCGCACGTCACGGCGGTATGCAGCACCAGGAACGTCGACCTCGTGCGTTCACTCGGCGCCGATGAGGTCGTCGACTACCTCCGTGAGGACTACACGAAGAACAGCGAGGCCTACGACGCGATCATCGATGCCGTCGGCAAGGATTCGTACCGGCGCGGTCGACGCTCACTGAAGCCCGGCGGGGTCTACGTCGCGACCGATGGACTCCGGAACTTCTTCTGGGCGGTGTGGACCTGGCGCATCGGCAACAAGCGGCTGAAATTCGCGGCCGGTCGGAGGATCGAACGCGACGTCGTCTTCTTGAAGGAGCTCATGGAAGCCGGGAAATACCGACCCGTCATCGACCGGAGCTACCCGCTGGAGCAGGTCGTCGAGGCCCACAGGTACGTCGAGACGTGGCACAAGACGGGGAACGTGGTCCTGACCATCTCATGAAGGCGGCGATGCGCGACCGATACGGCCCGCCCGGCGTCATTGAGGTGCAGGACGTCGAACGTCCGGTTCCATCGAAGGACCAGGTGCTTGTCCGCGTCCACGCCGCTTCGGTCAACCGGGCCGACCTGGACGGGCTCTACCCGAGGTGGATATTCATCCGGCTGTTCTACGGGTTGCGGAAACCGAAGAACCCTCGCCTCGGACTCGATGTAGCCGGCGTGGTCGACTCGGTTGGACCCATCGCGACGAGGTTCAGACCCGGTGACCAGGTCTTCTCCGACCTTTTCGCGTTCGGTCAGGGCGCGTTCGCCGATTACGTCTGCGTGCCAGAGAAGGCCCTCGGGTCGATGCCCGCCGGAATGTCGTTCGAAGACGCTGCGACGTTGCCGCACTCGGCATTGCTCGCGCTCCAGGGACTGCGGCTCCGCGACGGCCGGTCAGTCGGGGCGGGCGACAGGGTCCTCATCGTCGGCGCGTCGGGAAACGTCGGGCCGTTTGCCGTCCAGATCGCCAAGTCGATGGGTGCGGATGTGACCGGCGTCTGCCGAACCGAAAAGATGGACTTCGTCCGCTCGCTCGGCGCCGACCACGTCATCGACTACACGACGACCGACTACACCCGGACAGGGCCCTACGACTGGATCGTCGACGTGGACGCCCACCGCTCGATCCTGGGCTACGTTCGGGCGCTCCGACCGCACGGCGTTTACGTCGCGATGGGCGGTTCGACGGCCTGGCTGCTCTCCGTGCTGGTCCTCCTGCCCGTCAAGTGGCTCGTGGCGCGCGACAAGCGGATGGGCCTTTTGCTCGGCTGGCGACCGTTCGACCCCGACGACGTGGCGGCCCTCAAGAAGTTGATCGCGGCTGGCGTGATCAAACCGGCGATCGATCGGCGCTTCCCGCTGAGCGAGGTCGTCGACGCCCTTCGTTACGTCGATGACGGCCGCCCCAAGGGCAAAGTCGTCATCCTGCTTGATTCGGCGGGCTAATCGCGAAGCGGGCTGATCGCGAAACTCTCCGCGCGCGGCTCGCGACCCGGCTTACGCGGCGGTCAGCTCGTCGCCGAACCTGATCGTCGCGTCGACGAGTCCGTCGACCTCGCGCGTGGTCGTCCGCGGGTTGATGTAGCACGGTCGGATCGCCAGCCGGCCGTCGACGAGGGTGCTCGTCGGGACAAATGGCGTCTCTCGCCGGAGCCGCTCGAGAATCCTGAAATTCAACTGGTTCGCATCGATGCCATCGCTCCGGCGATAGCGCGTGCCGAGGGCCGGGTAACCCCGCAAGTCCAGGCTGTGCGACGCGCGAGGCCGCTGGGGCGCAGGCGTGAGAGCGATGACCGACTGATCGGGATAGCCTTTGCCGGATCGTAGCTAGAGGAGATCCTGATGGCGCAGACCACGACTCCAACGAAGATCACGGAGATCGCGACGATCCTCGTTCCGGTCACCGACCAGGATCGCGCGATCGAGTTCTACACCGAGAACCTCGGCTTCCAGAAAAAGATGGACGTCGCATTCGGCCCAAGCCGGTGGGTCGAGGTTGGCCCCGCGGACGCGACGACGACACTGGCGCTGGCGACGGGCGGCGACCTGAAGCCCGGCATCGACACAGGGGTTCGCCTCTCGACCGACGACGCGGCCGCCGACCACGCCACCCTGAAGGCTCGGGGCGTCGAGGTCGAGGACCTGCTGAACTGGGGCGGCGGCGTGCCGCCGATGTTCGTCCTGCACGATCCCGACGGCAACCGACTCGTCATCGTGCAGCAGCCACCGCGTTCGTAGGACAGCCGAGACAATGGGCGGAACCATGCTCAACCACGTCAACCGCCTCCGCGAGACATTCGGCGGTGATGTGATCAGCCCGACCGACGACGGTTACGACGACGCCCGACGCGTCTGGAACGCGGTGTTCGACCGGCGACCGGCGCTGGTCGTGCGGCCGACGACCGTGGAAGAGGTCGCAACCGCGGTCCGCTTCGGGCGCGAGCACAGTCTCGAAATCGCGGTTCGCTGCGGCGGACACAGCGCGGCCGGCCATTCGACCTGCGACGGCGGGCTCGTCATCGACCTGTCGCGGTTCCGCAGCGTGACCGTGGATCCCCAGCGCCGCGTTGCCTACGTGAAGGGCGGCGCGCTCCTGAGCGAGCTTGACACGGCCGCGCAGGCCCACGGCCTCGTCTGCCCGGTCGGCGTGATCGGTCACACGGGGGTCGCGGGCCTGACCCTGGGCGCCGGGATGGGCCGCCTCCAGCGAAACCTCGGCTTCACCATCGACAGCCTCCGCTCGGTCGAGCTCGTGACCGCAGACGGACGCACGGTCCGAGCGAGCGAATCCGAAGAGCCTGATCTCTTCTGGGGAATCCGCGGCGCGGGCCCGAACTTCGGCGTCGTGACGGCCTTCGAGTTTGACCTCCATCCCTTCGGAGGCAAGCTCCACCGAGGCGTCCAGATCTTCCCAGCCTCGCTGGTCCACGAGGTCTGGTCGACCTTCCGGGACTACGCGGTGTCCGCCCCGGACGCCGTCTCGCTGATCTTCTCCATCGGTCGCCCGGAGCCCGCCTCCGAGTACCCTGAGTCGATCGCCGGCCAGCCGATCGTGATCATCGGGCTGAACCACAGCGGCGCCGCCGACGACTTCGACCGCGACGTGGCCCCGCTCCGTGCCGGGCCCGCGGCGGCATCGAGCACCTTCGGCAGCCAGCCCTACCTCACGGTCCAGTCGGCGAATGACGAGGTCTCCGGTTGGGGCCGCCGCGGCTATATCAAGGGCGGCTTCGCAAACGACTTCCGCCCCGAGGCCTTCGACGCGCTCGTCGAGCACGCGGCCACCGCGCCCGGAGAAACAAGTTCCTTCGCGATCACCGCCCAGGGTGGGGCAATCGCTCGGATCGCGGACGATGCAACGGCCTTCACCGGTCGCGACGCCCGCTTCGAGATGAGCGCGGACAGCGGCTGGGACGATCCCGCGCTGGACGACACGCATCGCGACTGGGTCCGCCAGGCGATGGCGATCGTTGAGGCGGATGCCGTGACCGGTCGCTACGTCAATGAGATCCAGGAGACGGGGCCGGAAGAGACTCGGGCCATCTTTGGCGACGCGAAACTCCAGCGCCTCACCGCCCTCAAGCGAGCCTGGGACCCCGACAACGTCTTCCACCTGAACCACAACATCGAGCCGTAGCCCACGGCGTCCGCAGGCCGGCCGGCCGCGCAAGCGGGCGACCCGGTCCTGCCTGGGGCGGCTCCGACCAGGACAAAACGTCGAACGCAAGTCGGAGGGTGAGATGGCGCAAGGTCGGATGAGTTCGATCGGGGAGAACAGGACCGTGGCGCGAGCAGTCGGGGTCGTGGCCGTGGTCGGCCACCTGCTGGCCAGTGTCCTGTACATCGTCTTTCCCGGGCTCGAGGTCGAGTACCCGACGCTGTTCGCCTTCCAGGCGGCGTGGGTATTCGTCCTCGTCGTCGCGGTCTGGTGGCTTCGCGATCATCCCTGGCGGAGCGTCGTCATCGTCCTGGTCGGCGCAGTCCTGGTCAACGTGGCCCGCATCATCGGCGAGCAATACTTCGGCTTTCATGGCTGATCCCGCTAGGAACGAGCCGGTCGAGGTCGCTACGCGGGCCGCACAAGGCCGAGGTCGGATCCTGGCCCTCGTCGGGACGGTCGCCCTTGTCGTCGTGGCATTCGGGGTAATGCTATGGCTGACCTCGGATCCTTCTCGGCGCGAGGCGGTCGAAGGCCTCATCCGATCTCCGATCGGGCTCTTGGTCCTTTTCGGTCTGGCCGCGCTCTCGACCGCGACGCTGATCCTGCCCGCGCCGGGACTCGCCCTCACCGCCATCGCCGGCGCGGCTGGCGAGCCGCTCGCGGTCGGCATCGTGGCCGGGCTGGGTCAGGCGGTGGGGGAGTTGACCGGCTTCGCCGCAGGGTGGAGCGGTCGATCGTTCCTGCCGGACAACGCGGCGACGAAGCGGGTCAGTGGCTGGCTTCAGCGGCGCGGCGTGATCGTCATCTTCCTGCTCGCCCTCGTCCCGAATCCGCTGTTCGACGTAGCCGGCATCGCGGCCGGGGTCCTGCGAATGCCCGTCTTGCGCTACCTCGGAGCCGCGGCGGCCGGAAAGGTCCTCAAGAACATCATCGTCGCGGGCGGGGCCTCGACGATCGGTGGCCTCCTGGCGGGCGTCGCCGGCGGGGGATGACCCGAGGTTGACGTCCCCGACGGACGGCCCGCGCCTCCGTCGCGTGCCAACGGACGCCCTGACAACTGACGAGGTCCGCGCAATTCGCGCCCTCATGGATACCGCGTTCGGAACAGGCGAAGAAGCGTTTGCGGACGACGATTGGACGCACGCTCTTGGCGGCACCCACTTCGTCCTCGATCTCGAGGGCGAGATCGTCAGCCATGCATCGGTGGTCGAGCGGACGCTCGAGATCGACGGCCGCCCGCTACGAACCGGCTACGTCGAGGCCGTCGCCACGGCCCCCGGCCTCCAGGGTCGCGGGCACGGCACGCAGGTCATGGAGGCGGCTACCGACCACATCCGGTCAACGTTCGAGCTCGGTGCCCTCGGCACCGGCGAGCAACCACTTCTATGAACGGCTGGGCTGGCAGACCTGGCTGGGCCCGGCGTTCGTCCGGTTGCCGGAGGGCGAGCGGCGAACGCCCGACGACGAGGGCTTCATCCTCGTCCTGCGCACGCCGATCTCGCCACCCTTCGAGCTCACTGATCGCATCAGGTGCGACTGGCGCACCTGGCGACGTCTGGTAGCCCAGGGTTCCTACAATCGAGACACATGCCAATCGTCGATGCCGTCCTCCGCGCCCTCTCGTTCGCCTTCGGGATGGCCTGGGAGATTACCTGGGCCCTGATCCTCGGCTTCTTCCTCTCGGCCGTGGTTCAGGCCGTCGTGTCAAAGGCGGAGATGACCCGCCTTCTGCCGAACGATTCGGCACGCTGCCTGACGATCGCATCGCTCCTCGGCGCGGCCTCCTCGTCGTGCTCCTACGCGGCGGTCGCACTGGCTCGGTCGATTTTCCGCAAGGGCGCGAATTTCACGGCGGCGATGGCATTCGAGTTCGCGTCGACGAACCTCGTCATCGAGCTCGGGATCATCCTCGCGCTCCTGCTGGGCTGGCAATTCACGCTCGGCGAGTTCGTCGGCGGCCCGCTGATGATCGTCATCCTCGCGATCCTGTTCCGGCGCTTCCTGCGGCCGTCGCTCGTCGACGAGGCCCGCCGCCAGGCGGACCGTGGCCTCAAGGGCTCGATGGAAGGCCACGGCGCGATGGACATGACAGTGACCGAAGGCTCGCTGATCTCTCGGATCACCTCGCCCGCCGGCTTCACCGCGATCAGCCACTCCTTCGTCATGGACTGGGCAGCGATCTGGAAGGACATCGCAGCCGGTCTGTTGATCGCAGGGGCGCTGGCGGCCTGGGTCCCCAATGACGTGTGGCAGCGACTCTTCCTGACCTCAGACCCGACCCTCGCGGCGATCTGGGGGCCGATCATCGGCCCGCTCATCTCGGTCGTCAGTTTCGTTTGCTCCATCGGCAACGTGCCGCTCGCGGCCGTCCTCTGGAACGGCGGGATCAGCTTCGGCGGTGTTCTCGCGTTCATCTTCGCCGACCTGATCGTGTTGCCGATCCTCAACATCTACCGCAAGTACTACGGCTGGCGAATGACGGCCTTCCTGGCCGTTACCTTCTACGTCGCGATGGCCGGGGCGGCGCTTGTCGTCGAGGCGGTGTTTGGAGTCCTCGGCCTCATCCCGCACGAACGTGCAGCCCAACTCGTCGAGGCGAGCATCTCGCTCAACTACACGACCGTCCTGAACGTAGCCTTCCTGGCGCTTGCGGCGGTGCTCGTCTGGCGGTTCCTGCGAACCGGGGGTCCGGGGATGCTGGCGATGATGAACACGGCGCCCGACGAGATGTCTGGCATGCGTGGCGAGATGCCGAGCTCCAGGCTGTCGTAGCGGGATGCCGGCCGCTCCTGACCTGCCCCGCTCTATCGCCGGCATCGGCGTGCCGCCGTCTTCCATCTGGAAGTGCTCCGCGCCCGGGTGAACGTTCTTGAGCGCTCCGCGCGGCGCGCGTCCTGCGTTGGGCTCAGGCGGGGAGTGGCGACACGCTCTCGTGATCGTGGCCTGAACTTGACAACTTGGCCCTCATCGATCTCTTCGCCAAGGCCCGATGCCGGCGACCCGCTCGACTCGAAGCCCGGTAGTGTCTCAGTTTGAAGCCCGTGGGGGTGTCCTCAGTTCGATAAGAACAGGCGCCGTAGCTGGTCGGAACACGCTCCTCAGCCGGCCTGCGAGGTGGACCTCCCTGAATTCGTCAACTGGGAGAGGGATTGCTCTCTCTGTAGACCTTCGAGGCTAGGAAGAGAATTACGAGTAGTACGACAAAGAGGACGTATTCGAGGATGTTGATTACTGGCGGGACAGGCAGTGAGAAGAAGGACCCAATTCGGTCTCCGAAAATGGGAAAGAAGAAGAGGATCGAGCCGACGATCGCCAGACTCGAAGCCAATCTAACTCTCCTGAAGAGCAGGACGATTGACGCCAGGTCCAGCGCGAGACCCGCAAAAATGGTACCGATTGCTATGTAGCCAACGGTCTTCAGATCGGTTGCTGGGCGGGACTCGAAGCCGAGTGGAGTCAAGAGAATAACCAGCAGGACATTCACCACCAACGCTACGGCAAGCGCCAAGACGTTTCTGGAGAGCGTCACCCGGCGAACGCTAGCACAGACATCAGGTGAGCCGGTCGGCCAGATCGAGCAGGAATGCGACGGCGTCGCGGCGACAAGCCCCCACTCGTTGACATGGTCCGATTGAAGTGCCAGCGCCACCCGAGGATCACGCCGCAGGTTCCGGAGCTTTCGCTGGTCGTCGAGCGTCGCGAAGACGAGCAGGGGTGATAACGTCCGGCCGATGCTGTACCAGCCAGCGCACAACCGCTTCACCGTCGACGACCCGGCCGGCGAGCTCGCCGAGCTCGTCCACCACGTCCCGGCGACGCTCGTGACCCTCGGACCCGCCGGCCTGCGGGCATCGATCCTGCCAATGCTGTTCGATCCCGACGACGGGCCGAGCGGGACCCTGCGTGGCCATCTGGCCCGCGGAAACCCGCACTGGCGCGAGCTCGTTTCCGATGTCGAGGCGCTCGCGATCGTCGATGGCCCCGATGCGTACGTTTCACCCGCTTGGTATGAGGAAAAGCGGCTCACCGGCAAGGTCGTCCCGACCTGGAACTACGTCACCGTCCAGGCGCATGGCTTCATCACGCTCCACCACGAGCCCGTATGGCTCGTCCCGCATGTCCGCCGGCTCGTCGAGCGCCACGAAGGGGGTCGGGTCGATCCGTGGTCGATCGACGACGCGCCCGATGGCTACGTCGAAACGCAGGCCCGAGCCATCGTCGGCCTCGAGCTGCGGATCTCGCGTCTCGAGGGCAAGCGCAAGCTCAGCCAGAATCGCAGCTCCGCGGACATCGCGGGGACGATCGAAGGGCTCGAAGCCGGAACCTTGGCAGGAGAAGGCCGTAGCGGCCGAGATGCGCCGCGAGGACGGGAGCGGGCCGCGGTCTACCTAGCGACCATCCACCGACTGACGGGACCGTTTTTGGCTGGGGCTTGTGGCTCGCAAGCGCGGGCCTCAGGCGCTAGGGCTCGACCGTCACGGCGCCGGGCGGCCTCCTGGTCACGGCCGCTGCCAGACGTGCACGAAGTCGATGTCCACCTTGGCCGGAACCGAGAGCGGGCCGCCCACTGTCGTGGATATGGCGAGGTTCAGGATGAGATACATCGGCGAACTCGTCACCCCCTTGCTGACCCGTCCGACCCGTACGCCGTCGTAGTAGAACGTGATCGATTTAGGCTCCCAGTCGGCGCCGAACGTATGCCAGCCGGCGGGGTTCGAAATACCCGAGCAGCCGCCCGGAGCACCCCCCGAATAGTGGAAGTGCCAGCACAGGGGGTTGGGGCCGCCCAGAACCTCCATCACGTCGATCTCCCCAGTCGTAGGCCAGGTGCCAATTCCGTTGGCCCAGAAAGCCGGCCAATCGACCGGGGTGCCGGTGCCTTGGGGCAGCCACATTCGAGCTTCCATGTATCCATACGTGAACTGGTAGTGGTTGTAGCTCTGGATCAGGCCCGACCGGTAGGCGTAGGTGACGCCGTCGTTCGCGGTGCAGGGTTGCTGAACGGCTGTGAGCGTCACAACCCCATTACCCTCGGTCACGGCGCTCGGGTCGTAGCAGGACAGCTCGGCGACGTTGACCGGTTTGCTGATAACTGCGTCGGCGTTCGGTAGCCAGAAAGCCCAGTTCGGTCGCCATTTTGTGAGATCGACGCTGGACCCGTTAAATTCGTCTGCAAACTTGAGCGTCCACGAGCCGGACACCGGTGGAGACGTAGGTCCTGGTGTGGGACTCGGCGTCGGCGTCGGTGTGGCCGTCGGCGCCGGTGTTGGTCTGTGGTGCCCTGCTGGCGTAGCGTTTAGTGCGGCCGGGGCCATGATCGCCGTGCCAACGACGAGCGCGACTGCAACGAAGCAAGAAACAGCGAAATGTCGATGTGGGAACCTCGAACGGCTCATGCGAACGAGTATGTAGCACAACAAGAACCACGCAAGCTCCGTTCAGAACGTCGGGCCCTCGAAAGACGATCGTCCGACGCTTACCGCTCCGAGGTCCGTGCCTCGAACAGCTCCCACTCGCCAGGAACGCCGCGGAGCCAGGGAGGTTTGGATGCGAACGAGGGCTGAACAGATCGCCGCCATCCGGGCGGACCAGCAATTCTGGCGTGACCTCGCCGCCGAGGTCGGGCCCGACCGGTACTCCGAGCCCGGGCCGATGGGGGAGTGGAGCTTCGGCGACATAGCCGGCCACCTCCTCGGATGGCGCAACCGGACGCTCGCCCGCCTCGAGGCCTTCTCCCGCGGCGAGCCCGATCCGCCCAACCCCTGGCCGGCCGAGCTCGACGATGGCGACGACGACTACGACGCCATCAACGCCTGGATCCGCGACCACCACGCCGACCGCTCGCCGGCCCATCTGGTGGGGGACTACGACGCCTCGTACGACCGCCTGGTCGCGATCATCGAGGCGATGCCCGAGGCGAAACTGACCGAGCCAAACGCAATCCCGTGGGCCGGCGCGGCCCTCGTCGACGTCGACTTCACCGACCACCTCCACGAGGAGCACCTCCCGAGCGTCCGAGCCTGGCTCGAGGCGCCCGTGAAGCAAGGGTAGGGAGCGACGAAGTGATCCTCCCTACCAGCGATCGCGGTGGAGGATCGACGGAACGGCGCGGCGCCGGACGGGACCGAACGTTCCGATCGGCCAGCCGATCGGGATGGCCGCAAAAGGCCTCACGTGGCGCGGGATGCCCAATACCGCCTTCAGCTCTGCCTCGAAGAAGATCGGGAAGAGTGACACGTTGGCGCCGAGCCCCAGACTCCGCGCCGCCAGCAAGAGATTCTGGACGCCCGGATAGATGCTCGCCGCCGCGGTCCGGTCGAGAATGCTTCCGCGATTGCGGCTGATGGCGATCGCCCGGGATCGGGTGAGCTTCGTGAGCGCGCGGAGAAACCGGCCGAGGCCACCAGGCGGCACGCGCCGGACGACGCCCATGTCGTAGCAGGCGACCACGAGGGCCGGCGTATCCGCGAAATGGTCGCTCTGCCAGCCCACGGCCGCGCGGGCGCGATCGAATGCGGCCTGGTCGGTCGTGTCGGGCGGCTCGATGGCGATGGCCGCGAGGTAGAGCTCGACGGCAGCCTGCCAGATCGCCGCGACGCGCGTCATCTGTTCACGATCGGTGACGAGGATGTAGTGAGCGGCCTGCTGGTTTTGCGAGCTCGGCGCGAACGAGGCGGCCCCGATGAGGCGCTCGAGCAGGTCCGCGGGCACCGGATCCGGCTTGAGCCGCCGCATGGCTCGCATCGACGCCATGACCGCGATGACGTCCGACTCTGCCGCTTCGGCCGAGCTCGCTCCAATTCCTGCCACGTCCTGCCTCCTGTCGCAATCGTGCACCGATGATGCGCCATCCTGACCCCCGCCCGACGATGCCCGCTTCCGTGGTGCGGGGCGGCACGGCTGTCCAGCGCCACGGCCGACCCCTGGTTCAGGGTCGGCGAATCGTGTAGCGCAGGTGCGTCACCCGCTCGCCCTCGACGACCAGGCTCGGCCCATCGAGCAGGATCGGCGCGGCCTTGAGCTGTTCGAAGAAGGGCACACCGCCGCCGAGCAGCACGGGCACGAGGGCTCGCGCGATGAGCCGGCTGGCGCGCATCATCCGCTCTCTCAAGCGCGACCACATCGAGCCCACGATGGTGATGATCGACGCCCAGAGGTGCGCGGCGGACGGGCGGGGCCCACGTTCCACAACGCCGGCGGTCGAGGCGGGCGGACGATCGGCACGAAACGCAGCATCCTCGTCGAAATCCTGGGGCTGCCGCTCGCCGTGCGCGTCGATCCGGCCAAGCCGCATGACGTCCGAGTGGGGCGTGATCTGATCGCCGAGCGGCTTGACGAGCTGCCGGGCATCCAGGCGATCATCGCCGACCGGGGCTATCGCGACCTCGCCAAGCTCGCTGCTCGCAAGCACGTCAGGCTCGACAAGGGCGGAACCGACCTGATCGGGCCGAACGATCGAGTGCGTATTCGTATCGAGAACACGGCCGTGGACGATACTGGAGACGAGGAGGTGCGACGTGGGCTACGAGGTCGAGACGGTCAGTGTGGACGGGCGGACGACCGCCCTCGGTTCAGCGGGACCCTTCACGCTCGTCGTCGATCGGCCGGTCGATGCCGGTGGTGGCGGCCTTGGGTTCAATGGCGGCCAGCTCCTCAACCTCGCTGTCGCAGCCTGTATCTCGAACGACCTGTTCCGGGAGGCCGCGCGGGCGGGGATCGCGCTTCGTCGTGTCCGCGTCGGCGTACGCAGCGACTACGCCGGGAACCCGGCGGTCTCGGGGCCGATCGGATACGACGTGGAGGTCGACGGAGACGTCCCGACCGAGCGACTGGCGGAGCTGGTCCGCGCGGTTGATCGGATCGCGGAGATCCCGAAGTCGATCCGGGCTGGGACAGAGGTCCGGCTCGTGAACGTCCGCCTCAATGGCTCGAACGAGGCCGAGCCAAGTTAGGCAACGGGTTCGGTAGCCGTCGTCGCGTCGATGGCGGTCAGTGTCACCGAGGTCGGATGCCGCAGCGTCTTGGCGATCGTCGAGTCGTCGGCACCGAACTGGGCGAGGTCGCGCAGCACCTCCTCGGTGGCGGCGCCGGCGATCGAGATCGAGAACGCGATTCCCGTCGACAACTCGTCGGAGTCAAAGTCACCGTCGGCGGTGACCGACAGTTCGCGGAGCCGGATTCCCCGGTTGCGGCTCTCGCGCGCAATGTTGTTGAAGACGCACATCGCGAGGGCGAAGTGGAGTGCCTCGCCGCCCGAGAGCTGCCCGAGTCGCAGCTCGATGGCGCCGATCCGGTCGGCGACCCGGAGGTCGTAGGGTTCCGGCCTCTCGGTCCCGTCGCCGGAGACGAGGTGCACGGTCGCAGGATACGAACCCATCTCAGCTCCTCCTCGCGACATCCGCAACCCGCCGAGCGGTCCCGGTCGGGCCTCGGCCCTGTCTCCGTCTTGCGGGAGGATAAGTCAAGGGCCTCTTTCATTCACAGGCCCTTAGCCTCGGCGGCAGGCCCACAGGCCTGAGTGACTATGCCGAGCTGGTCGCGGCAAGAGTCGTCGGCCGCAATCTGAGCAAGCGAGAGGGCTGCCTTGTGCAGGCAATCGCTCTGTTGGTCTTCCTCGGGATTTTCTACTGGTTTGTCAGCTCTGGAATGTTGTTTGCCATCGCGAGAGTCCTCGCCGACTGGTACTCGCACCAGGTGACCCTTCCAGGAGGGGCCACGCCAAGCGCCACGCCGGCTTAGATCAGATCTCCCACCGTCGGGCAGATGCCGCGCTCCGGTGGCAAAGCTACCCTCCGGTGACGGTATAGTCCCTATTGATTCGCAACTGGGCACGCCGCCCAGCGGGGAAGGGGAGCGAGTGACCGAGGGCACGGCCGCGATCGAGAACCCGATCATCAACTCGCCCTTCGTCGAGCCGAAGAAGCACTTCATCACATCGGCCGACGGCCAGGTCACCGGCGAGATCGCCGAAAGACGTCGCCCCTCCGAGTTTTTTGTCCCGGTCGCCCGCCCAAAGAGAACCTCCGGCCAACTCGCCCTGGACGTGTTCGGCGGGCCGACGCGCCAGCAGCAGAACGAGATCGTCAATGAGATCCGCCAGGCGGTCGAGCGGTGGCGGATCCAGGGCTACCCGCACATCACGGGCACGACGCGCGATCTCCTGGCTTACTGGAATCGCGAGGATCGGGAACGCCGACTGTTCTTCTGTCAGCTCGAGGCGGCGGAGACGGCGATCTATCTGACGGAGGCCGCGGAGAAGATCGGCGACACGAAGGCGCTCAACGTCATCCGCCAGGAGAACGCCACCCATAACGGCGGCCTGCCACGGATCGCCTTCAAGATGGCCACCGGCTCCGGCAAGACAGTTCTGATGGCGATGCTGATCTCCTGGCAGGCCCTGAACAAGGCCGCCAACCCGCAGGATCGCCGCTTCAGCGACAAGTTCCTCGTTGTCACGCCGGGCATCACCATCAAAGACCGCCTCCGGGTCCTCCTCCCGAATGACCCGGGCAATTTCTATAAGGCCCTCGACATCCTCGACTTCGAGAATCTGGATCGGCTCCAGGCCGCGACCGTGCTGGTCACGAACTTCCACGCGTTCCTGCACAGGGAGAAGATCCAGGCCACCGGCCTCACCAAGCGGATCCTCGCGGGCGGCGTCGACGACGACCGATTCCGCGAGACGCCGGCCGAGATGGTCCGCCGCGTCTGCCGGGTCTTCGGCAACTCGAAGAACATCGTGGTTCTCAACGACGAGGCCCATCACTGCTACGCGCCCGCCCCGAACGACGAGGAAGGCACCCTTGAAGCCGACGAGCGCGGACTCGCGAAGAAGGACCTCGAGGAGGCTCGCGTGTGGCTGTCCGGCCTCCAGGCGGTCCGCGACAAGCTCGGTGTTCGCGCGGTCTACGACCTCAGCGCCACGCCGTTCTTCCTGAAGGGCTCCGGCTACGCAGAGGGCACACTGTTCCCGTGGGTCGTGTCGGACTTCGGCCTGATGGATGCGATCGAGTCCGGGATCGTCAAGATCCCGCGGGTGCCGGTCTCCGACGACTCCATGACCGGCGACGGTCCGATGTACCGGGACCTCTGGCTCAGGGTCCGCGACGACCTCCCAAAGAAAGGCGTCCAGGAGACAGCGATCGACGGGCTGCCTGTCATCCCGAAGGAGCTCGAAGGCGCGCTTCGCTCCCTCTACGCGGACTACGAACGATCCCACCGCGACTGGGACGACGCCGGCATGGGCACCCCGCCGGTCTTCATCGTCGTTTGCTCGAACACGTCGGTCAGCAAGCTCGTCGCCGATTGGATCGCCGGCTGGGAGAAGCCGTTGCCCGAAGGCGGAACGGTCGTCGCGCCGGGCAACCTGCCCCTCTTCTCGAACGAGGAGGACGGCCGCTTCCGGGACCGCCCGAACACGATCCTCGTCGACTCGGCGCAGCTCGACCGCGGCGACGCGCTCGATCCGGCATTCCGCAAGGCCGCCGCCGCTGAGATCGAGCAATTCAAGCGCGAGTACGTCGCGCGGTTCCCCGGCCGGAGCGCCGACGAGATCACCGACGAGGAGATCCTGCGCGAGGTCATGAACACCGTCGGCAAGCGGGGCCGGCTCGGCGAGCACATCCGCTGCGTCGTCTCGGTCGCGATGCTGACCGAGGGCTGGGACGCCAACACCGTCACCCACATCCTGGGAATTCGCGCATTTGGGACGCAGTTGCTCTGCGAACAGGTCGTCGGTCGAGCCCTCCGAAGGGCCAGCTACGACGCCACGCCGGAGGGAATGTTCGAGCCCGAGTACGCCGAGATTTACGGCGTGCCGTTCAGCTTCCTGTCGGTGACGGGGAAGGGGAGAGTCCGGACCGCCAAGCCGGTCCTCCAGGTCCGCGCGCTGCCCGAGCGGGCAGCGCTCCGGATCGAGTTCCCGCGGCTCATCGGCTATCGCTACGAGATGCCGACGGACCATCTCGACGCGACGTTCGATGCCAGCTCGATCCTCTCGCTCAGCGCCCAGGACGTCGCCCTCAGGACCGAGCTCGACCCGATCGTCGGCGAGGTCGCCCACCACACGCTCGATCTCAAGGACCAGCGCATGCAGACGGTCGTCTTTGCGATCGCGAAGCGGACGCTCGACAACCACTTCCGCGACGACGAAGGCGCCGATCGGCCATGGCTCTTCCCGCAGCTCGTCGGCATCACGAAAGCGTGGATCGACCAATGCGTCATCCCGTACCTCAAGGACAACGCCCATCCGCAGCTCCTCCTTCTCGCCGAATACAGCCACGCCGCGGCCGACCGGATCTACCGAGGGATCGTCGCCGGACAACGCGGAGAGAAGCGCCTCATGCCGGTTCTCCGGCCGTACGAGGCGATCGGGTCAACCGACGACGTCTCGTACGAGACGACGAAAGTCTGCTACCCGACGACGAAGAGCCACCTCAATCTGGTCGTCCAGGACTCGGGCTGGGAGTCCAAGCTGGCCGACGTCCTGGAGCACATGCCCGAAGTCGCGAGCTACGCCAAGAACCAGGGCCTCAACTTCAAGATCCCGTACACATTCGAGGGCCGCCCCGGAAATTACGTACCCGACTTCCTGATCCGGCTCCGCGACCCCGCTTCAACCCGCCCCGAGGACCTCCTCACCCTCATCCTCGAGGTGACCGGCGAGGCTCGAAAGGAAAAGCAGGCCAAGGTGGCTGCCGCAGAACACCTATGGACCGTGGCCGTCAACAACTGGGGTGGCGCCGGGCGCTGGGCGTTCCTCGAGGTCACCGACCCATGGGATGCCGGGAACCTGATCCGGGCGAAGTTCGTGGACGAGTACGACAGTACGCCCGTGCTACACTGATCCCGTGTTACACGAGGTGGCGAGATGGCAAACCTGACGGTGACAGTGAACGACCAAGTGCTCAAGCGGGCTCGGATCAAGGCGATCGAGCGCGGGACGTCGGTCAATGCCGTCGTGAGCGAATACCTGGAGCGATATGCCGGAGCCGCGCAGACAGCGGAGGCGCTTCGCCGGTTCGCTGAGCTTGCCGAACAGGTGAGCGGCAGCAGTGGGCCGGACGGCAGGACTTGGCGGCGTGAGGACCTCTACGATCGGCCTGTCCTTCGCCACCGCAGATGACCACGCGCGTCTTCGTCGACACCAATGTCTGGGTCTACGCCGCCGATCACCGCGATGTCGCCAAGCAGCAGCGGGCACTGACGATCGTTCGGTCGGGCGCGGACGGCGACTTCGTCGTTTCGGCCCAGGTTCTGGGCGAATTCTTCGACGTCACCACCCGTAAGCTGGCCAAACACGTCGCCATCGGTGACGCCCAGGCGTTGGTCTCCGAGATGTCGCGACTCCCGGTCGTTCCAGTGGATGTCCGCCTGGTTCAGGAGGCGATCGCCGGGGCATCCGAATGGCGGCTCTCCTACTGGGACGCGCTCATCATTGCGGCGGCTGAGACGTCCGGCTGCGACGTGGTTCTCTCCGAGGACATGTCTGACGGTCAGGTCTACGGGTCGGTCCGCGTGGAGAACCCATTCCGGGCTCCGCAGCCCCCGGGCGATGAGCCGTAGGTGAGCGGTGGCTGAGAAGATCCGAGCGCGCGCCGAGCGCACGGGCCCGACGACTCCTGTCCGGTCGATCGGGCACGCCGGCGCAACCCGGTCGAACATCCCGACCGCCGAGCTCGAGTCGTTCGCCCGCCCGGAGGAGAAGAGGCCAGCCATCGTGCGCTACCCGCGCGATCCGACGCTCGACCCGCAGCTCGTCTGGAAGGGCAAGGACGAGCAGGACGCCCGCGACCTCGAGGTGCCGGCGGTCCCGATCTACATCCAGGAGACCATCGACCCGCTGGCGCTCGTCGAGGAGCTGCGCGCCGCGAGCGAGGGCCGCCGATCAGAGGAGCAGCTCGGCTTCTTCGCGCCGTACACCGACCTGACGTTCGAGGAGAAGGTCGACTTCTACCGACACCCGGGCAAGTGGTCGAACCGGATGATCCTCGGCGACTCGCTGCTGGTGATGACGAGCCTGGCCGAGAAGGAAGGCCTCAAAGGCCAGGTCCAGACGATCTATATCGACCCGCCCTACGGCATCAAGTTCGGCTCGAACTGGCAGGTCTCGACCCGCAAGCGCGATGTCCGCGACGGCAAGGACACCGACCTCACCCGCCAGCCCGAGCAGGTCCGCGCCTACCGCGACACCTGGGAGCTCGGCATCCACTCGTACCTGAGCTACCTGCGCGACCGATTGGCTGTCGCCCGCGAACTTCTGACCGAGTCAGGGTCGATCTTTGTCCAGATCGGGTACGAGAACGTCCACCTCGTTCGGTCGATGCTCGATGAGGTATTCGGATCCGCTCAGTTCGTAAGCCAGATCGTGTTCCGGAAGACAACCGGTAAGGGCGGCACGCTTCTCGATAACACGTACGACGTAATCCTCTGGTTTGCCAAGGACCGCGAAGCGGTCAAATACCGACCGCTGTTCGAACCTCGGACGCCAGCTGACGACGAGAACCTTCGCTTTGTCGAGGAGAGCGACGGATCTCGTCGTGCAATGACGCACGACGAAGCGATGGCCATCACTCCACTTCCGATCGGCGCACGCGCGTACCGTCCGAACCGATAACCAACCAGCGCCCAGCGCAGGGTTCCGACGTCCGAGAGTTCAACCTGGATGGACACCGCTTCACACCCGGCTCGGGAACCTTTCGAACCGACCTACCGGGATTGACGCGGCTTGCGGCGGCCGGCCGGCTCTTCCCCGTTGGCTCAACCCTGACCTATCTCCGATATCTCGACGACTTCGCGTTCAAACCGAGGAACGACATCTGGGATGACACTCGCCAGAGCGGCTTCGGGGATCCAAAGGTCTATGTCGTCCAGACGGCAACACGGGCGATCGAACGTTGCCTCCTGATGACCACCGACCCGGGTGACCTCGTCCTCGACCCGACGTGCGGCTCGGGCACGACCGCCTACGTCGCCGAGCAATGGGGCCGGCGCTGGATCACCATAGATACGAGACCGCGTCGCGCTCGCCCTGGCGCGCTCGCGCGTGATGGCCGCCAAGTACCCGTGGTACTTCCTCGCCGACTCGGAGGCCGGCACCCGGAAGGAGGCCGAGCTGACCGGCCAAGCGCCGCCAAGCCCGATGCCGTCGATGTCGGGCGACATCCGTCGAGGCTTCGTCTACGAGCGCGTGCCCCACGTTACGCTCAAGTCGATCGCCCAGAACCCCGACGTCCGCGAAGGGATGACGCGCGAGGAGATCGACGCCGCGATCGCGCGGCACGCCGAGACGGAGACCCTGTTCGATCGCCCGTATGAGGATCGGCGCGTCGTCCGCGTGTCGGGCCCGTTCACCGTCGAGAGCCTGTCGCCGCACCGCGTCCTCGTCACCGGCCCCGAGGACAACGTGGTCGAGCCCGTTGCCGAGTCGGTCGATGCCGGCCGCTTCGTCACGATGATCCTCGACAACCTCCGCCGCGCCGGCGTCCAGAACACCAAGCGCGACGAGCGCCTCACGCTCAGCCGGCTCGACCCGTATCCGGGCGTCTTCGTCCAGGGAGTAGGGGAGTACGCCGAGGCGGGCGAGGCCGGCGGCCCATCGGGCGCCCTCCGGACCGCCGCGATCGCCATCGGCCCCGAGTTCGGCACCGTTGGCCCCGAGCTCATCCGCGACGCCGCCAAAGAGGCCGTCAAGTTCGCCGACCTGCTCGTCGTGTGCGGCTTCGCGTTCGATCCCCTGGTGGGGGAGGAGGCCTCGCAGCTCGGGCGCCTCACGATCCTGCGCGCCCGCATGAACCCCGACCTGTCGATGGGCGACGAGCTGCTCAAAAAGACCGGCAGCGGCAACCTGTTCATGGTCTTTGGCGAGCCCGACATCGAAGTTCGGCCGGCGGGAGATGCCGCTGACGGCCAGATCGTCGTCGAGATCTGCGGCCTCGACGTCTACGACCCGACCACCGGCGCCGTACGCTCATCGTCGGTCGACGACATCGCCGCCTGGTTCCTCGACACCGACTACGACGGCGACGCCTTCTTCGTCCGCCACGCCTACTTCACCGGCGCCGACGACCCCTACGAGAAACTGCGCCGCGCCCTCCGCGCCGACGTCTCCGACGAAGCCTGGTCGACCGTCAACTCAACGGTTTCGCGGCCCTTCCCGCACCCCAAGAGCGGCAAGATCGCGATCAAGGTCATCAATCACTATGGTGATGAGGTGCTAAAGGTCATGGGTGCCTGAGTGAACGGTTTGGGCCGCGTAGTAGCACTGCCTGCCGTGCTGGTTATCACATGCTCGATCGCTCTTGGTTGCGGAGAGGCGACGACCTGCGAACAAGCGAATAGTGTCTTGCTCGATAACATCAACTCGACGATGAACGACCCTTCGGAGCAGTTGAAAACTGCATTTGTGTCAAAGGCTTCGAACCTGCAGGGGCCGCCCATCGTAAAGCGCTTCGTCGATCCCGTCTGGGTCGCTGCACAAGTCCCGGGTCGGTCGGGGGAACCGGCCCTGTGGCTCGCCGAGAAAGCCGGTGATGGCTTCGCCTATGTCGCCAATGATTCCGCTCGGGTTGTCAACTACTCTGGCGCCGAACTAGGCGGGCCTCCGCTGGACGGAGACGGCGAGCAGGCAGCCCTCAAGTGTGCGGGTGGATAGTGGCGGGTTTCGAACCTGATAGCCCGTCGTCATGCCTTTTTCGCCCGATCTGCTCAGCAGGCACGCGTTGCGCGAGATGTAGCGTGAGAGGATACCGATCGAGATGATCGCGGCAAGATACGACGACCCGGACGACATACGTGAAACGGCGCACGACGAGATCCGCGAGGTCCGGACTCGCTGGTTCGGGGACGAGGGCCTCGAGGTCGTTGCTGACACGACCGACGGCCGCGTCATCACGGTCTGGCGGAAGGGCGTCAAGCCATGACCAATCTGCTCCTCGGGTACGACGAGTCAGTCGATGCGGCCTATCTCACAGTTAGCGATGAACCATGGGCGCGCCAAGAGCGCCTCGACGATGCGCGGGGCATCAATTACGCCGCCGACGGCTCGGTAATCGGAATCGAGTTGCTTTCGCCTCGCCGCAAGGGCGTCATCTTGGAAGGGTTGCCATTCCGCAACGACGTCGAGCGAGTTCTGAAGTCCGTCGGATTTCGCGTCCTCCAGATCACCCGATGAGGCCCTGGCGTAGGTAAAGAGAGGAATGCCGATGACGGTCAGCGACCTTATTCAACTCGGGATCGCGATCATTGCCTTTCTGTCAATAACCGTCTGCGTTGCTTCGTACCGTCGTTCTGAGAAGACTGAAGCTGCGGTGAAACCGCTGATTACGATGTTCTCGTCGATGCTGTACGCAGCGGGCGGACAGGGAGGCGGCGGAGGCGTCGGGCTTGGCGCTGGCGGAGGCGGAGGCGGAGGCGGCGGTGGACCGGGAGGGGGCTCGGGTGGGGCCGGCGGTTCGGGCGGAATCGATGTCAGACGTTGACCTTTCGATACGAAGGTCCGACATTTCAGACCCGGACATCGAGCCCGAGTACGACTTCTCACGCGGCGTACGCGGCAAGTATCAAGCCCATTCGTCCGCGCGACGGTTCGCCCGCGGTCTGGACAGCTTTGCTCTTGTTCAACCGGTGGATGGGCGGCGACGCAAAGTCTCTTCCATGGGCCGAAACCTACGGCAAGAGTAGGAGTGTGGTCGCCGGCGAGGGAGGCGAGCTGAGCTTCGCCGAGATCGAGATCGTGAAACGGTTGCGCGGAGCCGGGTGGGAAGGAGGCTGGCTGGACACGTTCGGCGCTGCCCCTGTCCGCTGGCGTCCGTGGATGGTGACTCTCCACGCGATGCCGTCAAACGTTCGGACTCGCTATTACGAGATCCACACAGCCGCGAATCGTGCGCAAGGCAAGAACGGCACTGGTGGGCGACCGGACGTCATCGCGTGGCGGGAGCGCTCGATCGTATTCCTCGAATCGAAGGGCCCCGGCGACAGGATCAAGCCCGCGCAGGAGGCGTGGGCGAGCTGCGCAGTTGAGTCGGACCACGACGGCTACGGCGTCGTGTACTGGACCTTTCGCGCTGAGTCCGGCACGCCGTGACCACTCGGGGTCACCGGTCTTCGCGTGCGCGGTTTGCTCCGCGCCATGTATCCGGCGGCCGCTCCGGGAAAAGGCGGTCGATGGGCGCTGAGCCAAGCCCAGATCGATTCCGTCCTCGCGTATTTCCAGGGGAAGCGAAACCCCATAGGAGACACCGCACCCGCAGCCCGAACCACGCCTTCGCCCATTTCCCATCTGGCGTGTCCACCGGCTGACTGGTTGTGGGAGGGGCACGTTCAAGATGCGCTGGTCGCCGGCCCTTAGGAAAGAGGGTTGGACAATCACGACCATACGAAGTCGTCTGAGTTGCAGGCGGCGGAACAGCCAGCGCGCTACACCTGATGAGAAGTCGGCAGCGGTCGCACACGAATTCCGGCGAGCCAGATTGGACACCGCGACACTCGCGCTGCGTCTCGCTGAAAGACCCGCGGCGCGGATGCGACTGAGCGGGTCGACCCGATGAGTGCCGCAAGTTGGCGACGACAAGAGGGAGGGAGCGACAATCGACCTGGACTTTCGTTCCGCGCCGTGCGGCGGCCCCGCGCTCTAAAGATCCATTGATCCCCACTTGACCGATCCAAACGAGGGACAGGTCTCGGAAACCCCAGGTGAGATCGCCGCAGCCGCCGCAATTCGTTTTCCGCGTAAGACAGCGCGAACCACGAGTTCGTCGTCCCTGCTGCTGCAGCGGTCCATCTCGGACGAGGTACTGCACGGACGGGGTCCTCAATTGCGTATCTTCGTGAGCTCGAAAATGCGCGATCACTCGCTCGACGTCGAACGCGACGAGGCGATCCGAACCATTGATCGTTTCTTCCCTCACCGTGCCTGGGCATGGGAGCGCGATGCGAGTGCAGGGCCTTATTCCGCCGCGCGCTTCTGTGAGAGACAGGCAGCAACGTCGGACGGCTTGGTCTTGATTCTCGCGGACGAACTCACTCCGATAACGAAGCGTGAATATCACGCTGCGCGCAGAGCTGGTGTCCCACGGTACATTCTGATAAGGGACGGATCTCTGCACGACCCTCCGACAGATGCCTTCATCACGAGAGAACGAAAGCGTGTTGTCACGCGGAGGTTCCGCAATCCTACAGAGCTGCGAACGCACATCCGAGAATCACTCGCGGCCCGCATCCTCTATGTTTCTCGAGCAGAGCAACTCACCACACGAGGCGATCGATGACCGACCGCCCCGAGGAGCTTCGAGCCGACCTCATCTCTGCCGTTGCGGAGCGAGTCCGAGAGGTGGAGGCTTCAGCCGTTGCCGACAATCCTGAGGCGGTTTCCGATCTCCTTGATGGTGGCTTCGAGGTAGCAGATCTCGGCTATGAGTTCGCTGTGCCGCCGGTTCTCGAAGCATTGGACCGTCTGGACGACCTGGGCCTCGTCGATTCGCGTCAGCGCGGCTGGCGTCTCAACCTTGGCGGGCGCGTAGCCCTGCACGGGGGGCGAAAAGAATTCGCAAACGAATCCTTCGTGCATGCACAAGAGCTCGGCCGGTCTTCGGGTGATCGGACGCTTGTCGCCAGCGCATTGCTCAATAGGGGGGTCGCCGCCTTCAATGACGGGCGACGCGACGAGGCAGTCGAGCTCTTCACCAAGAGCAATCGTGCACGGCCGCCAGACGATCCCGTGGGGCGGGCCCAGGGTTGGATCAACCTGGCAACGGCCTATCTCGACACAGGCGAGGTTGAGCGAGCTCGACGCTACGTCCGCCGGGTGGAGAGAATTCCCGAACTTGGGAGCTACCCGAGCATTCTCTCGTCGGCGATCGGGGTCGACGGCTTGATTTCCGCACGAACGGGGGACCTCGAGAAGGCACACGCCGCGTTCCGCGAGAGCGCGAGGTTGGCCAAGAAGGCCTCCGCATTGAGCCATCTCTTGCCCGCCTTGCAAAACGTCGGAGCAGTGAACCTCGACCTTGGCAGATTAGGAGTCGCAACGCGCTGGCTCCGGCGGGCCGAACGCTTAGCCAGGTTGCTTCTCGCAGAGGACGTCCTCGAAGGGACTCAGCGTACGTTGGCGACCGCACTGCATCGCAACAAACGCTCGAAGGAGGCCCTTACCTTGCTGCAATCTGCCCTCGAAGGGGCATTGGCGAGGAAGGATCAAGCCTCGGCTGCGAGGCTAAACGCCGATATTGGCGCAATGGCTGTCGCCGATCACGATGATGACGCGGCGGTCAACCCTCTCCGGTCAGCGTTTGAGCAGTTTGTCGAACTTCGCGAGCCCCAATCCGCACTCGCAGTCGGACGAACCTTGATCGATGCACTCGTGAGAAGCTCCCTCTTCGCCGAAGCGGCGAGAAGCGTTGATACGACCGCACGGGCACTAGAGTTGCGACGTCTCGAGACGCTGTCGCTGCGGGAGCATCTGGGCGATGAGTTGCTGGAGGCGTCACAGCCCAGCGAGGCGGCAAATGTCTACCGTCACATCGCTCGGCAACTGCGCCAAGGCGACCCCGGCTCCGACGAGTGGTCCTGGCGCCTTGGAATGAAGCTACGCGACGCGAATGACCCGGGCTCTGCTGTCCGCCTGATCGGCCGCGGCATGCGGTGGCTTGACCCAGAGACATCGTCACTGACGCGTTATCAGCTATTGAATGACCGAGCTTTGGCGTACCTCGCCTTGGACAAGGTGGATGCGGCTGAGCGCGACCTAGCGCTCGCGCTCACCCAAGCCACGGACGTCGACGACCGGGTAATGCAATCAATCCTGCTTTCCAACCTCTCGGAGACAGCGCGCCGGCTCGGCGAACCTGAGGAAGCGCTCGAATACGCCAACCGTGCTGTCCAGACATCGGAAGCAATAGGAAGCGATGTCGAAAAGGCGCGCGCGTTGACGATGCTTGGACTCGCCGCAGGAGCGGCTGGTGACTGGGAGGCGGCGCTCAGCTACCACAGAAGGGCGCTGGAACTTGCACGCAATCTTGGTGACCAAGAGACCGAGAGCGTGGCGCTCGGAGGCCTGGCGCAGGCCAACTTCGCCCAAGATCACAAAGCACGAGCTGCAGAGCTCTACAGTGAGGCGGCAGCTATCGAGCGGAGGCTGAGAGATCCTGACCATGAGGCACAGTCCCGGGCAGCCCTCATCGAACTTGCTGCCGCCGCGAATGACGAGCCTGGTCTCCGGCGGGAACTACAACGTCTCATCAACCTTGTGCAACAGGAGCACGCAAGCCTTGACATTGCGCTCAATGGCATCAGTCGCGCAGGGGCGGCGTGGCTCCGCTCGGATCGAATCGAGGCAGCAGGCGCGACCTATTACGCCGGAATCCTCCTAGCCCTCGCTCAATGGGACGAATCCTCTGGTGGCACGCGACTTGTGGGCAAAGCGATGGCCGCTCCGTATGTACATGCCGCGATGATCAATCCCGGGCATTCGGACACACTCGATGCGTATCTCAGGCGCCGACTGAAGCGCCGGACTAAGGACGCCTATTCAGTGGTCGCGGAACTCCTGACGATAGCTCGCAAAGGAGCATCCAGAGTTTCGCTCGAAGCCCCCGCTGGGGCCATTTGAGGTCTCCGCCCACCTATTCCTGCTTTGGCAGACATAACTTACCTTATCGGAAGTTAGGGTCGGGCCCCCGGGTGACGATCAGAGCTTCCGTCGGGTCCGCCCGGTCGCCAGGCAGCGGCTGAACGTCCGCCGGTCCGATGATCCGGACCAGGCGGCCTGCTCCGCGCCGCAGCCGAGCATCGAGGGTCACCACGGGGCATTTCAGGATCTGCGCCAGGGCAACGTATTCGGAGTCGTACGTCTTCGCCCAGCCGAGCGCCTCTGAAATGGCCCAGGCCGTCTGCGCTACGTTGTGAGGCGCGCGAACCGCGTATCGATACGACTGGAGGCGGATGAGCGCCGCGGCGGCCAGCTCAGAACTGATCTCGCCTCGGTAGCGCAGCTCATGCAGCGCGGAAAGCGCCTCTGACGGGCCGATCGGTGGCGCCACCAGGTTATGCCCTGCCAAGGGCCCCAGTCCCGCCTCCTCGATGCATGCCTGGACGATGACGTTCGCGTCGACCACGAGCGTCGCCATCAGTGCGAGGCACGCGACAGCCTGACGGCACGGACCACGTTCGGCATGGGCTCGCCGGTTATCGTTCGTCCCCATTCCGGCGGCAACGGCAGCTGCTCGTCCTCGAGCATCGCCTCGAGATCCTCTTCTTCGATGGTGTGCTGCGTACCAACTTTGCGGGATACGAGCTTGCCCTCGCGTATCCACCGACGGATGGTTTCGGGATTGCGGCCGGCGCGGCGTGCAGCCTCGGGTACTGTGATCATCAGTGTAGCATACTACAACAAATCCACGAGGTGTGGCCCGATCACGATGACCGGCAGCCAATCGTTGGGCGCCGCGGCTCCAACATCGCCCTCCACGGACACCTCAGGTCGATCGCGACTCAAGCCATCCTTGGATCGCAGGCCAGGTCCATATCGGGCCGGCCGCGAGTTGCGCAAGGGGACTCGGAAAGTCCGGGTGGCGGCGGCGCCATGACTGGACGGTGTGAACGGATCTTCCCGCTCGGGCCGCGATCTCGGACACGCTGACGAGGTCCCCTCCCCTGTCGTCGGCAGCGGCCTCGCCCGCCCGATAAGGCGCCGGAACCTCGCTGAGGCGGCCGATTTCCCCGACTCTCGTGGGTCTCTCGAAGCCTTCGCGCTCAAAGTCCTGGTCGAATGCAAATGCGACTCGAACCCCGGTCTGGCGCATGAGGACGAAGCTGACGTGGTCGACGAACGAGGCTGCTGCGCTCCGCGCCCGCTGCGCCTCGAGCGCCGTTCGGTGGAGGTTCTCGTCAACCCAGACAGTCGAAATGACGGGTAAGAGGTCGTCGACGAGGGCGCCGACGGCTTCCCTGCCCAAGCGGCGCGCCGTGAGGGCGATGGCCTCGACATGGACGTAGTTGTGGGTGATCAACACGTCGTCCGCCAGGAGTCGCCGGAACGTCAGTCTCGCCTCGTTGTGATCACGATCTCTCTGATCGAGGAGCGCGAACAGCGCTGACGTGTCGACAAAGGCCGTCATTCGCGGTAGGCCTCATCGAGGTAGGTGTCGTGGTTCTCGGCGACGTCGCCAACCCCTGAGTCGAACCGCCCGACGGCTCCGAGGGCCCGCGCGACCCGCCCCTGGTGCTCGTCCTCCGCCATCCAGCTCTGCACCGCCTCACGTACGAGCGCAGCGATGGAGCGCCCAGTCTCGTTGGCCCGTCGCCGAAGAGCGGCCATCTGGTCCCTGGTCAGTTGAAGCTGCACACGTTCCATGTGCATGAAGCCATCACCCTACACAAGAGTGCCATCGCCACCGTACAAGCCGCTGGCGCTGACCCGCCGGGGCGTTATGGCCCGACGTTGACGATCGTGTCGCCGCCGAAGACGAACGGCTCCGCGACCTGATAGGCGTCGGCCTGCTTGTTCCAGGCCTCGAAGCGCGGGTCGTTGTCGTGCTCGTGATGGCCCTCGTCGGTGGCGAAGATGGCGACGACCAGGTATTGCACCGCGTCGCCGGCAGGCTTGGTGCTGATGTCGAGGCGGGTCAGGGTCGCCATGGTGAGCACGCCGCGGCCGTGGAGGTCCTGCCAGGTCGGCCCTTCATGGTCGCGGAAGCCGCGCTCGAAGGCCTCGGTCTGGTCGGCGCCGACGTTGAGTACGATCCCGATCGTCTGCATGTTCAGCTCCCATCTCGATGACTCCTCCGTCGCGTGGATCATGCCAGCCGGCAGGCCCAGAAGTAATAGATCGGGATGTCCGCGGCGGCATGGATGGCCAGCGGCAGGGTCAACGATCCGGTCCGGCGAGCGATCACCCCGGCGACGAAGCCGACCGTCACCATCGCCACGGCCACCGGGGCGACCGATCCCACGAAGTCGGGACCCGAGTGCCCGAGCCCGAAGACGAGGGCCTGCGCCAGGTTCGCGCCCAGCACCCCCAGGCTGGGCCCCAGCCAGACGCGCAGGGCGCCGCGGTAGGCCACCTCCTCGGCCAGGCCGTTCGATGCCGCAAAGACGAGGGCGGGCAGCAATGCGGCGGGGCGTGAGAGGTCGAGGCGATACGTACCGAAGAATGAGCCACCCAGCAGCTCGGTCCCGATCAGGGCAGCCGCAACGAGCGCGAGTGGCGTGACGATCGCGAGCCCGGCCACGGCGATCAGGGCGATACGGCCCGATCCGAGGCGAACGCCCAGGTCCCGCCAGCGCTCGTGGCGATCGTGCAGGACCGCGGCGACGACGGCCAGTCCGACCGCCGCCTCGAAGAAGCGCCAGACCGCCGGCGGAGCCAGGACGTCGGTGCATTGACTCGCGTCGGGCATGGCCGACGGCTGCGGCAGGGCGCCGAAGGCGAGGATGGCCGCCACCGGGAGAGTCCCTGCGATCGCCTGAGAGAACGGCGTCTCGCGGCGGCGCACGACGAGGTAGGCCGCGGCGAGGGCGATGAGGATCGGGAGCCGCAGCGGTCGGACGATCGCCGCAAGGGCGAGCAGCCCTACCGGGAGAAGTGCCTGCACGGTCGCGGGTGGCGTGACAGGTCGCGTTGTGCCGCGGGGCGGTTTTTGGCCCCGGATCCGGCCCCCGGACATGCAAGTGCCCGAAGGAACCGCCGGTCCACTCTCCGACCCAACTCAATGCAAGCACCGAGTCGTTTCAGCGAGTGATCCAGGGCCCCTTCGGGCAAGACGAACCATACGGTGCGCAGAGTCGGGGCGATAGGGGGTTTATCCACGAGTTTCGGGTTTGGAGGTGCCATTCCGAGCACGTCGTCCACAGTCTGTCCACGAAGGCGGTGGCAAAGCGACGCCAAGCCGGAATCGATCGGGGTCCGTCCGGAGTGCGACGCGCGGTTTGGGCTGCCGGAATGGAGCCGAGTGAGGCGGTCCTTGCGCAACTCGACCGGGTCCTGGCGCAACCGCGGCGGGACAGCGAAGTGCCCGAAGGAACTTGGACCCTTGACGCGGCTCTCGCAGATGCAAGCACCTTTTGAGATCGCTGCCGAGGTTCCGGGCCCCTTCGGGCAAGACCGACGATATCGGATCGCAACCTGCGCCCGGTACTGGCTTATCCACGAGATTTGTGGTTGGGAGGCCCCGCCCGCCCCCGTTCTCCACGGTCAATCCACAACCGTCGGTCTTCCGCCTCCCGGCGAGCGGTCCCTCCCCTACGAGGTGCCGTCGCCGAGGGACGCGCTCCAGCGATCCGCCGCCGCGACGAGCTCGCCGGCGAGGGTCGGAGCGACCCGGCCGTGGACGTGAACGTCCCGCTGGCGGTAATCGATGGCGACGGTCCCCCGCTCCCGGACGCGTGCGAGGAGCTCCCCTGCGGCATAGGGCACCGCGACGTCGACCTCCACCCACAGCGACGCCAGGAGGGCCGCGACCTGCGCCCGAAGCGTGTCGAGCCCGTAGCCGGTTCGCGCGGAGACGAAGACGGCGCTGCCGATCGCGGGCGCGGGCGTCGAACCGTTGCGGGCCGACGCGTCCAGGAGGTCGGCCTTGTTGAACGCCACGATCCGGGGCTTCTCCCCTGCTCCGAGCTCGTCAAGGACGGTCTGCACGGTCGACCGATGCTCGGTGAAGTGAGGATCGGCGGCGTCGACGACCTCGATCAGGACCTCGGCGCGGTTCACCTCTTCGAGGGTCGCCCGGAACGCATCGACGAGCTGGTGGGGCAGCTTGTGAATGAAGCCGACGGTGTCGGTGGCGATCGCGACCTGGCCCTCGCCGAGCCGGACCTGCCGGCTCATCGGGTCGAGCGTCGCGAAGAGCATGTCCTCGGTGCGGGCCACCTCGGCGCCGACGAGGGCATTGAGGAGGGTCGACTTGCCGGCATTCGTGTAGCCAACGATTCCCACGGTGGGCATCAGCCGCCGATCGCGGCCGCGGGCGGCGGTGGCTCGCTGTTCCCGGACCTGATCGACGCGCTCCTTCATCTTCTTGATCCGATCGCGGATGATCCGGCGGTCGGTTTCGAGCTGGCTCTCGCCGGGTCCCCGCGTGCCGATACCGCCGCCCGTTCGCGAAAGGTGGGTCCAGAGGCGGGTCAGGCGCGGCAGCTGGTATTCGAGCTGGGCAAGCTCGACCTGGAGGCGCCCCTCATGGGTCCGGGCGTGCTGGGCGAAGATATCGAGGATCAGCCGGCTGCGGTCGATGACCTTGACCTTGAGGAGCTCCTCGAGCGCCCGCTGCTGCGCCGGGGAAAGCTCATCGTCGGCGACCAGCACGTCGAAGCCCGTCTCGTTCCGGGCGGCCACCAGCTCCTCGGCCTTGCCCTTGCCGACATACCAGTTGGGGTCGACGTGGCGCCGGTTCTGCCATTCCGCACCGACTACGTCGGCACCGGCGGTATCGGCGAGGCTGGCCAGTTCGGCCAGCGAATCCTCGGCCGACCAGCCCGTTTGGTCACCGGTGTCGACGGCGACGAGGAACGCCTTCTCCGCGGGTGGGGCGAGCTCGATCAGCTGGGTGGCGCGGGATCGGTTGGCGGTGGGCATCCGGGCAAGTCTAGCGAGCGGTCGATCCGTCACAATCGCGGCAGATGGACGCACGGATCCTGGGCATCGTCGGGGGGATCGGACCCGAGTCGACGCTCGACTACTATCGGCGCTTGATCGACGCGTATCACGCGCGGCGCGACCCCCGGTCGCACCCGCCGGTCATCATCAATAGCCTCGACAGTGGATCGCTCATCGCCGGTCTCGTTGCCGGCGATCTCGAACCGGCCCGCCGGAGCGTCGCGACGGCGGTTGAGCAGCTCGCGGCCGCCGGCGCCGGGATCGCGCTCATCGCGTCCGTTGCCACCCATTCGGTGTTCGAGACGGTCGCACCCGCGGCCTCCATCCCGATGCTCAGCATCATCCGGGCGACGTGCCGCGCCGCGCTCGCCGCCGGGATCCGGCAACCCGCGATCTTTGCTCCGCGGGTCACGACGGAAGGCGCCTTCTTCGCTCGCCCGTTCGAGGCAGCCGGGATTGCCCTCGTCCGGCCGGCCGAGCCAGAGGGTGCCTGGATCAACGAGATCTACCTTGGGGAATTGCTCCAGGGCGTTATCCGCGAGTCCACGCGGGCCCGCCTGCTCGAGATCCTGGCTGAGTTGCGCGGATCGTCGGGAGCGGACGGGCTCATCCTCGGCGGAACCGAGTTGTCGCTCATCCTGCCGGAGCCGACGTACGATGGCCTGCCGGTCCTGAACGCGGCGGCGATCCATGTCGCCGAGTCGATCGATTGGCTCCTTGGGGCCGATTCCCCCGGACCCGACGGCTAGGGCGGCGATCGAGCAGACCTCGAGCGGCCTCGATGGCCGGTCCCAGCGCCGCTCCGTTCGCGTCGAGCCACCTGACCTCCGGCTCCGCACGAAACCAGGTCCGCTGTCGCCTGGCGAAGGCGACGTTCCGGCGCAGGTCCTCCTCGATCGCCTCTTCGCGAGTCAACGTTCCGTCGATGAGCGCCCAGGCCTCGCGGTAGCCGATGGCCGAGAACGCCGGCAGGGCCGGGTCGTAGCGTTCGCGGAGGCCGCGCGCCTCCTCGACGAGGCCCGCGTCGAACTGCTCGCGGGCGCGCGCGGCGATCCAGACGCGGTGGAGATCGGGTTCGACCGCGAGGCCGATCCAGGCGACGGGCGCGGGATAGCCGCGGGCGAGCGGCAGCGGGGCGTCGCCGCGGAGGGTCGCGATCTCGAGCGCCCGCGCGACGCGGCGCGGGTTGTGGCGATCGATCCGCTGCGACAGTCGGGGCGCGATCGACTGGAGCCGATCGGCCGCCGCTGCCACCCCTCCGGCAAGGATCTCCGCTTCGATCTCGGCCCGTCGAGCCGGGTCCGCCGGGAGCGCCTCCGTGTCGAGCCCGCGGGCAACTGCGCGCAGGTAGAGCCCGGTGCCACCGACGAGGATCGCCAGGGCGCCGCGGTCGGCGATCTCGGCAAGGGCGTCGCGAGCGTGGGCGGCGAAGTCCGCAACGGAAAAGGCTTCGTCGGGGTGGACAACATCCAGGCCGTGGTGCGGTATGCCGGCTCGCGCTTCCAGGCTGACTTTCGCGGTTCCGATGTCGAGGCCGCGATACACCTGCCGGGAGTCAGCCGAGACGCTCTCCACCGGCACGCCATCGGCAATCAGCGCTTCGGCGAGGCGGATCGAAAGGCCGGTCTTGCCGGTCGCGGTGGCGCCCGCGAGCACGAACAATGGCGGCAGGCGCTGGCTCACGAGGTCGGCATCGAGCCTCGCAGTGCGTATGGCCCGGCGTGATCGATCCGAACCGTCACGAGCTGCCCGACCAGCTCGGCCGATCCGGTCACATGCACGAGCTTGTGTTGCCGCGTGCGACCTGACAGGTGGACACCGTCGGGCGCAGCCGACCTCGCCAGATCGGCGCTTGGGGCCGAGTTCGCGGCATTGGCGCTGGCGGCGTCCGGACCACTCCCCTCCCCTGGCGCATCGTTTCCGTGCTCGTGGCTGCGGGCCGGGACCACCGCCTCGACGAGGACCTCCACATCGCGCCCGAGCCAGCTCCGGTTGCGCTCGAGGCCGATCCCTTCCTGGAGCGCGAGGAGCGCGTTGAGACGTCGACGCTTGGCGTCGGCCGGGACGTCGTCGGCCAGCCGCATCGCAGGGGTGCCCGGCCGCGGCGAGTAAGCCGCGGCGAAGACCTGGTCGTAGCGAACGGTTTCGAGCAGTTGCAGGGTCGCCTCGAACTGGGCCTCGATCTCGCCGCAGAAGCCGACGATGACGTCGGTCGTGATCGCAATTCCGGGCACCGCGGCACGGATCCGGTCCAGGCGCTCGAGGTAGTGCTCGATCGTGTACTGGCGGCCCATCCGCCGCAGGACGGCATCGTCGCCCGACTGCACCGGCAGGTGGAGGTGCTCGCAGACCGAACGGCAGTCCGACATCGCCTCGATCAGGCGATCGGAGAGGTCCCAGGGATGCGACGTGACGAAACGGAGACGCGGAATTGCCGTCCGGCCGTCGGCCGTGCCGAGGCGGTCGATCGCGCGGATCAGCTCCGCCAGGTCGGGTCTCGACCCGAGGTCGAGGCGTCGCCCCGCCCAGCGTTCGGTCCGGACGTGGCCGAATCGCGGCTCGGGCGGAAGGTCGTGGCCGTACGAATTGACGTTCTGGCCGAGGAGCGTGATCTCGCGGTAGCCGGCGGTGGCCAGCGAACGGGCCTCATCGACCACCTCATTGAAGGGGCGGCTCCGCTCGGGGCCGCGGCTGACCGGGACGATGCAGTACGTGCAGGTCTTGTCGCAGCCGTAGATGATCGGCAGCCAGGCGCTCACGGTCGATGACCGGGCGACGGCGCCGCTGTGGACCGCGGCGGCCCGCGTGGAAGCGAGGTGGTCGGCCACCCCGACGAGGGTCCGACCGACCATGGTCGTCGCCCCGTTCGTCGACCCGAACCCGGCTCGGATCGGCGCCTGGGCCGAGGCAAGCCCCAGGCGGTCGACGAGCTCCGGCTCCTCGTCGGGCCGCAGGAAGAAGTCGACCGCGGGGAAGCGCCGATGGAGGCCGTCGCGCTCCGGCTCGCGAACGGCGCACCCGGTGAGCACGATCCGCAAGGCGGGATTGGCGTTCTTCAGGCGGGCCAGCGCGCCCTGGCGTCCGATGACCTTTTGCTCCGCGGCTTCGCGGATGGCGCAGGTGTTGATCACGATCAGGTCGGCGTCTTCGATCGTCGTCGACTCGGCGCAGCCCGCGGCCAGCAGGCGCCCCGCCATCTCCTCCGAATCGCTGTGGTTCATCTGGCAGCCGAGCGTCCAGAGGTGGAAGCGGGGCAACGTCCGGGACTCCGGAAGGTACTCGTCGAGCCGACCGTCGGCGGCCGAAGAAGGCTCCCGCGGCGCGGCCGCGGTCGACGGGATGAATTCGAGGACCGGCAAGGGTCGAAGGCCGGGTGAACGACCGGTCATGGATGGATTGCGCGTGATGTGACCTCGATGGCTTCGCGAAGCCGCGGCGCGACCTCGGGCGGGACCCACAGCGCGGCATGCGCCTGCGCGTAGGTCTCCGTGTCGCCATGGTAGTCGGTGCCCCCCGTGGGAACGAGGGACAGGGCCCGAGCGACACCACCGACCGCCTCGACCGTCCGCCGGTCGAATGTGCGGTAGTAGACCTCCAGGCCGCCGAGACCGGTCTCGATGAGCTCGCGAACTACGCCGATGCGAGCCGGAGCCTCGGAGAAGTGCGCCAGGACGGGCAGCCCGCCCGCGTCGCGGATCGCCCGGATGGCATCGGCCGGCCCGAGCCCGGTCCGCGGGACATAGGCCGGAGCACCGTGCGACAGGTAGCGTTGGAAGGCGTCCTCGACGCTGGTCGCGTGCCCGGCTTCGATCAGTGCCCGCGCGACCGTGGGCCGGCCCAGGCTGTCGTCGTCGTTCGTCGAGGTGCCATCGAGCGCGGCGTCCACGCCGAGGCCAAGATCGCGGAGCCGCTGCAGCATCCGATCGAACCGCCGTCGGCGGGCATCCCGCTGCCCTGCCAGCGCGGCCTCGAACCGCTCGTCACCGGGGTCCACACCGAGGCCGACGACGTGGACCTCGCTTTCCCAGAGGTCGGGCCGATCGGCCACGATCGCGTTGATCTCGACTCCGGGCAGCAGTTCCAGGCCGGCCGGCAGGGTCCCGGCGCGGACCTCGCGGTACCCGGCCAGCGTGTCGTGATCGGTGATCGCGAGCAGCTGGACGCCGGCACCGGCGGCTGCCGCGACCAGGGCCGACGGCTCGAGGATCCCGTCAGAGCGGCGCGTATGCGTGTGAAGGTCGATCGTCGACGGCGCCGGCGGGACGACCGGATCGGGCGCGGCGTCGTGTCGGTCGCGCGGCAAGCGCATGGGGCGTCGCCGCCGCCCCATTCGATCCTCGCCGGCCAACGGGCTAAACCTCGACGAGCTGCTGGATCCGCTCGATCGCGAGTGCCCGGCCGGTGGCGGGATCGATGTCGATCTGGGTGGCGTTGAAGACGATCGGTCCGCTGCCGACCTCGAAACGCGTCGGCAGGGCGTTGATGAAACGAGGCAGCACCGTGGCCGGGTCGAACCCGATGACGCTCCAGACCGGGCCGGTCATTCCGAGGTCGGTGATGTATGCGGTCCCGCCCGGCAGGATCCGCTCGTCACCCGTGACGATGTGGGTGTGCGTCCCGACCACGGCGCTGACCCGGCCGTCGAGGTAGAGGCCGAAGGCGTTCTTCTCCGAGGTCAGCTCGCAGTGGAAGTCGACGAGACGGACCGGGGGCAATGGCTCCGACGACTCGTCGAGGAGCCGGTCCGCCTCGGTGAAGGGGTTGTCGATCGGCTGCATGAACGTGCGGCCCTGGAGGTTGATGACGGCGAGATCGGTGCCATCGAGCGCCTGGTAGGTCGCCCAGCCGCGGCCCGGCACGTCGTGAGTGCCGTAGTTGAGGGGTCGCAACACGCGTTCCGAGCGCTCGAGGAACGGGTAGATCTCGCGCTTGTCCCAGATGTGGTTGCCCGAGGTGATGACGTCGACACCTGCCGCCAGGAGCGCCTCGGCCGTCGGCGGCGTCAGGCCCATCCCGCCGGCGAGGTTCTCGCCGTTGGCGGTCACGAAGTCGATTCCGCGTTGCTCTCGGATCGCGGGCAGAACGGCTTCGAGCGCCAGCCGCCCCGGCTTGCCGATGACGTCGCCGATCATCAACACGCGGCACGCGCCCGGCGGGCGTGGCGAGTCGCTGTTGGCGGGGTTGCCGAGGCGGGTGCGGCCGATCTGGCGGCCGGTATCCCCAGGCGTGGCCGGCGTGGCGGGCGTGGCTACTTCGCGTACTCCACGGCCCGCGTCTCGCGAATGACGGTCACCTTGATCTGGCCCGGGTAGGTCAGCTGTTCCTCGATCTTGCGAACGATGTCGCGAGCGAGGCGGGTGGCCGTGAGGTCGTCGATCTCTTCCGGTCGGACGAGGATACGGACTTCGCGGCCCGCCTGGACGGCGAACGAGCGCTCGACGCCGGCGAAGCTCTCGGCGATGGCCTGGAGCTCTTCGAGGCGCTTGACGTACGTCTCCATCGCTTCGCCGCGCGCTCCCGGCCGCGACGCGCTGATCGCGTCGGCCACCTGGACGATCGGCGCCTCGACGCAGGCGTATTCGACCTCCTGGTGGTGGGCGGCAATGCTGTTGACCACCTTGAATGGCAGGTTGTGGCGCTGGGCGATCTGGGCGCCGATCGCCGCATGCGGCCCTTCGACCTCGTGGTCGACGGCCTTGCCGATGTCGTGAAGAAATCCACCCATCTTCGAGATCTGGACGTCGGCTCCGACCTCGGCGGCGATGATCGAGGCCAGCCGGCTCGTCTCGACGACGTGGTTGAGGACATTCTGGCCGTAGCTCGTGCGGTACTTGAGGCGGCCGAGGAGCTTGACGATCTCGGGCGGCAGCCCCGGCACGCCGGCCTCGTACGCCGCCTGCTCGCCGGCCTGGCGGATCACGAGATCGACCTCGGCCCGCGCCTTGGCAACGACCTCCTCGATCCGGCCCGGATGGATCCGGCCGTCGCTGATCAGCTTGGTGAGCGACAGACGCGCGATCTCGCGGCGAACCGGATCGAAGCCCGACACGACGACCGTCTCGGGGGTGTCGTCGATGATCAGGTCGACACCGGTCGCCTGCTCCAGCGCCCGGATGTTGCGGCCCTCGCGACCGATGATCCGGCCCTTCATCTCGTCCGATGGGAGGTGGACGACCGAGACCGTGTGCTCGGCGGTGTGGTCGGCCGCGATCCGCTGCATGGCCGTGACGATGACGTCGCGCGCCTTCTCGTTGGCCTCGTCGCGGGCGGCGCGTTCGATGGCGCGGGAGAGCTTGACGGCGTCGTGCTCCGCTTCCTCGCGGACGGCGTCGAGCAGCATGGCCTTGGCGTCGTCGGCCGACAGGCTGCTGACGCGCTCCAGGGCGACGATCCGCTCCTGATTGAGGCGGGTCAGCTCGTCGCGCGCTCGATCGATCTCGCGCTCCCGGTCGAGGACCTTGCGGTCGCGCTCTTCGAGCATGTCGGTGCGCTGGTCGAGCTGCTCGTCGCGCTGCAGAAGCCGCCGCTCGAGGGCCGACAACTCGTTGCGCCGCGCCCGCGCTTCCTCTTCAGCCTCATGCTGCACCCGCAGCTTCTCGTCCTTGGCCTCGAGGATCAGGTCCTTTTGCTGGCCGTAGGCCTTCTCGATGATCAGCGCGGCCTTCTCCTCGGCGCGCTTCATCCGCTGGCTCGCCCGCATTCCACGCGCGACGAATCCCGCGGCGACGCCACCGCCCGCGGCCAATGCGGCCACGACGACGGCGATGGAGATGTCCACCATCGTTCCGGTCCTCCCGTCCGGCGGGCTCCGCCGGAGGTGTCAGATGCTGTGGTTCGGCACGTTCCGAGCGATCCCTCGGCTCGACGACAACGATGCCGCCGCTCCAGCTCAGTTGATGAACGCGCCGGGGCTCAGGGCTCTTGGGCACCGCCGGGACCGCCGCTGCTGCGATGGCCTCGCGGCAATGCTGATTTCGTCTGGCGGTAGCCTAGGCCCGCCGGCCCACCGGGTCAAACGAGCGTGGCTCAGCCCCGCACCGGTAGAGGGACGGCCGCCCTCGTTTGCACCCCATGACGGTAACGGACACGCCTACCTTCCCGGAACGCCCAAACCTGTCGCGGTCGAGCATGACGTGCGACGTTTCCACTGATCGGGGGCGTACAAACGTCAGAACCTTGCGCCAAGTGCATGGATCTGACTGCCTCGGCCGGGGGTCTGCTCCTTAGCGTCACCTGATGCAAAGGGCGGATGAGGAAGGCCACCGACACGCTCAAGCAGAGCCCTCAGCCCAGGGCAGGATCCGGGGCTGGGTCGAGCTCGGCGCCTGACTCGTCGTCCGCGCTCGACGCGTCCATGAACCGTCGCGACACCGCCGACGCTGTCTCGGGATCGAAGCCGTTCCTGGCAAGCAGCGCGTAGGCACGTTGCCGCCGCTTCCGGAGATCGGCCACTCGCCTGAGCGCGGCCGCGTGCCGAGTGATCAGTGCCTCCGCCGCGGCCGAGTCCGGATCCTCGGCCCCGCCGGGCTCCGTGTGTCGCTCTTCCATCGCCTCGTCGACTGTCGTCCGCTCGACGCCCTTCACCTGCAGCTCGCGCCGAAGCGCCCGCTCCCCGCGCGGCCGCGCCCGGTCGCGAGACTCGACCCATGCTCTGGCGAACTCCGCGTCGTCGAGGATCCCGAGCCCGGTCAGCCGCTCGATCGCCGACTCGACGAGGCCCGCGCGATACCCGGCTCCAGTCAGCCGGCGGCGAACCTCCCCGATCGATCGGCGGCGGGGCTCCAGGAACCGCAACGCGGCCTCCAGCACCAACGCCGGATCGTCGACCGCGCCGAGGCGCTCGCGCCGCTCGGCATATCCCTCGCGTCGTCGTTTCGCCATCGACCGGGTCGAGCCGTCCACACTCGACAACGACGCGATCGACGACATCCGCCGCGGCTACTCCGCCTCTGCGATGCCCTCGACGGGGAGTGCCACCTCGGACATCTTGGCCCGGATCCGGCGCTCGATCTCGGCGCCGATCGCCGGCGAGGACCTCAGGAAATCCTTGGACGCCTCGCGGCCCTGGCCGAGCCGCGTCTCATCGAACGTGAACCACGCGCCGGTCTTGGTCACCACGTCCATCGCCACGCCGACGTCGAGGAGGCCGCCTTCCTTGGAGATGCCCTCGCCGTACATGACGTCGAACTCGGCGACGCGGAACGGCGGCGCGACCTTGTTCTTGACGACCTTGACGCGAACGCGGTTGCCGACCGATTCGGTGCCGGTCTTGATCGTCTCGACCCGCCGGATGTCGAGGCGGACCGTGGCATAGAACTTGAGCGCGCGACCGCCCGGCGTCGTCTCGGGGTTGCCGAACATGACCCCGATCTTCTCCCGCAGCTGGTTGGTGAAGACGAGGGCGGTGTTCGAGCGCGAGACCGCACCCGTCAGCTTCCGCAGGGCCTGGCTCATCAGGCGGGCCTGGATGCCGACGAACGAGTCGCCCATCTCGCCTTCGATCTCGGCTCGGGGCACGAGGGCCGCCACCGAGTCGACGACGACGATGTCGATGCCGCCCGAGCGGATCAGCGTCTCGGTGATCTCGAGGGCCTGTTCGCCGGTATCGGGCTGGCTGACGAGGAGCTCGTCGACGTTGACGCCGCAGGCGCGGGCATAGCCGGGATCGAGCGCGTGCTCGACGTCGATGAAGGCCGCCACGCCGCCGCGGCGCTGGGCCTCGGCGATGACGTGCTGGCAGACGGTCGTCTTGCCCGACGACTCCGGCCCGAAGATCTCGGTGACGCGGCCCCGGGGAATGCCGCCGACGCCGAGGGCGAGGTCGAGGGCGATCGAGCCCGTCGGGATGATGTCGACCTGCTGGCGCTCGTGGGAACCGAGCTTCATGATCGCGCCGCGACCGAACTGCTTCTCGATCGCGAGGATGGCGGCGTCGACCGCTCGGCCACGCTCAGTCGTTGCACGGTCGACCGCGGCCGGGGCCACCGCAACGGACGCCGCCGCTGCGGACCCCGCCGTCGCAGGCGCAGGGGTCGCCGGGGCTACGGCTGCTGCCGCAACGGCCGCTGCCGCCTTCTCACCGGGTGCCGCTCGTTCGCCGTTTCGCTCTTCGGTCATCGCCATCTTCCCGTCACGCTCCTGTCGTTCCGCGGCCGGCCGGCGCGCGGACGGCCCGATGACGTCCGAGCGGGCGCGGTCAACCCTCTTCTGGTTCCTCGTCGACGTGCCGTGGCTTGCGCGGCTTGCGAATCAGCTCGACGTTCTGCGGAGGGGGCTCCGAGAGGGGGCTGAGCTTCGGCGCGCCGGGCTTTTCCTTCGGCTTCTTCTTCGCTTCTCGGTGGGGACGGTCGCGAGAGCCCATCGGTGGTCCTCCGCGTCGGAACGCAGGCTAGCGGACGGTCATTCACGCCGACTTCTCTGCCGCTTCACCGGGGCTCACCCGACCGGCGTGCAGGCGCAGTTCCGAGAGCGTTGCGGGGAGAGTCCCGGAACGGATTGCCGTCCGGATCCTGGCCATGAAGTCTAGGGTGAAGGTCAGGTTGTGACAAGTTGCAAGGCGGTACGCGAGGAGCTCCTGGGCCCGGAAGAGGTGGGCCAGATAGGCTCGAGAAAAGCTCCGGCAGGCGATGCAGGGACAGTCCTCCTGGACCGGCGCCGGATCGTCCTGATAGCGGCTGTTGCGGATGTTGAGACGACCGCCGGGAACCCAGAACTGGCCGTTGCGAGCCACCCGTGCCGGCAGCACCGAGTCGAACAGGTCGATCCCCCGGTGGACGGCCTCAAGAATGTCGGCCGGCGAGCCGAGTCCCATCAGGTACCGAGGGCGCGGGTCGTCGATGAGGACCCCGACGGCGACATCGATCGCCGCCTCGCGCTGCTCGGCCGTCTCATCGCCGGCCAGACCGCCGATACAGATCCCATCGAACGGGAGTGCCGCCACGAAGCGAGTGGATCCTGCCCGGAGCTCGGGATCCAGCCCGCCCTGCACGATCCCGAACAGGGCCTGGTCCGCGCGACGATGGGCCGCCAACGATCGCTCCGCCCAGCGGTGGGTCCGGGCAGTGGCATCGGCCACAACCTCCAGGGGCGAGGACGGCGAGACCGGCTGGTCGAACGCCACGGCGATGTCCGAGCCGAGGGCCTCCTGCACGCGGACAGCGTGCTCGGGCGTGAATCGATGGAGCGAACCGTCGAGGTGGCTGCGGAACGTGACCCCCTCGTCATCGACGATGCGCAGGTGTCCGAGCGAAACGACCTGGAAACCCCCTGAGTCGGTGAGCATCGGACCGTCCCAGGCCATGAAGCGGTGCAGCCCGCCAAGCCGTTCGATCCGTTCGTGGCCCGGGCGGAGATAGAGGTGGTAGGTATTGGCCAGGATGATCGTCGCGCCGGTCTGGCGGAGATCTGCCGGGTCCAATGCCTTCACCGTCGCATTCGTCCCGACCGGCATGAACTGCGGGGTCTCGACGACGCCGTGCGCGAGGTGCAGGCGACCCAGGCGGGCGCGGGTCGAGCCGTCTGCGGGCGCCGCGACCTCGACGTCGAAACGGGCGGCCGTCACGCCGGCGGGGCCGGAGGCAGTGGCTCGTCCCAGAGCGTCGACATCTCCGCTTCGGCGCGGCGGGGTGGCGGAATCTCGTAGCCGAGCCGGGCAAGGTGCGCGCGCGCCAACTCAGTGGCGATCCGGCCCTGGGGCGTTCGATCGACGAACCCCAGGCGCAGAAGGAAGGGCTCGTACACGTCCTCGATCGTTTCGACCTCTTCCGAGAGGACCGCCGCAAGGGCGGCGACCCCGACCGGGCCCGAGGCGAATTTCTGGACGATCGCCGCGAGGAGCTTGCGGTCGGTCGAATCGAGGCCCTCGTTGTCGATCTCGAGGAGGCGCAGCGCCTCCTCGGCGGTCGCCTCGTCGATGCGGCCGTCGCCCTTCACCTGGGCGTGATCGCGGACGCGCTTCAGGAGCCGGTTCACGATCCGCGGCGTGCCCCGGCCCCGCCGCGCGATCTCGCGCGAGGCGGCGTCTTCGATCTCGACTGCCAGGATCCCGGCCGACCGATCGACGATCTCGGTCAACTCCTCGTCGGAGTAGAAGTCGAGCCGGTACGTGGCGCCGAAGCGGTCGCGCAACGGCGAGCTGATGCGCCCGGCGCGCGTGGTCGCTCCAACGACCGTGAACGGCTTCAGCGACAGCCGCAACGACCGCGCCGAGGGACCCTTGCCGATCATCACGTCGAGGGCGTAGTCCTCCATCGCCGGATAGAGGATCTCCTCGACCGATCGATCCAGGCGATGGATCTCGTCGATGAAGAGCACGTCATGCTCGTCGAGTGCGGTCAGGATCGCAGCCAAGTCGCCTGCCCGCTCGACCGCCGGTCCCGACGTGTAGCGGATGTTGACTCCGAGCTCGCGGGCGATGATCGTCGCCAAGGTCGTCTTGCCGAGGCCCGGCGGCCCGTAAAGGAGGACATGGTCGGCGGCTTCTCCCCTGCCCTTGGCCGCCTCGATCAGGACCGCGAGGTTCGCCTTGACCTCGCGCTGGCCGATGTACTCCTCGAGCGATCGGGGCCTCAGCGTGCCCTCGATGATCCGATCCGCCTCGTCGACCAGGTCCGCCGTCAGGACCCTCGAAACCTCATCGCTCATGCTCGCCGAGTCTATCATGCGAGCGACCAATTGGTACAGATGTTCGACGCTGCGCACCCGGCGCCGCGCCCGCATCGACGCGGAATCCCCACCCAGCGGGTAGGCCTTCCTGTCAGAATGCGACGGTGCGACTGTCGCGGCGGTCGGAATACGGGCTCCGGGCCCTCACGGACCTCGCCCGGAACGGTGCCGAGGGGCCGATCCCACTGGGCGTCCTCGCTGCGCGGAACAACCTCCCGCCGAAGTTCCTCGAGCAGATCATGGCGACGCTCAAGCACGGTGGCATCGTCCGGACGACGCTCGGTGCGCATGGCGGGTACGCCCTGACCGAGGACGCACCGCGGGCCTCCGTTGGGCGGATCATCCGCCTCCTCGACGGCGCGCTCGCTCCCCTCGGCTGCGTCAGCCTCCGCTTCTACGAACCGTGTTCGTGTCCCGACGAGGCGACCTGCGCGCTGCGCGATCTCATGCTCGACGTCCGCGACGAGATGCTGGCCGTCCTCGACGGACAGACCCTGAGCGACCTTGCGGCGCGTCCGGGGCGGGCGTCGATCGACCCCCGCGGGATCCACACCGATGCCCTGGCGGGCCTCCGACCCTGACGGGGGCCGACGCCCGCCCCGCCGCCCTCCGCCCCTGCCCTAATCCCGCAGCAGCGTCCGGAGCGCGGCCTTGACCCGATCCTCGAGCGAGGCGCCGATGGCCGTGTCCGCGAGCGCGTCGCGCGAGGCCGATCGAGCCTCCGCCAGCGTGTAGCCGAGCGCCTGGAGGGCGGCGACGATGTCGCCTTCGCCCGTCGCGGCACCAGCCGATGCGGCGCTCCCGGCGATCCCGGCGGCCGCGACCTTCTCCTTCAGCTCGAAGATGATCCGCTCGGCCAGCTTCTTGCCGATCCCGGGGATCGAGACGAGGACGGCCTGGTCCTGCTGCAGGATTGCCAGCTGGAGGTCGGGGGTCGGGCGGCTGCCGACGATCGCCAGGGCGACCTTGGGCCCGACACCGGTCACGGTCTGCAGGAGGGTGAAGAAACCCAGCTGCTCGACGGTCCGAAAGCCGAACAGCGCCTGCTGATCCTCGCGCACGAGGTGAAACGTGTGGAGCTTGAGGCGCGAGCCCGGCGCGGCCGAAGCGAGGATCGCCGGGGCAGCGAAGATTCGGTAGCCGATGCCCCCGGCCTCGAGCACCAGCGAATCGGCAGCCACCGCCGCGACAACGCCTTCGACGGAGGCAATCACCCCTTGCGGAGTGCCCCCGCATTCCCGAGTGCCCCCGACATGCCGGGTGCCCCCGGCCCGGGCTTGGCCGCGGTCCGACCCTCGGCCTTCACGGCCTCCGCAACCGCGCGCGCATATGGCGTCTGGCCGCGGGTGATCGGGGCGATGGCAGCTCGGTCGAGGACGCCGGCGTTGAGTCGCTCTCCCACGCGCTCGCGATTTGCTGCCCAGATCGCAACGGCCAGCGCGTCGGCAGCGTCGTCGGGGCGGGGTGGGGACGGCATCCCCAGGATCACCTGGACCATCCGCCCGACCTGTTCCTTATCGGCCGCGCCGTAGCCGGCGACCCCGGTCTTGACCTCGTTGGGTGTCGCCTCCCGGACGGGCACCTCGGCCTGCGCTGCGGCCAGCAGGACGACGCCGCGGGCCTGACCGACCGCGAAGGCGGTCTGGGCATTGCGCGAGAAGAACAGTCGCTCCACCGCCATCAGGTCGGGGCGGTGCAGCTCGATGAGGTCCACCAGGAACCGGTGGATCGTGAGGAGGCGCTCCGGGAGCGGCCGGTCGGGGCTGGTCTCGAGGCAGCCGAAGTCGACAGCGCGAAGGCCGCCGTTCCGTTCGATGATTCCGTAGCCGAGAGCGGCGGTCCCCGGGTCGATGCCCAGGACGATCACCCGGCGACCTCGGCAAGGACGTCGTCCGGGATCTCGAAGTTGGCCGAGACCCGCTGGACGTCGTCGAGATCCTCGAGCTGCTCGACGAGGTGGAGCGCCTGGCGCGCCTTTGACGACTCGAGCTCGACCGTGTTCTTGGCGACCATCGTGTTCTCGGCCGACTCGACTCCCAGGCCGGCCTGCTCGAGCGCCTGCCGGACCCGTTCGAGATTGCCCGGGGTGGTGTAGATCTCGATTCGATCGGGGTCGTCGGTGTCGACGTCCTCCGCGCCGGCGTCGATCGCGGTGAGCGCGACCTCGTCGGCGTCGTGGCCGTTGGGCGTAACCGCGATCAGGCCACGGGGCTCGAACTGCCAGGCGACCGCGCCTGCCCCGGCAAGCTGGCCGCCGGCCTTGGAGAAGACCGATCGAACCTCGGCCGCGGTTCGGTTGCGATTGTCGGTCTGGGTCTCGACGAGGATCGCCACGCCCGCTGGGCCGTAGCCCTCGTAGACGATCTCCTCGAACTGGACGCCCTCGCCGGCGCCGGTCGCGCGTTCGATCGCCCGCTTGATGTTGTCCATCGGCATATTGACCGAGCGGGCCTTTTCGATCGCCAGCCGGAGGCGATAGTTCCCGTCGGGATCGCCGCCACCCTGGCGGGCCGCGATCATGATCTCGCGGGCGACCTTGGTGAAAGCGGCGCCGCGCTTGACATCATTGACGCCCTTCTGGCGCTTGATCTGGGACCACTTGGAATGACCGGACATCGGGCGGGAGTATACCGGACTATCATGGCCGAACCGCTCGGCGGGACCTCTGGAATCCCGGTCCCGGCGACCCCTGGCGCCCTGTCGCCCCGCCCAGGATCGGTGCGGCGCCGTTCTTGCGAAACCGCTTGATGCGATGACGAGAGGACTCAGCCGATGACCACCAAGAGCGTCGATCTGCCACACCTTCGAAGCGTCGTCCTGGCCGGGCACGCCGGCAGCGGCAAGACGACGCTGGCCGAGCAGCTCCTCTTCCGCGCCGGTGCCGTAACTCGCCTCGGGCGCGTCGACGATGGCACGGCCCATCTCGACTACGAGCCGGAAGAGCAGAAACGCCGCGAGTCACTGAGCCTCGCGGTCGCCACGTTCGAGACCGACGGGACGCGCATCACGCTCATCGACACGCCGGGCTATGCCGATTTTGTGGCCGAGACGATCGAGGGCTTCCACGCGGCCGACGGGGCGCTCTTCGTCGTCGACGCGACGGGTGGCGTCGAGGCGGGCCTGGAGAAAGCCGTCGCGCTCGGCCGCGGGACGGGGACGGCGGCCTCGTTCTTCCTGAACAAGTGCGACCGCGAGAACGCCGATCCGACCGCCGCGCTCGATGCCATTCGGGCCCGCTTCGGGAACAAGATCGCGCCGCTCCAGCTGGCGATCGGCGCGGCCGAGTCGTTCTCCGGCTACGTGGATCTCGTTCACCGCAAGGCGTGGAAATGGGACGGCTCGAAGGAGGTCGAGACCGAGATCCCCGCCGAGATGGCGGCCGAGGTCGACCGTCGCCGGGACCAGCTCCTCGAGGCGGCCGCCGAGGCCGACGATGACGTCCTCACCAAGTACCTCGACGGCGAGGAAATCACCGACCCGGAGCTGGAGGCGTGCCTTCGCAAGGGCGTCAAGGATTCGATCCTGGCGCCCGTTCTTGTCGGCAGCGCTGCCAAGGGCATCGGCTTTCGGGGATTGATCGACGCGCTTGTGCGCTACTTCCCGTCGCCCGTCGACGAAAAGCCGGTCGAGGTCGTCGACGCGAAGACGGGCGCCGCGGCCGAGGTCTCGGCCGACCCGTCCGGCCCCCTCGTCGCTCTCGTCTTCAAGACCGCGGCCGATCCGTTCGTCGGTCGGTTGACCTACCTGCGGGTCTTCTCCGGAACGATCCACTCCCAAGGTCATGTGTGGAACGCCAACCGCGGCGAAGACGAGCGGATCGGCCAGTTGCTGCTCCTCCACGGTCGGGAGCAGGAGCCTATCGGCGAGCTCCGGGCGGGCGAAATCGGAGCGATTGCCAAGCTGGCGGTCACCGAAACCGGTGATACCCTCACGACCCGCGAGCGGCCGCTCAAGCTGCCCGAGATCCCCTTCCCCGAGCCGACCCTGATGGTGGCCATCGAGCCCGAAACCAAGTCCGACCTCGACAAGATGGGCCCGGCGTTGCAGCGGATGCTCGAGGAGGAGGCGACCGCCCGGGTCGAGCGGAGCGACACCGGCGAGCAGATCCTGCGGACGATGGGCGAGGCCCACACCGCGGTCATCATCGAGCGCCTCAAGCGGAAGTTCGGCGCCGCGATCGTGACCCACGTGCCGCGAGTCCCCTATCGCGAAACGATCCGGGGGAAGGCGCAGGTCCATGGGCGCTACAAGAAGCAGACCGGTGGCCACGGCATGTTCGGCGACGTCTGGCTGGAGCTCGAACCCAACCCCGGCGGCGGTGTGGAATTCACCGAGCGCGTCGTGGGCGGCTCGGTCCCGCGGCAGTTCTTCCCGGGCGTCGAGAAGGGGGTCCGCGAGACGGCCGCGGAGGGGGTGATCGCCGGCTACCCGTTGAGCGACTTCAGGGCGACCCTCTACGACGGCTCCTTCCACACCGTGGACTCGAACGAGCTCTCGTTCAAGATCGCCGCATCGATGGCGCTCAAGGAAGGCGTCCTCCAAGCGAAGCCGGTCCTGCTCGAGCCGATCATGGTCGTGCAGGTACGGGTCCCTGAAGAATCGATGGGCGAGGTCAACCGAGACCTCAACGGCCGGCGGGGCCGTCTCCTCGGGATGGACTCAGCTGACGGCTTCCAGGTGATCACCGCCCAGGTCCCCCAGTCGGAGCTGTTCTCCTACGCGACCGAGCTGCGGTCGCTGACCGGCGGCCGGGGCACGTTCAGCGCCACGCTGGACCACTACGACGAGCTGCCGTCCCATATCGCCGACAAGGTCATCGCCGGCCACAGGAAGGAAGGCGAGGCCGGCGGCCACTGAGGCCGGTCAGCCCATCCACCCCGGGATCTCGTCCGACCCTTCCGTTTCGAGCGCAGCGATCGCGTCCGCGAGGTCGAGCGTGCCTGCATAGATGGCCGTGCCGACGATCGCCCCGGCGCAGCCGAGCCCCTTCACCGCCCGCAGGTCGAGGATCGACCGCATCCCGCCCGACGCAATGACCGCGCCTCGGTCCAAGGCGATCAGTCGTCGCAGCAGGTCGATGTCCGGTCCGCCCAGGAGCCCATCGCGGTCGATGGCCGTTACCTCGAACAGGCGTATCCCGGCATTGGCGAGCGCCCCGAGCGCGTCTTCGACAGGGCGAGCGGCGGCGCCGGGTCGCCAGCCATCGCCCACGGCGAGGCCTTCGCGCACGTCCAGTGAAACGACGACGGCGTCCTCGCCATGCTCTTCGACGATCCGGCGCGCGAACGCCGGATCGGCCAGCGCGGCCGTTCCGATCACGACCCTGGCAGCCCCCGCGCCAAACGCTCGCTCGACGGCGTCGACCGCCCTGAGGCCACCGGCGACTTCGCAGCTCGCCCGCCCCCGGACGGTTTCGACGACGCGGCGGACTGCAGCCTCCTGCCTGGGCTCCCCCGCCCTGGCGCCGTCGAGGTCCACGATGTGGATCCAGCGCACGCCGGCAGACACGAAGCGGTCAGCCACCTCAGACGGGTCACCGCCGTAGACGGTCTCCTGGCTGAAGTCGCCCTGGCGCAAGCGCACGACGCGTCCCCCGCGAAGATCGATCGCCGGAATTACGTTGAAGCTTGCCAACGTCCCTCCACCCGTGCTAGCGTAGTAACACGCTAATACGTTAGCATGCTACAACGGCGGCGGGCGCCTGCGGAACCAGCCGACTCCTGCCGGAAGACCGAATCGTCGAGAGGGCTGGCAAACGATGGCCGACGACACCTGGCGAACGGACGAGATGGCGGCGCTGTTCGATGCCATCGTGCTCCTCGAGGACCGCGCCGAGGCGGAACGATTCCTCCGCGATCTTTGCACGCTCGGGGAGCTCCGGGACATGTCCCAGCGCTGGGCAGTGGTTCGCCTTCTGGACGCTGGCCTGCACTACGCCGAGATTTCACGCCGGACTGGGGCGAGCACCGCGACGATCACGCGGATCGCGTCGTGGCTCAACCATGGCGAAGGCGGCTACCGGATGATGCTCGACCGCCTCGCCGCAGCGTCGGCAGCTGGAACCATCCCCTACCCCGCCGGTGCCGAGCGATGACACAGCGCCTGCGGCTGGCGGTCCCCAACAAGGGCCGCCTCGTCGAACCGACCCTTGCCCTGCTTCACGGCGCCGGGCTGTCGTTCGAGGAACACGATCGGAACCTGGTCGCGCGGGTGGCCAACTTCGACCTCGATATCCTGTTCGTGCGGACCAACGACATCGTCGAGTTCGTGGGGGACGGCGTCGCGGACCTCGGCATCACCGGCATCGATCTGCTGAGCGAGGCCGGTGCGGAGCTGCCGCCGATCCGAGCCCTGGGATACGGGCGTTGCCGGCTCGCGGCCGCCGTCCCAGCCGATTCGCCGTACCGGGCCATCGAGGACCTGGCCGGCCTGCGCATCGCGACCGCGCATCCCAACACGACCCGCCGCTATTTCGAAGGGCGTTCGATCCCGGTCGACGTCATTGCCATCTCCGGGGCGGTCGAGGTCGCGCCGCGCCTCGGCCTCGCTGAGGCCGTCGTCGACCTGGTCTCGACCGGCTCGACCCTTGTCATGAACGGGCTGCGAGCGATCGGCGATGTGCTCGCGTCGGAGGCGGTCCTCATCGCCAATCCGGATTCGCAGGTCCGGCGCAGCGCCGAGGTCGAGGCGATCGACACGATGTTGACCGCGGTGACCGCGGCGCGCGACCGTAAGTACCTCATGATGAACGCCCCGGCGGCCCGTCTCCTCGAGCTCGAGACCCTCTTGCCTGCCCTCGAGTCGCCGACGATCATTCCGCTGGCGCACGAGGGCATGCTCGCGATCCACTCGGTCGTGGCCGCGGACGAAGTCTGGGGACTCCTGCCGCGCCTCAAGGCCGCCGGCGCGAGCGGCATTCTCGTCCTGCCAATCGAGAAGATCGTTCCGTGACCGCGATCGCCGGGCCGATCCTGCAACTCCGAAGACTCGACCTTACGGCGACCCTCACGGACCCGGCCGCGCGGGCCGAACGGGAGGCCCTCTGCCGCCGCGGAGCCGTGCCGGATGACGAGATCCGGGCCACGGTTCGTGGTGTCCTCGCGCTGATCCGGCGCAACCCATCGGCCGAGGTTCGAGCGGCGAATGCGCGCTTCGGCGGCGGCCTGCCCGACGGCCGCCTGGTCCTCGAGCCCGACGAACTCGCCGGCGCCGCCGCTCGCCTCGAACCTGACATTCGAGCGGCGCTCGAAGCGTCGATCGCAAACGTCCGCCGGTTCGCCGAGACGCAGATTCCGCGATCCACCCGCACCCAGATCGTGCCCGGCGTCGAGATCGAGCGCCGCTGGACCGCGCTGGCGCGAGTCGGCGCCTACGTCCCCGGCGGGTCGGCCGCGTATCCCTCGTCGCTGATCATGACCGTGGTGCCGGCCAGGGTGGCGGGTGTCGACCGGGTCATCGTCGCCTCGCCGGCCGGCCCGGACGGCCAACTGGATCCCGTCCTCGTCGGGGTCGCCGGGCTGCTCGAGGTCGACGCCTTCGTCGTCGCGGGCGGGGCCCAGGCGATCGGCGCCCTCGCCTACGGGCTGCCCGATGAGGGGCTGGCTGCGGTGGACCGGATCGTCGGGCCCGGCAACTCGTGGGTCACCGCGGCGAAGCTCGAGGTCGCAGGCGAAGTCGCCATCGACCTCCCGGCAGGACCGTCGGAGGGCATGGTCCTTGCCGACGGTTCGGCAGACGCGGCGCGGGTCGCGGCCGACCTCCTCACGCAGGCCGAACATGGCCCCGATTCCCCGGCGATCCTCGTGACGACGGAAGCCCTCTTCGCCGACCGGGTCGAGGCGGAGGTTTCTCGCCAGCTCGCTGCCGCGCCGCGGCGCGAGATCCTCGAGCGGGCGCTGGCCGTTCACGGTCGGATCGTGATCGCGCCTGATGTCGATGCCGCGATCGAATTCATCAACGAGTACGCTCCCGAACACCTCTCGGTCGACATCGAGACACTCGAGCCCGTCGTGGCTCGACTTCGGGCTGCCGGCTCCATCTTCGTCGGGAGGTGGGCGCCCGAGTCGGCCGGCGACTACGCGACCGGAGCCAATCACGTCCTGCCGACCGGAGGCCTGGCCAGGTCCTCGAGTCCGCTGGGGGTCGAGGCATACGGCAGGTTCAGCCAAGTCCAGCGGATCAGCCGCGAAGGCCTTTCGACGCTCCGGTCCACGATCGGGACACTCGCAACGGCCGAGGGCCTGGCCGCTCACCGCGCCGCAGTCGAGATTCGATTCACGGAAGGGGCGACGGCGGACGCGGGCGCAACCGAGTCGCAGACGGCCGATGATGTGGACTCAGGGCCCGACGGGACCTCGCGATGAGTCCGACCCCAGTGACCTTCACGTCGCCCGTCGCGCCGGCCGGGTACGCCTGGGAGGCCACCGACGAGGAGGTGGCCGCCCGGTACGGCGTGACCGTCGGGGAGATCCTTCGGTTCGACCTCAATACCTCGCCCGAGCCGCCGGACCTTGCCGCGCGCGTTTTGGCGACGGGACGCTTTGAGACGCCCCTTTCCGAGTACCCGCCGTCCGACTACCGCCGGCTCGTGACCGCCGCGGCGGCCAGATACGGCGTCGATCGGGAAGAGCTCCTCGTCGGCGCGGGCGCGGACGAGATCCTGGACCTCGTGGCCAAGGCCTTTCTGCCGCCAGGCGGCACGGCCGTCGTCCCGGCCCCGACCTACGCGATGTTCCGCGTCCTGAGTGAACAGCGCCGGGCCAACGTCGTTCTCGTTCGAAGGCTCGGCCCTGAGTCGGGCTGGGCCCTGGACCTCGAGGCCACTCGCGCGGCCGCCAACGGCGCCGATCTCGTCTGGCTCTGCAGTCCGAACAACCCAACCGCCCTGGCCGAGCCCGACGGGGCGATCGAGTCCCTGCTCGCGGAGATGGCACGCGACGCCGGCGCTGCGGGACGCCAGCCGCCGGTCGTCGTGCTCGACGAGGCCTATGCCGAATTCGTGGGCCGTTCCCTGGCCGGTCTCCGATTCGACTACCCGCGACTCGTGGCCGTCCGAACGGCGAGCAAGGCCTACGGGCTCGCTGGGTTGCGCGTCGGGTTCGCCGTGGCGGTGCCCGAGACCATCGCGGCAATCGCCCCGTATCGTCCGCCCGGATCGGTCTCGACGGTCTCGGTGACGGTCGTGACCGAAGCCCTCCTCGACGACGCGGTCCTCGAGTCGAACCTCGCCCGCGTGGCGAGCGAGCGACCTCGCCTCAGCGAGGGCCTCGCGGCCGCGGGCTGGAGAGTCGGGCCGTCGGTCACGAATTTCGTCCTGGCGAACTTCGGCAGTCGAGAACGCGCGGCGGCGGCCGCCGAGGGCCTGTTGCGCCGCGGCCTCGTCCCGCGAACCTTCGGGGCCGCGAGCCCCCTCGCGACGTACCTGCGACTGACCGTCCATGGCCCCGCCGGCAACGACCGCCTCATCGCGGCGGCACGCGAAATCGGACCGGGGGTCCGCGCATGACCACGCTCCTCGGGCGAACGATCGTGACCGAAACCGGCAACCGGCGCGCGCGCGTTTCCCGCCAAACCCGCGAGACCGAGGTCAGCGTCAATCTCGCCCTGGACGGCACCGGCGAGACCGACATCACGACCGGGGTCGGCTTCTACGACCACCTCCTCGCGTCGCTTGCGCATCACGGTCTCTTCGACCTGTCCATCGAGGCCAAGGGCGACGTCGACGTGGATGCTCACCACACCGTCGAAGACGTGGCCCTGGTCCTCGGGGCGGCATTCGCTGAAGCCCTCGACGACCGATCCGGCATCGCCCGGTTCGGCGATGCGTCGGTCCCGATGGATGAGTCGGTTGCCATCGCGATCGTCGACGTCGGCGGCCGCCCGTATTCAGTCGTCGACCTCCCGTTTCGCGGCGAGCTCGTCGGTGCACTGCCGCTGCAGCTGGTGGAGCACTCGCTGGAGGCGTTCGCCCGCGCGGCCGGGGCGACGCTGCACGTCCGGGGAAGCGGTCGGAACGATCATCACCTCGCCGAAGCGGCGTTCAAGGCGATCGGCCGTGCCCTCCGCGCCGCGTGCGCGCCCGATCCGCGTCGTTCCGGTCCCGCATCCACGAAGGGTTCGCCCGGATGACCACGGGCCTCTCGCTTCGAGTCGCAGTCATCGATTACGGCGCGGGCAATCTCGCTAGCATCGGCCAGGCCCTAACGGCCGTCGGCGCCGACGTCCGCCTGGCACGCACGCCATCCGACCTCGATGGCGCAGAGGCAATGATCGTGCCGGGGGTCGGCGCGGCGGCGCCGGCGATGGCCAGGTTGGCGCGGCAGCGACTGACGGCACCCATCGAGCGCTGGATCGCCGACGGCCGGCCGTACCTCGGCATCTGCCTCGGACTCCAACTCCTCTTCGAGGGCAGCGACGAGGACGGGGCCCGGACGTTCGCGATCCTTCGCGGTCGAACTGAGCGCCTCGAGGGCGCCCCGACCCTGCCCCACATCGGCTGGAACCAGGTCGTGCAGCGCCGGCGCCATCAGCTCTTCGACGGCGTCCCGGACGGCGCGAACCTCTACTTCGTGCACTCATACGCCGCCCGGCCGCGGGCCGGCGATGCCGCAAGCGTCCTTGCCGAGACCGACCACGGCCGCTGGTTCGTCTCGGCCGTCGCGCGCGAAAACGTCCTGGGCGTGCAGTTCCACCCGGAACGGAGTGGCGCCGCTGGACTCCGAATCGTGGGCAATTTCGTCCGATGGGCCAGCGACCTGGCGCGCGATCCGGGTCAACCTGTTCAACGTGACACGCGGCCGCCCGTCGCGCTCGTCCCTGGTGGAGGCGTTGTCTGATGCTCTGCCGGCGCGTCATCCCATGCCTCGACGTCGCGGCAGGTCGGGTCGTCAAGGGCACCCGATTCGTGGACCTCGTCGACGAGGGCGATCCGGCAGAACTGGCCGAGCGCTATGCCGCCGAAGGCGCCGATGAGATCGTCTTCCTCGATATCACCGCCGCCCCCGAGGGTCGCCGAACGTTGCTCGACGTCGTGGAACGGACCGCTCGTCGAGCGTTCATCCCGCTGACGGTCGGCGGGGGCGTCCGATCGAGCCTCGACATGCGCGACGTCCTTCGAGCGGGCGCCGACAAGGTTTCGCTCAACACTGCGGCCGTCGCCGATCCGTCGCTGATCTCGGCGTGCGCCCGGCGCTTCGGCCGCCAGGCAGTCGTCGTGGCCATCGACGCCCGCCGCGAGGACGCCGCCGGCCGGTGGCAGGTCGCCGTGAAGGGCGGTCGCGTGCCGGTCGATCTCGATGCCGTGGTGTGGGCGGCACGAGCGGTCGAGCTCGGAGCTGGCGAGCTCCTCGTCACCTCGATCGATCGCGACGGAACCCAGACCGGGTTCGATGTCGAGCTGCTGCGCGCGATCACGTCGCAGGTCGACGTGCCGGTGATCGCCTCGGGGGGCGCGGCCGGGCCCGCCGACTTCGTGGCAGCCATTCGCGATGGCGGCGCCGACGCGGTGCTCGCGGCATCGGTCTTCCATCGCCGATTGCACGCGATCGCCGACGTAAAGGCGGCCATGGCCGCCGCGGGGCTCGCGGTGCGGGCGATCGAGGCGGCAGCATGACAAGCGCTGGGGCGGCGATCGACGTCGACACGGTCCGCTTCGGCCCGGACGGCCTCGTCCCGATAGTTGCCCAGGACGCCGGGGACGGGCGTGTCCTGATGGTCGGTTACGCCGATGCGGAGGCCCTGGCGGCGACGGTCGCGACCGGACTCGTGCACTTCCACTCTCGCTCACGCGACCGCCTCTGGCGGAAGGGCGAGACGAGTGGCAACGAGCTTCGAGTCGTCGACCTCGCCGTCGACTGCGATTCCGATGCCGTCCTGGCGCGCGTCCAGCCGGCGGGTCCGACGTGCCATCGGGGAACGAGAAGTTGTTTCGACCCCGTCGATGGCGAGGCGCAGCGAGGCGACGCGAGCTTCAGCGAGCTCGACACGCTGTGGCGCACCATCCACGACCGCGCCTTCAACCGGCCGGCGGGTTCCTACACCGCCGAGCTCCTGAACGGCGGGGTGGATGCCGCCGGGCGAAAGGTGGTCGAAGAGGCGACGGAGGTCCTGATGGCCGCCAAGGACGACGACGCTGCGCAGCGCTCCGAGAGCGATCGGACCGCTACGCGCGCAGCGCTCGCCGCAGAGGTCGCCGACCTCCTGTACCACTCCCTGGTTCTGCTCACCGAGCGCGACGTCGAGCCGTCCGACGTCCTCGCCGTCCTCCGCGAGCGTCGCCGCTGAACGGCCGCACCTGAAGGGCGCGGCAGAGACGCCGCCGCACAAGCGCCCCGCCGGTGCGAGACTGTCGGCGTGACTGACCAGCGTTCCCTGCCGACCGGCGTCGTCACCTTCCTGTTCACGGACATCGAAGGTTCGACGCGCCTTCTCCAGGCATCCGCCGCCGCCTATCCGCTCATCCTCGAGGAACACGCACGACGGATTCGCGGTGCGATCTCGGAGCGAGGCGGGGTCGAGGTCTCGACCGAGGGGGATGCGTTCTTCGCGGTCTTCACC